>NZ_JBEXCR010000096.1:0-20161 GCF_040605375.1 Nonomuraea sp. NPDC005650
GTCGTGCAGGCCTTGCGCGCCGGCAAGCACGTCTACTCGGCGGTGCCGATGGCGGTGTCGCGGGAGGAGATCTCCTCGATCATCGACGCGGTACGTGAAACGGGCCTGACGTACATGATGGGGGAAACCAGCTACTACAACCCCGCCACCGTCTTCGCGCGGCAGAAGCTCGCCGCGGGAGAGTTCGGCCGGGTGTTCTACGCCGAGGGCGACTACCTGCACGACATGGACCTCGGCTTCTACGACGCCTACCGCTTCAGCGGCGGTGCAGGCTGGAAGGCGACGGCCAGCTACCCGCCCATGTGGTACCCCACCCACTCCATCGGCGGAGTGCTCGGGGCGATCCCGAGCCACGCGGTGAGCGTCAGCTGCATCGGCGTTCACGACGAAAGAGGCGACGGCGTCTTCGACACCGAGGGCAGCTTCGAGCAACTGGCCACCACCTCGATCTGGCAGGACAAGAACGAGGCGAAAGACGTGTCCGAACTGATCGAGACCCGGCCGACCCTGAGCCTCGACGATCCGCTGCTCGCCGATGTCTCACCGTCGCTGCGCGCCGCGTTCACCTCGGGGCACGCTCCGGTGCACGACGAGGACATCGTACGTCTGCCCGCCGAGTTCGAAGTGGCGCCGAACGGACACGAGGGGAGCCATCAGCTCCTGGTCGACGATTTCGTCCGCGCCGTCGGGGCCGGCACCCTGCCGACGGTCAACGCGTGGGCCGCCGCCCGCTTCACGCTGCCCGGCCTGGTCGCGCAGGAATCGGCCCTTCGCGGCGGCGAGCGTCTCTCGATACCCGATCTCGGGGACGCTCCCGTCTCCGTCGGCAGTCCGTTGCGGTAGATAATCTAGGCGGATTGACGACTCGCGGCCCGGGGAGCACGAAGGCGTCCCGGGCCGCAAGGTCACGCGCAGGGATGTGGCACGCCGCGCGCGCCCTCAAGTCCAGCTCCACCCGTCACCCTGGACTTCACGGAGTTCGCCCACGCCGTCGAGAAAGCGGCGCGATCACGGGGATCGGAGGCGGAGCCGAGGAGCCGCGGCATCGTGGCTGGCGCGACGCCTGCGCCACACACGGCGTGCTCGCCTCGCCAGGCCTGTACGCGCCGTTCACCCGCGAAGGCGGCTACCGGGCCGGCCTCGAACTCGCCGCGGCGGACGACCGGCCCGGCGCGATCTTCGCCTCCTCCGACCTCTGCACGAGCATGAGGGGACAGGTTCCGGAGGACATCGCCATTGTTTACTTCGACGGATCACGGGAGACCGAGTACTCCTGGCCCGCACTGAGCTCGGTACGACAGCCCATCGAGGCGATGGCCGAGGCATCCGTCGACCGGCTGCTTGATCAACACAGTGCCGAGCGCATCTTGCGGCCCGCATGCGGATTGTCGCCCACCAGAATGACTGGAACGGACTCTCGGTGGGCTGCGCCTCCGGGCCGGCGGCGCAGCCCGTTCCGAGCGAAGCGGCGGTCATGGAGCTCACCGTTGCGCTACGACGATCATGCAAGGATGGATCGGCACGACCCGGGACCGGTGCACGAACCCCTCGAAACGGCGCTGACCAGCGCTGACGACCCTCGCGTGTACTCCATCACAGCCTCGTCGGCGGGAACTCCCACTGATCGAACCGACCTGGACGGACAGGGATCGTTCCTGGACCCTGCGCCTGCCAAAGACCCCATCCATGCAGTTCAAGCGGCATGTGCCGGTCTCGTCGGCGTATGTTCAGGTCAGTGACTGATTGATCAGGAACGGTGCGCAGCGGGATCGCTTGGGCCAAGGCTTGATTGTGCTCACGAGGGGAGAGAAGCGCCATCCTGTTGGCCGCTCATTCGACGGACCGCGGTGTGTCAGAGAAAATGCACCAGAACGGGCCGGAAATACCCACCAGCCGTGGGCGGGATTATGGGGGATCTTGGCGTAGTTCTCGCCGGGCTGCAACCCGAGCCTCGTGTGCGGCCGTCATCCCGGTGCGGCGGGCGCCCGGATCGCTTCACCGTGGCCGTGGTGTTCGTCGTCGGGGGTGACGTAGCCGATGCCCCCGTGCAGCCGGACGGTGTTGTAGAAGGTGCGGCGTGCCGGAACATCCAACGGCCGAACCGGTTGCGGCCGTTAACCGCGGATCGGCATGGGAGCTGCGGGTTCAGCCCCCGTGGGGTCCGCTTCGGCGCGCAGGATCCGCCAGCTCGCATAGGCGCAGGCGGCGGTTGCGGGCATGGTCAGCAGTGTGCTGGCGATCCCGAGCACGATCACGTTCCCGGCCAGGTACAGAGGCAACATCAACGTCGTGCCGAGGGCGAATTTCGCCGCGAAGACCGCTGTGCACTTCTGGTAGCGGCGCCGCCTCGCACGATCGCGCCGCCAGGCGAACCGTTCACCGCGCGCTTGCCCCACCACCACCCCGATCAACGGCCACCCCACCAGCATGGATACCAGGAACACGACCGCGCCGACCACGCTGGTCAGCACACCGACAAGGTAGAAGTTGACCCCCTCCCCGCTACTCCCGGCCAAGAACGCAGACACGCCCACCGAGAGCAGCCCTCCGGCTGCCTGCCAGTACTTTCGGTCGGTCCACACCCGGGCCACCGCGAAGACGAACACACCGCCGACTGCGACCAGGGCGGAGATCACTACTCGGTCGGTCAGCAGATAGGCGACTACGAACAGCGCTCGGGATGCAATGGCTTCCGCGAGCGTGCGCCAGCCGCCCACTACTGCGAACAAGGACAGCGACTTCTGCGTCAGCAGGTTGAAGTTCATGTGCCGACCCCCGCACCATTGGATCCGCCAGATCCGCCAGATCCGCCGGGGGTGGGAACCATACGGGGGGTGCCTCCGTTGACGTCGGGGGCGGGGAAGCTGTCGCGGCGCATCGCGTCCTCGTAAGCACCGATCGCGGCGCGCAGACTCTGCTGCCCACGGGAGGCCTGGACCAGTTCATCGCGGAGGCGGTGCGCATCCTGCATCGCCAGGTTGCCGCCGAAACCCGGTGCCACGTGGATCGCATCGCCGATGACCGTCACCGGAGCAGCCGGCCATGCCGGCATCGGCGGGATCAGCCCGGCCCGCAGCGCGACGGTGAGGTTCGGCCAGGCGTTGTCGACGACCATCCGCAACGTCGGGTGGAAACCGGCGGACACTTCCTGGGCTCGGCGCCACACCATGGCCGGCGATTCGGCCGAACCGAGAAGTTCCTGCGTGACGGGCAGCGCCCACATCATGTAGTCCTCGGCATCGGTGACGACGCGGGAGCGCAGGGCAGGCAGCCACTCCTGACTCGCGGCGACCGGCGGCCGGCTGAACCGCAGCACGCCCATCGCCATCATCATGCCGTGCGCCTGTACGTTGGCGGGGCTGTGGCCGATCAGTTCGGGTAGCCCGGTACCGGCCATGGCCCGCAGTGGTGTCGCGCCCATCAGCATGCGTTTCCCCGTGTCGACCACCCGCACGTGAGGCAGGTACTGGCGGCGAACGGCCGAACCGACGCCGTCCGCACCGACCAGCACGTCCGCGGTGTCCGTGCTGCCATCGGCGAACCACGATCGGACGGTCCCGTCGGGCCGCTGTTCGAACCGCGTGAACTCCGCCCCGAACCGCACCGTGTCCTCCAGCCCGGTCAGCAACACCGCCCGCAACAGCGGCCGGTGTACCTGCCGACCGGGCCGCGCCGGCCCCGATGCGCCGTCCAGCGGATGGCTCCGCTCGACCACCAGCCTTCCATCCGCTTCGGACAGGAGCAGCCTCTGTACGCGCGGTCCGCCCATGGTGGCCTCCGCCATCGCCACGTGCGGCGGCGGCAGGCACGCCCGCAGCGCAGCCGTTCCGCGGTCGTCGAAGTGCAGGCTGATGCCCTGCGGGCGCCCCTGCTTCCCTTCCCGCTCGTATACCACGACCTCGATTCCTGCTCGTCGCAACCCGTGGGCCAGCGTCAACCCGCCAAGCCCCGCACCTACCACGACCACCTTCACCCTGCCGACCTTTCTTCACCGATTGATGAAGTTCAAGGTATCACGTACCGGGCAAACAGCTTCACCAATCGATGAGGAAAGAACCGATAGACTCGCCCTGCCATGACAGAACACAGTCCCTCTGCTCGCCCCGGACGCTGGCGATCCGGCGCGGAAAGCAGGCAACGGATCCTGGAAGCCGCCCGCGCGCTGTTCCGCGAGCACGGCTATGGCGGCACGACCGTGCGCGCTGTCGCCGCCCAGGCGGGGGTCGATCCGGCCATGGTGTTCTACTTCTTCAAAACCAAGCAGGGCGTGTTCGCCGCGGCCACGGAGATGCCCCCCCATCTGCTGTCAGCCATCGAATCGATCTTCACTGGCGGCCTCGATGACATCGGCGAACGCATCATCCGGACGCTCTTGGAGAACCTGGACAAATCCAGCCGCACGCCGCTCGTGATGCTCACCCGGTCAGCCCCCACTCACGAGGCGTCCGAAGCACTACTCCGCGAATTCATCGACCGGGAAATCACCAGTCGGCTTGCGGCGATGCTCGACACGCCTGACGCCGCGCTACGGGCCGGCATGGTGAACGTCCAGATCCTGGGCCTCGCAGTAGCGCGTTACATCGTACGACTCGAGCCGATCGCGTCCGCGTCCACCGATGAACTGGTGGCCCGCCTCGGCCCGGTCGTGCAGCAGTGCCTCACCGGGTAGGGGGCAACGCCGCGAGAGGGCGTCCGAAGTGCGAAGTTTGTGATTGATTGCCGGTTACGCGTATCGCCAGGTTGGGGCGCATTCGCCGGTTATGCGTCGGGCGAGGTTGTCGATGGACGCCAGACGGATCATGGCCACGGCGTGGTCTGATCGTGTCTCGTAGTCGCGGGCGCCCGCCAAGCGGTTCGACGGAGATCTTCCCTCCCGAACTCATCAGGACCCGCCTGCTCCGGCGAGTCGTGGTCATAGACCCTGACAGGTCCGGATCCCTTGCCACCTCGCCCTGCGGTCTCGGCGCCGAATCGCTTCCGGGGCCACTGCTTGCGGCAGGACCGGGAGGTCCTCTCGCCTTCTCGGCAATGTTCCAGTCATATCGCCACCACGCTGTCGGCGTACTCCTTGACGAGTCGGAGATCGTGAGAGGCGAAGATCACGGCCGTTCCCTGTGTCTCCCGCAGGCTGGTCAGGAGGTCCATGACCGCGCGGGCGGTGCCGTCGTCCAAGGCAGAGGTGACCTCGTCGCAGATCAGGACGTCGGGTTCGGCGGCGAGGGCTCGTGCGATGGAGACCCGTTGACGCTGGCCGCCGGACAGTTCGTGCGGATATCGGTCGGCGTGGTCGGGGCTCAGCCCGACCTGTTCCAGCAGTTCGCCCACGCGCTCCCGTCCCGACGAGTGCGGGCGTCGACGGTGTAGCCGTACCGGCCGAAGCATGGCTGCGCCAACGGTGGTCGAAGGGTTCAGCGCTCCCATCGGGTTCTGCGGCACGAACTGCACCCGGCGTCGCAAGTCCTGCCCGCGGCGTCGCACGTCGGGGTGCAGGGCGAGGCCGTCCAGCGTGAGTGAGCCGCCCGAGCGCGGGTGCAGGCCGACCAGGGCGCGCAGCAGCGTGGTCTTACCCGAGCCAGAGGGACCGACGACGCCGACCGTGGCTCCTGAGGGCGCGTGCAGGTCGACGCCGCGCAGCACGTGCAAGTGCGCGGCCCCCACGTGCGCGGTCAGCCCCTCGGCGCGCAGGCCGTCCTCATGACCAGGTGTTTTGGAGCGCCGTGGCGGCCGGAAGACGGACGGCTCGGAGGGGCCGCCACCGGCCAGTTCCAGGACGTCGTCGGCAACCTGGGTGACCAGTTCCCGGTCGTGGCAGGACATCACCACGGCGATTCCCCGTTCCCTGGCCAGACGCCGCAGCAGCGCGCCGATCTCGGCGCGCGCGGTGGGGTCGAGCCCCGCGGTGGGCTCGTCCAGGAGCAGCAGATCCGGCCGACGGGCCAGCGCCCGGGCCAGGGCGACTCTGCGCTGCTGGCCACCCGAGAGCTCGACGGTCCTGCGCCTGAGTAAGCCGGGGATTCCGGCCAGGCCGACCTCGCTGAGCAGGCCGACGACGTCGTCACGGGTCAGGCCGGTGCCGGTCTCGGCGACGACGGCGGCCACCCGCATCCTGGGGTTGAGCGCCGAGCCTGGGTCCTGCCCGACGAAGGCCAGTCGGCTGCGCCGCAGCTCGCGTAGCGCGTCCGGGCCGCAGCCGAACACGTCCACGCCGAGCACCCGTACCTCTCCCGCCTGGCGGACGGTGCGCGGGGGCAGGTCTCCGAGCAGCGCGCGCAGCAGGGTGGTCTTGCCCGAGCCCGAGGCGCCCACCAGGGCCAGGACGCGCCCGGGATGGGCGGTCAGGTTGACGCCCGCCAGCAGCTCGGGCCCGCCGGGGGCGGCCACGCTCAGGCTGGTCGCCGCCGCGTAGAGGGTCATAGGAGTGCCACCTCCGATGTACGTGCCTTGGGGGCCAGCGCCCCGGCGGCAAGGTTGACGCTCAGCGCCAGCGCGGCGATCGCGATGCCAGGCGCCAGCACGGCCCACGGGTTGAGGACGAGCCCGGCGCTGTTCTCGCGGATCATCAGCGCCCAGTCGGCGGCCGGGGGCTGGGGGCCGATCTGGAGGAAGGCGGCAGTGGAGATCACGTAGACCCCTTCCACGAAACGTAGCCCGAACAGGGCGAGAACGGTGGAGCGCAGGTTCGGCAGCACATCGCGGATGATGAGATGCCAGGTCCGCTCGCCACCGGCGATGGCCGCTTCGACGTAGCCGGTGGCCACGACGGGCGCCGCGGCGGCGGTCATGAACCGGACGGCGAAGGGGACGCCGAGCGCGACGGCGGCGGCCACGAGGGCGAACGGGCCGCCGTGCGGCCATGCCTGGGTGACCAGCAGGATGCCCAGGACGGCGGGCAGCAGCATGAACACGTCCGTTGCCCGCTCGATGAACCGGCCGAAGGCGGGACGCAGCGCTCCGGCCACGCCCAGCACGGCCGCGATGGCCGTGACCAGCAGCGCGACGGCGATGGAGGACAGGACCAGGTCGCGTCCCCCGTACAGGAGCCTGCTGAGGACGTCGCGGCCGAGTTGGTCTCCGCCGAGCAACGTGCCGTCGGCTCCGGGGAGCCCGTAGGGGATGGTGACCGGCTGATCCATCGGCAGGGGAGCCAGGAGCGGTCCGCCCAATGCGAGCAGGAGCAGGACGAGCGCGGGCAGCAGGCGCATCACAGGCGGCCTCCTGCGGCCCAGGAGCGGATCAGGTCGGCGATCAGCAGCACGCACGTGATCGCGAGCCCGGTCAATGCCACCACGCCGGCGATGATCGGGGTGTCGCGGTCTGCCACGGCTCCCGCGAGGAGCGTGCCGACGCCGGGATAGTTGAAGATCGTCTCTACCGCGACCGCGCCGCCCAGCAGCATGCCGGTGGAGGTCGCCGCGCCCACGGCGATGGCGGGCAGCGCGCCGGGCAGCAGGTGGTGGGTGAGGATGCGCCGGGGCCGCAGGCCGTCGAGGACGGCGGCGACCACGTGCGGCGCTCGCGCCTCGTCCGCGATCGCGCCGCGCACGATCCGCGCGTTCCAGCCGATCTGCGGGATGGCCAGTGCCAGCACCGGCAGCACCAGCATCGTCCACGAGGCGGGGGAACCGTCCGCCCCGGCCAGCGTCGCCGCCGGAAGCAGGCCCGTCCACAGCGCGAACACCAGCACCAGCGCCACCGCGATCACGAACTCGGGCAGGGCCAGCACCGCCGTGGCCGAGGCCGAGATCACCCGGTCGGTCCACGATCCCGGGTGCAGCGCGGCCCAGCAGCCGACGGCGAGCGCGGTGGCGATGGTGACGGCCAGAGCGACGCCGCCGAGCAGAAGCGTGTTGGGCAGCGGCCCCGCCAGCAGGTTCCAGACCTTCTCCCCGCGGGCGGAGACACCGAGATCCCCGGTGGGCAGTCCGGCCATCCAGCGCAGGAACCGTACGAACACCGGCTGGTCGAGGCCGAGCAGGGTACGTCGCCGGGCGACGTCGGCGGTGCTCTCTCCGCGCTCGGCGGTCGCGTCGGCGGCGTCGCCCGGCAGCGCCTCCACGACGACGAAGACCAGCGCGAGCAGGATCGCGAGCAGGCCGGCCCGGCGGGCGAGAAGCCAGCCGAGCCGCAGCGCGGTCAGCGAGCCAGCCATACCCGCTCAAGCTGCACGCGTCCGTACCCGGGTAGCTTCGGCAGGTCGCGGACGGTCGCTCCGGCCAGGTCGATACCGTCGGCCATGCCCCAGAGCACGTATCCGGAGCGCTCGTGCTCGATCTCCTGCAGCGTGCGCAGCGCCTTGGCCCTGGCGGCCTCGTCCAGGGTGCCCACGGCCTCCTTGTATGCCTGGTCGAACGCGGTGTCGCTCCAGCCCGACTCGTTCTGCCCGGCGCCGGTCAGCAGGAGTTTGCTGGCGAAGAACAGCACCGAGTCGTTGGTGCCCCAGTAGGTGGTGTACAGGTCGCCCTTGAGCCAGGTCTTGTCCCAGAACGCGCCGGAGTCCTGTTTGACGACTTCGAGCTGCACGCCCGCCTCACGTACCTGGGTGGCGAACAGCGCGGCGGACTCGGCAAGTCCCGCGATGTCGTCGGTGGTGTGCAGCGGGTAGGTCTTGGACAGGTCGAAACCGGCCTCCTGCAGCAGTTGCCTGGCCCGGGCCAGATCACGCGCGCGCTGCGGCAGATCCTTGGCGTAGACGGGGTCGCCCGTGCCGAGCACGTCGTTGGCGACCTTGCCGTACCCGCTGAGCACCTGCTTGACCATCGCGTCACGATCCACGGCCAGCCGCAGTGCCTCGCGGACCCGGGGGTCGGCGTACGGGCTGCCTTCGGAGGTGCGCATGACGATCGGCATCGCCATGTCGTCAGGCCTGCGCAGCACCTGCACGTCGGGCCGGCCGGCGGCGACGCGGGCGGCGACGGCGCCCACGTTGGAGGCGACGTCGATCTGCCCGGCCAGCAGCGCGTTGGCCATGGCCTGCGGACTTTCGAAGATCTTCACCTCGATCGCGTCGAGGTGCGGCTTGCCCCCGTGCCAGCTGTCGTTGCGGACCAGTCGGGCGTTGCCGTCGCGGTACCAGTCGAGCTTGAACGGGCCGGTGCCCGGCGCGCTGGCCACCTCCGTGGTGTCCTTCTTCATCACGAACGTCGTCAGCCGCATCATCAGCGGCAGGTCGGCGTTGGGGTAGTCGGAGGTGAGCACGACGGCGTCCCCGTCCGCCTTGATGTTCGCGGACGTGACGCCCGGCAGCCGGGCGGGACCGGCGGGGGTGTCGCGCAGGCGGCGCAGCGACCAGACGACGTCCTCGGCGGTCACCGGCGTGCCGTCGTGGAAGGTCGCGCCCGGCGCCAGCGTGAACCGCCAGGTCTTGACGTCCTTGTCCGCCTTCCACTCGCCGGCCAGGCGGGGTGCGGTATTGGCGGTGGCGCCCGGGACGGTCAGCGTGTCGTAGACCAGACTGATGATCAGATAGTCGCTCTCGTTGGCCTGCGTTCCGTGGGGGTCGCGAGTGATCGCGCTCGCCTTGCCCAGCGCGCCGACGCGCAGTGTGCCCCCACTGGCGGGTTTCGCCTGAGCCTGCTGGGCCGCAGGGGCGGAGCCGGGCTCCGACCCGCTACCACAGGCCGTGAGCAGCGCCGCTAAGCTCGCCCCTCCTGCGGTCATGAGAAGCTGACGCCTGCTCAGGTCCACTTCATCCTCATTCGCACCGATAGTCTTACTTAGGTTTGCCTATCCTAAAGGGAGAGAAAACGGCGTGACAACGTCCCCCCTGCGCCACGACGTACGCGAACTGGCCGGACTCGCCGTACCCCTCGCCCTCACCCAGCTGGCCCAGGTGGCGCTGACCACCACCGACACCCTCATGCTCGGCATGCTCGGCGTGCAGGCGCTTGCGGCAGGCGGGCTGGCGATGGTCATCTTCAACCAGCTGCGCACCATGGGCGTCGGATTGGTGACGGCGGTCGGCAACCAGGTCGCCGCCGCCCACGCGCGCGATGAGGAGGTCGGCGACCTGGTCCGCGCCGCGATGGCGCTGGCGACCATCGCGGGTCTCGTCGGCGGCGCGGCCATGGTGCTGATCGGCGAAGTCGTCGCCCTGCTGGGGCAGGAGCCGGCGGTGATCGAGCGCATGCGGCCGATGCTGTGGGCGCTGGCGCCCGGCCTGCTGCCCTGCCTGTGGTTCCAGGCGCTTCGGCAGTTCACCGTCGGCATGCGCCGCCCGCAGGCGCTGTTGCGCATCACCCTGGCCTCGATCGTGGTCAACGCCGCACTCAACGCCGCACTCGTCCGACCGCTCGGGCTGGCCGGGATCGGCGCCGCGACCAGTGCCGTCTACCTGGCGACCTTCGTCGCCTTGTACGTCTCCGCCCGCCGGGACCCGGAGCTGGCCCCGGCGCTCACTCTTCGCTTCTGGCGGGCCCGTCCCGCGACGGTGCGCCGGCTGACCGGGCTCGGTCTGCCGATCGCCGCCACCTACGGCTCCGAGGCCGGGTTCTTCTCTGTCGTCGCTCTGCTCATCGGCACGTCCGGCACCGCCGCCCTGGCCGCGCACACCGCCGTCAACCAGCTCGTCTACATCGTCTTCCAGGTCTCCGTGGGTCTGTCGCACGCCGCCTCGATCGGCGTGAGCAGACAGATCGCCCTGGGGCAGGCCGGCCAGGCCCGGCGCATCGCGCGAGCCGCCCTCGCCTGCGGGGCTGCCGTCATGGCCCTCGTCGCGGTGCTGTACCTCGCACTGCCCGACCTGGTTCTGCGCCCGTTCCTCGGCGCGGAGGGCGGAGCGGCGCTCTCCATCGCCACCGGCCTGCTCATGGTGGCCGCCGTCATGCAGTTCGTCGACTGCGCCCAGAACATCGGCGTGGGTCTGCTGCGTGGTCTCGACGACACCAAGAGCGGTTTCCGCCTGACCTTGGTCGGCTACTGGCTGGTGGGGCTTCCCCTCGCGGCCCTGCTGGCAGGACCGACCGGTCTGGGCGCACTGGGCACCTGGCTGGGCCTGCTCGGCGGCCTCACCATCACAGCCGGCCTGCTCCTGCGCCGCTTTTCCCGCGGGCTGGCCACACTGACAGTGCAATAACCGCGCAGCGTCTGCTGTTTCCGGCGCAGTACGTCATGCGAAGTGCTGCAGGGCTCGCTCATCGGCGCCGATCCTGCGTTCATGGCATCGGCCATGGGCGCTGAGGACATTCCGCTTGAGGTTCGCCAAACGACCCTGCGGGCTCGATGAGGGCGACAGTCGGTGATCCCGCCCCTGTCGGCGGAGGACGTGCGGACCGCGCCGGCGCCGGGTCCGCCACGACGCCGCGCTGCTGCTCGCCTGGTTCCGTTGAGGGCTTCCCGGCGAGCTTGATTGGGACATTTAACCTCCCGCTACTATTCGTCTGAGTAGTATCCGGTCCGGCTGGTGCTCCTGGGGCGCCAGTGACCTTGTCCTTTTCCTGTCTGGAGCGTGCGCATGGTGTACACCTCTGCCCCACCTCGACGACGGCTGACGGCCAACAAGGTGCCCCTGGTCACAGCGACCTTCTGGGTCATCAAGATCCTCTCGACGACGGTAGGCGAGACGTTCGCGGACTACCTCACGGTCAACGTCGGGCTCGGCCCGGTACTGACCGATGGTCTGGTGTTCGCCGTCCTGGCCGCGGCCCTGGTCCTGCAGGCGTCCTCTCGCCGCTACACCCCGTGGATCTACTGGCTGTCCGTGGTCCTGGTGAGCATCTCGGGCACCCAGATCACCGACTTCCTCACCGACGCCCTCGGGATCAGCCTGTACGTCAGCACGACGTTGTTCGCGGTGCTTCTGGCCGTGGTCTTCACCATCTGGTACCGGCAGGAGATGACGCTGTCGATCACCGCGATCAACACGCCTCGACGGGAGGCCTTCTACTGGGCGGCGATCCTGACCACGTTCGCGCTCGGCACCGCGGCAGGCGACCTGGCCACCGAGGCATTGGGCCTCGGCTTCCGCAACGGCGCGCTGCTGTTCGGCGGCGCCTTCCTCGTCACGCTGGTGCTGTGGCGGGTCGAGGCCTGGCAGGTGCCCGCGTTCTGGGCCGCCTACATCCTGACCCGCCCGCTGGGCGCCGCAGTCGGTGACCTGCTGACCCAGGACCACTCGCTCGGGGGGTTCGGCCTGGGCGCGACCAGGACCAGCATGCTGTTCTTCGCCGTCATCGTCGCGCTGGTCGCCCGTGAGCAGGTGGCCGCAAGCAGGGCCCGCCGCGCGGGCTCGCACGCCGAGGGCAAGTCGGCCAGGGCGAGCCTGGGCCGTCCCGCGGACCTGGTGTGGGCGGCCGCCGGCATCGTGGTCGTCGTCGGAATCGGCGGCTGGATGTCAGCAGGCACCGCGGGCCAACCCGCCGGTCCCACCGCTGCGGTCAAGCAGGCGTCGAGTTCCAAGCTCGGGGACCTGTCGTCCTTCGCCGTCATCATCGACGACGTCAACGCGCTCACCACCAAGGGTGACCTGGCCGGGGCGAAGGCCCGGATCAAGGACCTTGAGGTGGCCTGGGACGCCGCCGAGGCGGGTCTCAAGCCTCGCTCGCCGGGTGACTGGCACGCCCTGGACGGCGCGATCGACGGGGCACTGACCGCGCTGCGGGCCGATTCTCCGACTCAGGCGCGATGCGGCGCGGCGATGAAGACCCTCGAGGAGACCCTGAAGCAGCTGCAGGCCTGAGTCCGCACCTCGACGGCGCAAGCTACGATTGAGCTCTGTAGTAGATGCCGGGGGTGGGAATGAGCGAGTCGCCGCGACGGCCGGGCAGGCGATCCCCGGGCGTCCTGGAGCAGGAGATCCTGGCCTGCCTGACCGAGGCCGGTCGACCGCTGACCCCCGGCGAGGTGCAAGCCCAGCTCGGTGGCGAACTCGCTTACACCACCGTCATGACCACCCTCGCACGGCTGCACAAGCGAGGGCTGGCCGAGCGGGAGCCCTCCGGCCGCGCCTACGCCTACCGGGTGGCCTCCGACGCCGAGGCGGCGCAGTCGATTGCCGTGGCCGCGCAGATGAGCCGCCTGCTCGGGAAGGGCCGCGACCGCGCCGGTGTGCTCGCTCACTTCGTCGCTGACCTCGACCCCGAGGACGAGCAGCTGCTCACCGAGTTGCTGCGCGGCCTCGAAGACGATCGCCAGGGGCGGGAAAGCGCCCGCCGGACGATGGGCGAGTGAGCGGTGGCGTGGCTGGTGTGGTCACCGCTGGTGGTCAATCTCGTGCTCGGCCTGCTCGGCCCGTGGATCACGCGAACCCTGCCGCCCGGCATGGCCGTCCGGCTGGTCCCGATCGCGATGGTGGTCGTGGCCATGGGTACGGGGACGGTGCTGACCACGCTGGGGTTCCTGTCCTTCGCGCAGGTACCTGAGGTGGCCCGGCTCGGCAGCTGGTCCGCGGGCCGGCTCGGTGCCGAACAGCCGTGGCCGGTGGCGGCCGAGGCGATGGCTGGGATTTGCGCTGTGCTGCTGCTCGCCGCGGGTTTGCAGGTGACCGTGGGGGTGGTTCGCGAGCTGGTCGGAGTCGCGGGTACGGCCCGGCAGCTGATACCGGGCCCCGACGGGGTGGTCATCGTGCCTGATGCCGTGCCGGACGCCTACACGCTTCCAGCTCTGCCCGGAACTTCCGCCCGTGTTGTCGTGACGACCGCCATGCTGCGCGCTCTGGACGATGAGGAAAGCCGGGTGCTGTTCGCTCACGAGGCAGCTCACGTCTCCGGCCGGCACCACCTCTACATCCAGATGGCGCACCTCGCGTCCGCGGCCAACCCTTTCCTGCGCCCCACCGCCCGCGCTGTGCTGTTCGCGGTCGAGCGAGCAGCCGATGAAGCAGCGGCGCGCCGTCTCGGCGACCGTCGGCTGGTGGCTCGTGCGCTGGCCCGTGCCGCCCTTGCCAAGGCCGGCGCGCTGCGCGCCGGTGACTCCGGTCAAGGGTTCACCGGCGCCTCCGTAAGCCTGTCGGCCACCGGCGGGCAGGTCGCCCAGCGTGCGGCTGCCCTGCTGGCACCGGCACCGCACCCGCGCCGCACCATCGCCGTCGGATTGCTGGCGCTGACCACCATCACGCTCCTGGGCTCCTTGGTGGCAGTGGACCAACTCGACGATCGGCTCGACCAAGCCGAACTGCCCGCGCCCGTCCTGTCCTCCTCCCCCTACGGGAGTTCTCAGACGATCGCATCCGTCCCGTCAGATGTCTGCGATTCATGCGGGAAGAAACGCCACAAGCTGGCGGTGGCTGTTGACCACCCAGGCTGGTGACGCCAGGTCCCGCCGGGCTACGGGCCTTTTCGCTGGCGAGCCGCACGCTGCTGGTCGTCGATCAAATGCTGGCCGTGTGGCCGAAGAGCTGAGCGCCGCCCACGGGGTCTCCACCATCGCTTGGTCGCTTCCGGACCCGCGTCCCCTGCACGGCGGCGTCGTCCGAGACGGGCTACGCGCGCCCGCCATGATCCTCGGCGGCGACAACTCCTGTGTCACCGGCATCTGCCAGTCCGACGACGCCGACAACGAGGACCCGCGGATCAAGGCAGGCCTCAGCCTGGACGGACCCGTCGCCGGCCCGGTCGTCACAGCGGGACTCGATCGCCCGTACCTGCTGATGGAGGCCACCAAGGCCCGGCCGAGAACATCTCGGATCTGGCCACGTTCTGGTCGCACCTGAGCGGTTGGACGCTCGCGGTGCGCACCGACGGTGCCGAACACGCCTCCTACACCGACCTCGAGGTGATCATCGCCCAGGCCGCGCCGGCGCTGGGCTTGAGCGCCTCGCAGGTCGCCGAGCAGATCGGCACGCTCGCCCCCGCACGGGCCGTGGCCATCCAGCGCGCCTATCCGCTTGCCTTCTTCGACCGCCACCTGCGGCGGACGGGACACCTCGCGCGGGCGGCGCTGACCGGTACCGCCGCCGCCCCCGGCCCGTCCCACGTCGGCACAGCGCAGGGCATTATCAGCCCATGTCGTACTGGCGCATGTGCCGGTCGTACTCCGCGTGAGGTTCCAGCCCCGCCTCGGCTCGGCGTTCGTCAAGGCGATCGGAATCCTCGATGGGGTGCGGGCCGAACCCGCCTTCGGGAGTCTGCTGATTGAGCAAGCAGCCACGCTGCATGGGCAGCGTGCTCACCGACGAGATCGCGACCCGGCCAGCCACGTTCGTCGATGACCCGCTTCAGGAACTCGGTGTTGTCGCCGTCCACGCGCTCCCACTCTTCGAGCAGCTCCGCAGACAGCGGCTCACCCATCGGGACACGCAGCCGCACCTCCTGATCACGCTCCATCCGGGCCAGCAACTCGTCGCGAAGCTCGGGATCGAGCATCTTCGCTCCCCTCAAACAGTGCTGCCATGGTCACCTGTCGAGCTGTTCGGAGCGCTTGCTCGCCACCTCTTCCAGCCAGCGGCGCGTCCGGGCGCGATCAGTCAGGAACACCACGTCCTTGCCTACCGCGAACTCGCGGATCTTCGCCACCACCCGGGGGCGCATCCGGCGCCGGTAGCCGAGCACGTAGGCGATCACATCCCAGGTGATGCGGTTGTACACGCCCGACGCGTGCTGCCCGGCGCCATGCCGAGCCTGGCGAAACAGGAGGCCGCGCAGCGCGGTCCAGGTGGAGACGTCCATCATCACGACGGTGTCGCAGGCACGCAGGCGGATCTCCAGCGTGCCGTTGTAGTTGCCGTCGATGATCCAACACGGCGCGGACACGAGCTCACGCTGCACGGCCTCGAACTCCTGCTGCGAGAGCGCGTTCCACACCTCGTCGTAGTAGATCACGTCCAGATGCGTGACCGGCGCCTGCAGGATCCGGCCGAGTTCCCGGGCCACGTACGACTTGCCGCTGCCGCAAGCGCCGACGATGGCGACCCGGTTCATGCCCACGGCACTTCACCGTAGCGAATGCGCCCGCGGACGTGACCGTGTTTCCCCCTCACACATAGGCCGTACGAGGGAGGTTGCCGGTGCTCAGCCGCCGGACTTCCACGTTGCAGCACACCACATCCTCTAATGACCATCGGGCGGATGGCCGCATCCGGGCGTCTTCGTCCACACCCCGGTGCCGAGCACCCGTGTTGTTTGGCTGATCCGCCTGAAGGAGGCGGACGGGGAGGGCACGATGGGTCTCTCACCCGCTGGCCAACTCGGGAGGAGAAGGTGCAGGACGCCTTGTTCAGCGGCCCGTCCGCCGCGGGAAATGGATGACGGCCCACCCCGGGCTCGACAAGATCGCCTTCACCGGCCACACGGACACCGGCAAGGACGTGATGCGCTCGGCCGCGGCGAACCTCAAACGGCTGACACTGGAGCTCGGTGGCAACGACCCTGCGATCGTCCTGCCGGATGTCGACGCCGGGGAGGTCGCCCCGAAGCTGTTCTGGGCCGCGTTCCAGAACAGCGGGCAGTTCTGCAACGCCGCCAAGCGGATCTACATCCACGAGGACGTGTACGACGAAGTCCGCGACGCGCTGGTGGACTACGGGAAAGGAATCAAGGTCGGCGACGGCGCGTCGCCCGACACCGGCCTCGGGCCGATCCAGAACGCTCCGCAGTACGCCAAGGTCGTGGAGTTCTTCGCCGACTGCAAGGCACAGGGCCACCGGTTCGCGCTGGGCGGCGAGGTCGACGAAGGCGCGAGCGGGTGGTTCCTGCCGGTCACGCTCGTCGACAACCCTCCGGAGGACTCCAGGATCGTCACGGAGGAGCCGTTCGGCCCGATCGTGCCACTGCTCAAGTGGCGGGACGAGGCCGACGTGATCACGCGCGCCAATGCCACGCGGTACGGCCTGGGCGCCTCCGTATGGGGCAACGATCTCCACGCCGTCGAGCGAATCGGCGGTCAGATCGATGCCGGAACGGTGTGGCTCAACGAGGTGCACGAATACTCCCCGTACGCGCCGAACGGCGGTCACAAGGAGTCCGGCATCGGCTGCGAGAACTCCGTGCACGGCCTCATGGAGTACACAAACGTACAGACCATCACCCTCAACAAGGGCGCTCTGTAGCGCCCCGTGTGCGGACGGCCGCTCCCGGCGAGGTCGCCTCCCGGGAGCGGCCGGCACCACGATTCGAAGGACACGACAGTGACTGAGCGGGAAGCCGGCACTCGGCACCCCAGCGAACACCTGATGGAGATCTTCCTCGGCGGCGTGCCTCCTCTGATCACCACCGATCTCGCGAAGCTGGAGGCACAGGCCGCCGCGACGCTCTCCGCCGAGGCATACGGCTACATCGTCGCCAACGCCGGGAACGGCGCCACGGCCCGCGCCAACCGGGCCGCCTTCGACCGCTGGCGCCTGGTGCCCCGGATGCTGCGCGGCGTCGACAAGCGCAATCTCGGCTGCGAAGTGCTCGGCACCTCGATGCCGGCGCCCATCATGATCGCTCCGGTCGGCGTCCAGACGCTCGCTCATCCCGAGGGCGAGCTGGCGACGGTCCGCGCGGCCGCGAAGCTCGGTATCCCGTACATCCATTCCGCGGCGGCCGCCCATTCGTTCGAGGAGGTCGCGGAGGCGGGCGGAGACGCGCCTCGCTGGTTCCAGCTCTACTGCGTCACCGACGGCGATGTCCACGCCAGCTTTCTCCGGCGGGCGAAGGCGGCCGGTTTCTCCACGCTGGTGGTCACCGTGGACACTCCCATGCTCGGTTGGCGACCATCCGATATCAACCGGGCGTTCCAGCCGTTCCTCCGTGGCCTCGGGCTCGCGAACTACACCTCCGACCCCGCTTTCCGCGCGAAGCTGCCGGAGTCTTCCGACGCAGGCGTCGCGGCGGCGACGCACTGGGCGGGGATGTTCCCTAACCCGGGACTGACCTGGGACGGACTGTCGTTTCTCAGACGACACTGGGACGGCCCCGTCCTGCTGAAAGGCATCTGCGCGGTCGACGACGCACGGCGTGCGGCGGACGCCGGTTTCGACGGGATCGTCGTCTCCAACCACGGTGGCCGCCAGCTCGACGGCGCCGTCGCCGCACTTGATGTGCTGCCGGAGATCGCCGACGCCGTGGGCTCCCGGATGACCGTCCTGTTCGACTCCGGCGTGCGGACCGGCGTGGACGTGGCCAAAGCGCTCGCGCTGGGGGCCCGGGCGGTGCTGCTCGGCCGTTCGTTCCTGTATGGTCTGGCGCTCGACGGCCAGGCGGGTGTCGAGCACGTCCTTCGTTGCACACTCGCCGAACTCGACCTGACAGCGGCACTGTCGGGCCACGCCGGCCATCAGGAGCTGAGCCCCGCTTCGATGGTGTTCCGCTGATCCTCTCCGAGAGCTCCGCTCGCGTTCCGGCCTCCCTGCCACCGTGTCGGCGTGGAAGGAGTCGACGGCCAGCAGTCCTTTCGCCTGCGCGTGCAGGAAGGTCCTCCACGAGGTGTCGGCATCTCGTGGAGCCGGGCCGACCCTCCGGCTCCGCAGGATCCGGCGTATGGTCGCTTCGCTGACCTGGTAGCCGAGCCGGACCAGTTCACCGTGCACCCGGCGATATCCCCAAGACGGGTTCTCCCGCGCCGGACGCAGCACCAACTCTCGGATCTCCTCGCTCATCCGAGGCCGGCCGGACTGGTACGGATACGTCCATCGGCGTCGGATCATGCGGCGGTGCCAGGCCAGCAGAGTACCCGGCCTCACCAGCCTGTGAGCCCGCAACCCGGGCGGTAAGAGCCGGGACAGCGCGGCCAAGATCGCTCGATCGGCCCAGTCCGGCTTCAGCCGGGTGACTTGCCTTCGCAGTATCGCCACTTCATGCCGTAGCACCATGATCTCGACGTCCTTCGTCGCCTCTCCCCGGCCCAGCAGCACCAGCCACCCGAACAACCGAATCGTGATCAGATACAAGAGACGGACAGACACGAGAACCGATCTTGCCCGTACCGCCGCATCAGGTCGACTTGCAGGTCAAGCGCCCTGCGATGACTTTTGAAGCGGTACAGGCACCCCGGTTTGGGCCACCCACTCATCGGTGATCTGGCCGACGGCGGCAAGCGCTCGCAAGTCCCACATCAGCTCCTGGTGCACGTCGTCCTGCACGTCGGCCATCGAGTAGGCGAGGACGACCTCACTGAAGCCGACGACGCCTATGCCGGTGGACTCGGGCTGGACCGATGCCAAGCCCGCCCTTCCCAGGTAGCCGGGCCGGGAGCGCGTCGCCGGAGCTCCGGGACTTGAGGTGTGAATGATCCATCCGTACCCCGGAGGATTCTCAGCCACCCGGAGCACAGTGACGAAGGCCCTCGGGTGACACCGACGGTGAATGCGCCCGCGTCCCCAGCGAACGCCGGCAACGCTGGGGCCGCCTCCGGCTGAAGGCCGCCTGAGCAGAACGAACGTCTTGATCACCGGCCTGGAACGGGGCGGTCAGCGACGCCAAACGGTTTGCCCGGACTACCAGGGGCCGCTAAGCTCGCGACAGAGCGGGAGACGCCTGATCACTGAGTGACGAGGGAGGTTGATGAATATGGCTGCCAGCAGCCGTCATCAGCATGTCCTTGTCCGGTCCGCGCGGCCCTAGAGCGCGGCCTGGGTCGTTACCAACGATCAGGAGACTCAAGTGTCTTCCTTCTTCTCAGCAACCGATACTGATCTGACCACTGACCGCCTCATCCTGCGGCCGTGGACCTCCGGCGAGGTCACCGCCGTCCTGGACGGCGCCCGACTGGCGCACTGGGCCCAGGACTTCCCCGCCGAGGGCGATCACGTCATCGCCGGCCTGTTCGCCGAGCATCCTGCATGGCTGGGTGAGTACGGCCACCGTCAGATCATCGAGCGCGACGGCGGCCTGGTGGTCGGGTCGATCGGCCTGTTCTGGCCGCCCAACGACGGCACCTTGGAAATCGGGTACGGCATCGTGACCTCCCGGCGAGGCCGCAGCTACGCTCCCGAAGCCACGCGCGCACTGACCAAGTTCGCCTTCACCGCACCAGGCGTCCACACGATCTACGCCAACGTGGAGCTGTCCAACCCTCCATCGATCCGGGTCCTGGAGAAGGCCGGCTTTCAGCGATCGCACACTGACACCGAGCAGAACACCGCCCGGTTCGCTCTGAACGCGACACGACCGGCCCATCAGTAGCCACTCCAGGGGGTCGGTGGCGGCATCCCGCGGGCCAGCAGGGAGGCCAGGAACGACATGCCCGACCAGAGCGAGAACAGCACGGCGCTGGTGAGCGGGGTGAGCGAGCGGGCCGTCTGGAGCAC
>NZ_JBEXCR010000097.1:0-19198 GCF_040605375.1 Nonomuraea sp. NPDC005650
CGAACAGTTCTATAACCAGCACCGAGCCCATCAAGCCCTGGACCAAGCGGCCCCGCTGCGCCCCGTCCCCGATCCGATCACGGATCCGACGCGGATCATAGACCTGCATGTACGCCGACAAGACCGGCTCGGCGGAGTCCTCCGCAAATACTCACATGCCGCTTGACCTGCATGAACGGAATTATCGGCAGGCGCAGGGCGCCGCAGCGAGGTTTCTCATCCGTGACCGAGACGCCAAGTTCACCGCGGCCTTCGACGCTGTGCTGGCCGATGCGGGAGTACGCATCATCAAAAGCGGCGTACGTATGCCGCGGATGAACTCCATCATGGAGCGATGGATCCAGACCTGCCGGCGCGAACTGCTGAACCGAACCTTGATCTGGAACCAGCGCCACCTTCTGCATGCGCTCCGCGAGTTCGAGACCTTCTATAACGAACACCGGCCTCATCGGGCTCTCCTACAGGCTGCCCCGCTTCGACCGCTCATTGATCCCGACATCGACTCGGCCTCGATCACCTCCTTGAACATCCGCCGACATGATCGGCTCGGAGGCGTTCTGAAGGAATACCGACACGTAGCTTGACCTGGCCGGATGATTAATCGGCACCCGCACGTCGCCATGTGACCCCGCCCCCTCAAGATCGCGAGGTGTCACTGGAGTACTAGAGGGATACCCCCTCTTGCGGGGACAGGGAGGGAGGCGAAGAGAGTCCGTACTCCCGCCGTAATGCGCTGAGAGCCGCAAGATAGCCGGACATGCCATGAACACTGGGCCCAGGCGGTGTGGCGGCGGAACACAGATAAATCCCTCGTATGGGAGTTTTGTAGGGATCGAGACGGGGGACGGGGCGAGCGATGGCCTGATAGAGCGTCATGGCTCCGGAACCGATGTCCCCGCCAACGTAGTTGGCGTTATAACTCTCATAGTCTGATGCGGAGATACCGCGCGCGGCCACGATGGTGTCCCTGAAGCCGGGTGCGTATCGTTCGATTCGCTGACTGATGACATGTGTAAGGCCGCGGGTATCCCCGTTGGGCACGTGTGCGTACGCCCAGATGGGGCGTTTTCCTGGTCTCGCGCGATCCAGGTCAGCAACGGCCGGGTCGACTACGAGAACAAACGGCTCCGCCGTGGCGATCCCTCGTGCGGTAGCAGTTTCCTGCTGGACCATCTCACTGTAGGTGCCGCCAAGATGTACAGTTCCGGCCTTGCCTACTTGGGCATTGGCCCATGGGATCGGCTCGGACACTAGAAAGTCAACCTTAGCGGCTCCCGGCCCGTAGCGAAAATTAAGCAGGAGCTGAGAATAGCGATATGGAAGACGATCGCCAGCTATCGAGAGGAACCCCTTCATGCTCGTGTCAAAAAATACCAGGCCATAATCCTTGAGCTCGTGGATGTCTTTGATCATATGTTCGGTGTGAAACACGCCGCCATGGGCCAAGATGTCGGTGGCCATGGCTTCAGCGATGCGTGCGCTACCGCCCCGTGGAATCGGCCACCCTACGCCGTGGGCGAGGTGGCCCAGCAACATCGCCACCGCACCGGAAGCGAGGCTGGGGAGTTTACCCATGGCATGCGCCGCTACTCCCCCTAGCAGAGACCGGGCTTCCTCCGTGGTAAACCGCGCAGCGCCCATACGTGTGCCCCCGACGATCACTCGGGTAGCCAGCAGGGCGGCAGCACGCAGGTCACGAGGCGGGCGCCGCTGCCCGAAAAGAATCATGTCGACGATTGCCTCGCTATGGTCTAGGAGTGGCCTCATCAGCCGCCACCAATTGGGCCCGTCAGGGCCGAGATGTGCGGCGGCGGTGACTAGGTCTCGGTGGGCAAGGCCAGCTCGTCCACCGTCAAGCGGATGCGCGTAGGAAATCTCCGGGGACAACAGCTCAACGCCGCGCGCTGGCAAATCGAAGGTGCGGAAGAAGAATGACGAGGCCGCCATCGGATGTATCGCGGCGCAGATGTCGTGCGTCACTTCGCTATCGAAGAGTGAGTGGGTACGAAGACCACCGCCGATACTATCGGCCGCTTCGAACAACTCGACCTTTAGGCCTGCCCGAGCAAGAGTGACACCAGCAGAGAGCCCATTGGGGCCGGTGCCGACGATGGCAACGTCCATTGGCTCCTCACCCGGCCAATTGCTGCGGATCGCGACCTGAGATGCTCAGGTGCTCTATGACCAGTTTCCGATAACGTTCATCGCTTTCCATCAGATCGGCGTGAGGGCCTTGGGCGCGAGCTTTCCCGCCCTCCAGAAAAACGATGTGATCGGCATCGGAGATTGTATCGAGACGGTGGGTGATAATGATGACGGAGCAGTGGCGGGATACCTCCGCGATCGTCCTTCGCAATGCCGCTTCGGCGTGCGCGTCCAGGTGCGCCGTAGCCTCGTCCAGCAGCAGCACACGGGGGTGCAACAACAGCGAACGAGCAATGGCTAGGCGCTGCTTTTGTCCACCGGACAGCCCGACTCCCTGTTCGCCAAGGTCGGTTTCGAGCCCTTCGGGAAGGGCAGCGATGACATCGCTCAGGTGAGCGGCCCGCAGAACCGAAGTCATCTCGGCCTCGGTAGCGCGTGGATTAGCGTAGATCAGGTTCTCGCGGATCGTACCACGCAGCAAGGTGGCCTCTTGTTCGACATAGCCCACGGCACTGCGTAGGTGCTCAATCGATATACCCTCAACATCTGCCCCGGTTACGCGGACGGTCCCCTTGATTGGGTGGTAGAAGCGCATGATGAGCTGGAAGATCGTGGTTTTTCCCGCGCCGGACGGACCGACGATCGCGGTTAGTCCCCGTTTCGGCACTGTGAACGAAACATCATCGAGGACCGCTTCGGTGTCGGCCTTGTACCCGAAGGTGACATGACCGAACTCGACCGCGATATCAGCTTCGATCTGGGGCCGCTTACTTGAGCCGACTGGTTCCTGCTCGATCTTCCCCAATTGGGTGACTCGCTCAATGGCCGCCCTGCCTTGCTGGAAACGGCCGAGCGCCATAAAGAGCGTGACCAGTGGCGAGACCAGATAGAAGAGATACATCACGAAGGCGGTAAGGTTGGAGGCTTCCATGGTCCCGCTCGCCACTCTAGCCATGCCGAAGCCAATCACGGCCGCGAGGCAGACCTGCGTTCCCACATTCATCGCGGGGGTGAGAAGCGCGGTCAGAGCGCTTACGTGCACTCCTGAACGCTGCGCCCGACGCGCGCGTTCACTGATGCTGTCTTCTTCTCGCTGTTCTGCCAGGGACGCCTTTACGGTGGTTATCGCCACCATGGCACGCTGCAACCCGGAGCCGAACGAGCTGGTTTCGCGCCGATGCGTTAGTGCGGCCTTGCGGAGCCGACGCGCGAGTAGAAGTGAGACGAGGCTCGCGGAGCCAAGACACGCTAACGTCACCAGTAGAAGTGATGTGTCGATCCAACCCATCAATACGATCCCGCCGATCACCATGAAACCACTGATAATGATCTGGGCCAGGGAATCCGACAGCGCGATGCGAGCCAACGCGGTATCGGTCACAGCGCGGGTGAAGGCATCACCATGTTCGAGCCGGCGAAAGGCGGACATGCTGGCACGGAGCAGCCTGCTGGTCAGCGTTCTCCGTATATCGAAAACGATGTTTTCTCCGGCGCGCCCTACCAGATAAGCTTGCAGGCCGGTCAGCAACGCGTCCGTAACGAACAGTGCGATGACGAAGGCTATGGGCTGCACCAGCGAACCGCCGCTGGCTACACCAGCGATCAACTCGCCAATGAGCAGCGGTTGAGCAAGAGATGCGACCGCTCCCAGGATGCCTAGGATGATGGCTAGGGACAGCAGACCTCGTTGACCTTTGGCGATGGCTCGGATGTTCACGCGGCAGGTCGCTTATAGACGGAGATGAACAGTGCCGCGTCCTGGAGTTCGCCGGCGCCGTCCCAGCTCGGATAGTGATTCTCAAGCCCGAATCCGGCGTTGCCGGCATAGGTGTCCACTTGCTCCGGCGTGGTCAGGTAGACGCGATCCGAACCCACCCTCGTAGTGCCGTCATCGTCATGGAGGGTGTGGCGGCATGACCAAAGGTTTTGCTCAAGATCTAATTCTGCCTCGGTCCGCAGACCACTGCCCGGTGCAGAGTACGGGACGAAATAGCTGATGTGCCGATCGCCCTTGTGCAGCGCGGCGATTGCATGTCTGCCGAATACCTCCACAACGAAGATGCCGCCCGGAATCAACAGCTCCGCAGCCCTTTCAAAGGCTAGCCGGTGTTCGGCAGGGGTCAACAGCAGTGACAGGCTGCCGCACACGCTGTAGACCATGCCGAACGTTCGAGAGTCCCGGTAGGTGCGCATGTCCCCGTGCACGGCGCTGACATCGGCCTTCGTGGAGTTGGCCTCCGCCTCGAACGCGGCCAGCATCTCCAAGGAGGAATCCACTCCCACGACATGCCCCACTTCGCGCGAAAGAGGCAGGGCGATACGTCCGGTGCCGACGCCGAGCTCCAGCGTCCCCGCCCCTGCCGCGGGGTGCAGCTCCGCGATCCTCTTGGCGATGTAATCAGCATGGGCGTCCTTCGGGATGATGCGGTCATACCACCCGGCGAACTGTTGTCCATATCCGATGTCGCTGATCTCGCTCAAGACTTTAGTTACCCCTACCTGGCGCTTCATGTGACCTGCATCGATGTGTACGGCGACGTAAAAATTATTTCTGGGTCATACGAGCGATCGTAGCCGGTCGAGCGTGCCAGAGCGAACTGGAATCCGACGACATCGACCTCGGTGCCATCCCGGATGTGGGCGCGAAGATATTCGATGAGTACCCGATAGGCAGGGATTTGAATTATGTAACCGAACCCTTTATGGATGACCTGCAAAATATCGCTGGAGAGGTCGAAAACAGACTTGCTAAGCCGGCGCGTCGGAAACCAGGCGATCTGACGGAACTTTCGCTCCGAGAGAACGTCTATGCTACGCCATTCCGAAGTGTCGTTTCCAGAATCGAGCGTACGGTAAATCAGATGCATGTCGTGCATCGATGGATTCGGCGCGAAGAAACGCCAGTTGGGCAGTAGCGAAAAAGGGTCTGCCGACTTGAATCTTCTGAATAAAGGGATCGGATGCTGTGCCGCGATGGTGCTGATGAGCAGGGCTGCGCCTACGACGCGTATGGTGGCGCCCGGACCGGTGAACAGCTTTTTGACGGCGGCTGCGCCGAATAGCGGTTGCATCGTTTTGATCGCATCCTTTTCGTGTCGTGATCGGTTCTGATGAGAAACAACTGCGTTCTCATATTTTGGCATTCAAGAACAAGATTATTTGGTCCGCGACAGTGTTTGCGAATCGACTGTCGGTGATCATGCTGTCGTGGCCCGCCCCTTGCACCGTGAACGTCTTCACGGAATGGCCCCCTTGCCGGTGTGCGTCTGCGATTTCGTCATGCAGCACCAACTGCTCGGGATCGAGCTGAATGGTCCGTTGTGCGGAGACCACCAGCGCATGCGCGGCGACGAGTGGTAGCTCTCCAGAGAAGTTTCGGAAGTCCGCTTCGACACAGCTCCATTCTCGCCGAGCTGCTTCCCACAGACGTACGTCTGAATACTGGGCGTAGACTCGCTGCCGACTGGTGGCTGGCAGAGCTTCCAGCCAATCGGGACGAGGCATGAGTATTCCCAACCCCATGCGGAGCGACCACACCATGGAGGAGAGAGTGCTAGTGAGATACTTCGCGATGTCACTCTGCTGTTGGGATCGGAGCAGTTCTCCGGGATGCGCTGAGTCCAGATAAACCACCGTGTGGACCCTCTCGCCCAAGCGGATTGCCGTGCGCCTGGCGAGGTCACCTCCAACGGAATGGCCGATCAGCACGATTTTGCGCGTTTTCGGAATGACGTGATCAATCAGATCTGCAAGGTCGTCGACGGACTCCTCCACGCTGAAGGGGGACGCCTTGTGACGCCGACTGTTGGCATATCCGGCACGGGCATATGTCAGCAGCCCGTACTTACCGTGGCGCCGCAACCTGTCGGCGATCCAGGAGAAGTGTTCAGCGGTTGCTGCCAAGGCAGGAAGAAAGATCATGATCGGTGCATCTTCAGCGGAATTACCACTGAGCTCGTACTGGATGGTGTTCCCATGGCGTGTGATCGTTGTTCGCGACCGAGGCCAGCTCTCGAGGATGCGCATTCTGCGGCCACTCGCCGCCACGCCTGCGATCGCAAGGCCCCCCACCAGCAGGGTGGCAGCCACAGCCACGCTTCGGTCATCACGGCCCTCCACAGCTGGATGGGTAGCGGGGGCCGAGGTGTAGGCGATGATCGGATGCATGGAGGCGAAAGCAGGCACGAAGCGCCCAAGCCCCATGAGGAGTCCGTTGGTCACGTGAAACACTCCTGCGGATCCGACTATCGGCTTGGCCAGTCGGCCGCCGGCTAGATAGGCAACCGGGAACAGGCATTCAAGCAGCAGCACGCCACGTGTTACGTGCTTTGCAGTCTTCGGAAATCGCTGAATGAGCTCAAATGTCGGTTTGTGTCCGTAGGTTACGGTGCGCATGACCCCATTCAACGCAGACCCGTCCCGCCAAGGTTCACCGATGAGCTTGACCCACCCAGAAACGATGTAGGAGAGATTGGCCTGGAGCGCGACGTACCAGAGTGCCGCGTCCTTTGTCTGCGTCGCTGAGGCCAGCCTGGCCACGCCAGTGGCCAGGTGCACATGCACGGTAACTTGGTCCGTTCCATCGGTGCCGTACCTATGACGGGGAAACAGGGTAGCCGTGGAAGCGGCGAGAAACAAATTGGCGATGCCCCGCCATTTTCCTTTCCCCGGCATAAGCATGGCCGTGCTGACGGCTGTACGGGCAACATGAAGAAACGTTGTCGCCTTCTCCGAGCTCACTGCATCCGACACGCGCCGGATGATCGGTGCAGAATGCACTTGCGTGTCGCGGATGATCGACCAGTCATTCAGTCCGCCCTTACGAATCTGATCACGCTGGGCCAGGTACTCAAAAGACGACATCAGGGTCGTCAGGGCGGCGAGACGCTCGGAAGAGCCGATAGCGCGTTCCCGCGACATGGAGATGGGGCCAGTCATTATGTCGATAATCTTCTTGGACAGTCGCACGTACCCTCCAAATATCAATTGGTCGATGGGTGTTTCTCCGCCAGCGTGTATCCGCTTGCCGACGGAGAAACGGGTCGCCGTTCCCATTTGGATCCGGGTGTGGGCCTACTCGGTTACCGCGTGCTCAGCTCGTGAGAATCCACTGTCACTCGGCGTCCACCTGCGTCGCCAAGGCGACGGCCGCGATGACTCCGGTCAGCGCAGGGGTGGCCAGGACCGGCCCCTGCACATTGTAGATACGGGCGTTGTCAATCGGGCCGAGATCCTTTTTCTGATTGAAGTACGAGGCTACGGTTTCCACTTTTTCGTCCTCCGCCTTGGATGCAATGTCTCGAGTAGGGTAGAAGTGGAAAGTTTCATAAGTCAAGGCACCATCGCGAAGTCTCGCAACTATTGACTTTCAACCCGCGAGCGTTGTTCGTGCAACCACCTTGACTTTCGCTCTTTCGAATGAGGGTCACGCGGCGTCTTGCCAGGCCAGTAGGTCGGCCAGGATTTCTTCGGATTTCGCCTGACCAGCGCGACCTGCTCGATATTTGGCGGCGATGAGAGCCGACGCAGGGCGGTGTGCATGTCAGCGACGGAGGCGGCCGCCTTGGCGGTGTGAACCCAGGGCCACGGCGAAGTATCGGTAACAGGCTGAGTGTCCGTTTCGTGGAGTGACTGTTCCGGGGTTGCCGAAGGGGCCCCTGGAGACCCCTCTGAGGACGAGAACAGGCACGACCTTCGCGATCATGAGGTTCTCGACGCCTAATGATCACCAGAGAAGACCGTGCCTGTCCCCTCATCATCGTCGATCAGTGCTGCCCTTGGCCAACTGGCCGAGCACGGGCCGGTGGCTGCCTCCGCCGCCGACTGCCTCAACTTGCTGGAGTGCTTCCAGCGACTTCCCGACCCCCGTGATCCACGTGGCGTCCGGCATGCGCTGGCGTCGTTACTGGCAGGTGCCGCGGCTGCCGTGCTGGCCGGCGCGCGCTCGTTCACCGCGATCGGTGAGTGGATCGCCGATGCTCCCGCCCAGGTGATGACCGCACTCGGCGTCCGGCGGGATCCGCTGAGCCGAGCATGGCAGCCACCGGACGAATCAACCGTGCGACGTTTGTTCGAGCAGGTCGCCACCGACGCCCTGGATGCGGCCGTCTGCGCCTGGCTGGCCGGACGAGCCGCCACGTCCGGCGCTGCTGACGGTGAAGGCGACTATCAGGGCGGTCGGGGGTCGAGTTCCCGGGCGAAAAAAGCGGCCGCGGACTTCAGGATCTCGTTGACTCGCCGCAGTTCACGGACCTCCCGCTCGAGTTCGGCGATCCGCTGCGCATCGGCCGTCGAGGTGCCTGGCCGCTGCCCTTCGTCGACCTCGGCCTGCCTGACCCAGCCGCGTAACGCTTCGCGGTGCACGCCGAGTTGCTGGGCTACCCGGGCGATGGCACTCGGCGCGTGGCCGGTCTGCTCGCGAACCTCAAAGACCATCCGCACCGCGCGCTCGCGCACTTCCTGCGGGTACTTCCTGGGGGCTGGCATCGCGTTTGACTCTCCCTTCCGCCAGCACGATCATGCTGGCTTCAGGGCCTTCAAGAAAGTCGGGGCGGTTCAGACATTGGATACGCCGAGATCGCCCGCGAAGCCGCCGCAAGTGAGCCGTGAACGATCATCTCGATTGTGGTCGTTCACCATCCGCTATCAATGCGGCATCGGCCGCTCGATCGAGCGCCGCCATCACCCATTTCTCGAAACTGCGGTTAGCATGATCTGCGGCCAGGCTCCAACGTTGTCGCTGTGGCTGAGGCACGTGAAGCAGTACGGTCGTTGCTTGATCACCGGCTGACACACCTTCCGTCCCGCCGTTGCCGCCGGGCCCGTTTTGTCTGTCAGACCGGCGTTCTCGCCGCAAACGATTTCTGGACCACCCGTGATACTCGCAGAGATCAAGCCACTTATCCTGCTCAGCAGGTGGAAGAGCAGCGAGCTCTGCGTGATGCTGGAAACTCAGCTTGTCCCGCCGGCGGGACACTTCGAACCGACGCACAACGTAGACATAGTTCCGGAGGGTCTGATAATCGAGCGCCGTCTCTTGCAGGGCCTGCCGGTAGCGGGTTCCGTAGATCCGTTCGCCGTATGCGAGCCAGTCGCCCAGCCACCAGGACGAGGAGTCGTTGATGCGAAAGATATGCTCACCGATCTGCTGCCACTTCTCGTACGGCAGACCACCGGGCAATTCAAGGCTGACTTGCCTGGTCATTGCGATGCCGCCCAGCATGAGACGCCTGTGCGGAGGGCGACTGCTGTCCGGAACCGAGGGTAGTTCTTCCTCCTTTCCCAAATCCGCCAGTTGTCTAAGACGGGAGCCTTGACTTCTGTGACTTCCTAGAGGCGATTGAGCTGTCCAGCGGGTAGGTTGAGACAAGTTTCATCTCCGATGTGTATCCTGATCTCCGGTTCAACATGTCTTTCCAAGTATGTCATGATCTTGAAAACTATTTCTAACACAACATCCCGCGGAGGGCCAGGGTGTGGCCAGGGTGACATTCGCTGTCCCCAACGCGTGACCATATGCAATAGAGCGTGACGTTGCGTAAAGGACAGAGTTCGGCACACAGGGTAAGCATTCACATTGTGCACAAGATGTACTCCGGTTGAACCCGCAGGGTCCGTCTGGACTGTGGTGTTGTGTGGTCTTCGCGGTAGAGCGGGAGTATGAGGTACGCGCAACGGGGTGGTGTGCATCCCCCCGTAGCGTGGAGACCGAACCGGGAGAGGTTTGGTCGTGGCAGCAGTCACGCGGCGGCGCTTTGATCCGGAGTTTCGGGCTGGGGCGCTGCGTATCGTCAAGGAGACTGGCAAGCCCGTGGCCCAGGTGGCGCGGGATCTGGGGATCAGCCCGTACATGTTGCACAATTGGGTGCACATGGATCGGCTCGCCGAGCAGTACAACGGCGACGGCGACGGGAGCGGAACGCTGAAGGAGTCCGAGCAGGAGGAATTGGCGCGGCTGCGGCGGGAGAAGGCCGAGTTGGCCAAGCAGCACGCGCGTGAGAAGGCGGCGTGGGAGAAGGAACGCGCCGAGCTGGAAGACGAGCGTGATCTGCTCAAGCGTTCCGTGGTCTTGTGGGTCAAAGAGGCGATGGGCCGGTAGGCGTGGCGGCCTTCATCAGCTCCCAGAAGACCGAGTACGGCATCGACCACACCATCTCCTGCCGGGCGCTGGGCGTCTCGCAGTCCTGGTATTACAAGTGGAAGAACCGTATCGGCCACGATGCGCTGACCGCCCGCCAGCGGCGGCGGGCCGATCTGGATGCGGAGATCACCCGCTCATTCGAGGCGTCAGGTGGCACCTATGGTTCGCCTCGCATCGCCCAGGATCTGCATGAGGCGGGCCGGCGGGTGTCGGAGAACACGGTCGCAGCAAGGATGGCCGAGCTCGGCCTGGTCGCCCGCAGACGGCGCAAGCCGCGCTCGCTGACCCGGCAGGGCAAGCGGCCGGCTGCCCCGGATCTGGTCCGGCGGAAGTTCACCGCGCCCGCTGCGGATGTGTTGTGGTGCGGCGATGTGACGCAGATCGACACCGACGAGGGCAAGATTTACCTGGCCGCCGTCGAGGACCTGTTCTCCCGCCGATTGCTCGGCTACGCCATGTCCGAACACCACGACGCCGCGCCGTAGGTGTGCAGCCAGATGATGCGTTTCCCTAGGTGTACGGCTCGGGTCCATAGCTCCGGGTCGGCTGTGAGCGGCACCCGTACGCCAGGGGTTCGGAGTTCCTGGGCGAAGCGAGCCGTGTAGCCGCCGTGGGCGGTCACCCCCGCTACGTACGCCAGCATGTCGGGCGCCGTGACGGACAGGCCGAGACGGTGAGAGAGCAGGGGCGTCAGGCCGGGAGCGAGGTTGGGCGAACCGGCAGCTCGATCACGGTAGAGCGGAAGCACTCGCCCACCCCGGCCGTCGGTGTGGTCCATGTCCGGCACGTGGGCGGTGAAGACCAGACCGGGGCCACTCTCGATGGGATGTGCATGCTGTTCAGACGCGAATACCTGGGCGTCACCCGCCACTCTCCACAAATCAGGGCTAGGGCGGTGATGAACGCGATTATCTGGGATCACCCATTGCCTATCGAAGGATCGATAGCCGACGCGGACTGGCGCAGGACATGGGCCAGCCTCATCCTTGATCGTCCCATGGTGAATAACGAAACCGGTGATCGGCTGTACGAGGCTGTCGATCTTACGGGCGTCGCTCTCCTTGAACAGGATGGCTTTATCGCTGGCAGGAGCTTTGATCAGGCGTTCCCAGCGTGTTCGTAGGGTGTCGGGGCTCGGGTCATACACCCATGTCCGATTGGGTTTGATGCCGGGAGCTTGCCAGGGCATCAGGTCTCCGAGCGCCGGGTAGCTATGCCAGTCTTCCCCTTCGACGGGCTGGAGTCGATCCGGCCAGCCGGTTGCGCAGTCGGCCCATGCAGGTCCGTCGACAGCCCGCCAGGCGCGCGAACTTCTCGGAGCGATGCCCCGCCAGGCTGATGTGATGGATCAGCGCGGGAGTCTCCCGGTTGCCCGTGCCGTATCGGGCGAAGATTGCGATGCAGAGCGGCTGCTGAACGCCGGGAAAGACACGAGTCGACACGTCGGGTTGGTGTCCCTCCGGTGAGAGGTCGATGATCCATCCTTCATCGGCTGTCCGGCGGAGGTGATTTCTCGCGTGAAAGACGGACCCACTTTCCCGTTCCTCTGGGCCCCACTTGGTGATCTTCAAGGGTGCCAGTTCGCGTGAGAAGTGGCCCCACTTAGCGATCGTGGACGCCTTGATCATGCATGGGTTTTGGCCCCACCAACGTCAAGCCACATAGCCCGAGGATTCCATCCGTCTGTGGACTCGGGGACTATGTGAGGCCGACGAGCTTGGCGCGACCTGTTCCTCCAGCGGCGGCCATGGCAGGTCGGGCTGGTTGACCCGCGTCGACACAGCTCTGTGAACCGCCGCCCGCAGATCCAGTGAGGTCACTGCCGCGTCGTCGGCCGGGGCGAGCCCGGCGTCGATGCATCGCTGTACCGCGGCGGTGGTGCGCGCGGCCAGTTCCTGCTTGAACGACATGGCCGCCCGCTGGTTGAGCATGCTCTCGTGCAGCACCTTGTACAGGCCGGGGTGCTGCTGGACCCACCTGCTCAGCAGCAGGACGCGGGCACGCAGCTTCCCCGCCGGATCGGCGGCACCGGTTTCGGCCTGATCGACGGCCTCCACGAGGTTGCGATGGAACCTCTCCAGGGCGGCCAGTACGAGCGCGTCCCGGTCGGCGAAGTGGATGTACACCGAGGTCGCCGCGACGCTGACCTCCCGGGCCACCGCGCGCATCGACAGCGCCTGGTCGTCGCCGAGCTCGTCCAGCAGTCGTAGGGCGGCGCCGATGATGTCCTCCCGCAGCCGCTCGCCCTGGCCGCGCGGGTTACGGCCCTGCCTGCCACCGCGAGGGCAGGCCGGGGCGGAGGTGGTCTTGTCCATGGAGGCCTATTGTAGGCGAACGGGCGTTGCACTACAGTCGTAGCGCTACAGTCGTTTACATATGGAGGATTTCATGGAGAACCAGGTGAAGGCACTGGACTCGGTGTTCGCCGAGATGGGCGCCGCCACCGACCACCTGCTCTGGGACGAGATCCCGGAGCTCACCAGGCGCGAGAAGGTCCTGCTGTGCCTCACCGCCGATGTCTGCCAGCAGACTCTCGGCCTGTCCTTCGAGCAGCACGTGACGATGGCGGCCGACTGCGGTTTGTCGGCCGACCACCTGCGCGAGATGCTGCGCTTCGTCGCCTACGACAGCGGATACCCCGCCGCCCTGACGGCGCTCGCCCGCCTGACCGACCTGGAACGGGAGCACGCCCTGCCCGCCCCCACCGGCCAGGGCCACGAGGTGAACGCCAACGGCATGGGCAGTCCGATCCCCGAGCCGATGCGGCAGGCCGTGGCCGCCCTGGACGCACCGTTCGGTGCCTACATGGACCTGCAGTCGCGGATGCGCGCGGGCATGCGACTGCTGTCGGTCCGTGAGCGAGCGTTTATCACGATGACGGTCGACGTGCTCTTCCAGACCCTGCAGGAGAGCTTCCGCGCTCACCTGACGCGCGCCCTTGGCGCCGGCGCCACACCGGAGGAGGCCCGTGCCGTCGTACGGTTCTCCGCGCAGTTCGGCATGACCAAGGCATGGCGCGCCATGCACGTGCTCGACACTCTGCTCACCGAACTCGGCACCGCCCGGATCTGACACGCAAGGGAGTCGCTCCCGGGCTTGACCTGGAGAAACGATGTGCGTCCGGCGGCGGAGCAAGCAGCTTCGCCGCTTGGCCGTGTGCAACGCCGTTCACGCTGACGCTTGCGGTCCTAGCAAACAGGTGTTCTGGTGAGGCGTCGCCAGCAGATGATGGCGGCGGCCAGGGTCATGAAGGCTTCGTGGATGTCGTCGCGGATCTCCCAACGGATGCGCGAACCGGGGTTCCTTTCATGGGTTCGCCGTGCTGTTCGAGCGTCGTCAAGTTTCACATGCGCACCGTATTGTCAATGTTGCCCGTCACCGCGATGGCCGTGTCGCCCAACCATCCGATCGCCAGCGCAGAGACATAGAGAAGCGATCGCATGGCTGGTAACGGCTTTCGTTCACGACATGCCGACTTCTCAGGCGGGGCCCAGGTCCCACAGCCGAGTTGCCCTTGGGCCTTCCTCGCGCTCAGAGCGCGAGGTTACAAGGACGACGGTTCTGTCTTCGAGCCGACCAAGTGCCGCCATGCCTTGGAAGAGCGGAAGACGGTCTTGTAAGGTCTTGCCGCGCTGCCGGCCGGACCGCAGATCCCACACTCGCATGGCGTTGCCGTCGTCGATGAAGGCGGCGATGGGCTGCCCCTCGAGCTGCCCGATCCCGACCCAATAAACGGGTCGGAGATGGCTTTTCAGCGGCTCTCCGCGCTGCCTGCCGGTATCCAGGTCCCAGACGCGCACCGTACCGTCGTCACTGCCGGAAACGGCGATCGCCTCACCGTCGAACTGCCCGATCGCGATGGAGTTGATCCGATCGGTGTGGCCTTTGAGGAGATCACCGCGCTGCTGGCCGGATTCCAGATCCCAGACCGCCAGTCCTCCATCGGAGTCACTGGCGGCAACGATGGTCTGGCCGTCGAGTTGTCCGACCGCCACCGCCGCCACATCTGAGCCGGATAGGCCGGTGAGACGTGCGCCGTATCGCTCGCGAGTCCCCAAGTCCCAGACGTCGATCGAGGGACCGTGGCTTTCACACACGGCGACCGTACGCTCGCCGAACTGCGCGACCTTCACGCCGAAATTGAGGCCATTATCAGGCTTGATTCCGATGGTTTTGCCCAGCCGTCGGCAGGTTTCCAGGTCCCACACCACGATGTCGTAGAGACCGATGGATACGCAGATGGTCTTGCCGTCGAGCTGCCCGATCGCCGCTGCCTCGATGAAATTCATGGCGTCCTTCAGAAACGGCTGATGGGTTCCTTTCATGGTTTCGCCATGCTGTTCGAGCGTCTTCAGATTCCACATGCGGACCGTGTTGTCGGAGCTGCCTGTCACGGCGATGGCCATGTCACCGAGTTGCCCGATCGCCAGCGCAGTGACATGGAGATCGGAGATGAAGGTTGTGGCCCGGGGAGAGCTCGCGGGAGTGGCGGGGGCCGCTGCGGTGGTCATCGTGCTGGGGGCGGTCGAGACCTGGCCGGACGGGGCGCCGGAGGGGCTGGTGCCGCGACGCCGCTGGTCAAGCCAGGGCGGAATGACAAGGCCCGCGACCCCGGCGGCGGCCGCGGTGGTCACTGCGGCCACGACTGCCCGCCTGTTGAGGAGCCGCGGCGGTGAAGGCCGGCCACGTGTGGTTGGGAGGTCTTGCGGAGGCGAGGTGCGGGGGGAAGCGGCGCCGACGGCGGGAAGGCCGGTGGGTACAGCGAGGTTACGCGCGAAAGGGTAGCGGTCTGCGGTGTCGGTGCCGCGCTGGTGTGGGAGGGGAAGACCGGCCGCGGCCAGGCGACTGTGCAACTGGGGGAACAGGTCGGCGAAGGTGAGGTACGCCGGACCGTCCGGGATCCCCTCGCGCAGTAGGCCCAACAGATGACTCGTGAACGAGGTGAGCGTCCCATGCTGATCGGCCAGAGGCGGGACGTGGGCGGGCTGATTCCGGGTGGTCGCGGTCAGCGTGTAGGCGCCGGCGACGTGGGTGAGATCGGCCAGGCCGCCACTGGAGTCGGCGGCCAGGGCTTCGATGGCCTGACCGGAAAAGCAGCAGTCCAGTATGGTGATCTTCGTCTGGGCGGGGCTCTCGCGCAATGCCTGAGCCAGCCAGGAGTAGGCGATGCCGGTGTAATCGGGGGCGTCGGCGACGGAGTCGGCCACCGCCAGGCACAGCTGGCCGCGGACGGTGAGCTTGCCGTGGCCGACGTAGTACAGCAGTAGCACCTCACGCGCCTTGCGGGCCAACTCGCGCAGCGTCCGGGCGACGTGGCCGGCGTTACGCGGATCCCTCAGCACCGTGACCCGCTCGGCTGGCCAGCCGCACAATCCCGGGGTGGTCAGCACCCCGCGCATCGCCTCTAGGCTGTTCAACGCGGCGGGCACCGGGGGGAACTCAGGGTCGTCGTAGCCGCCCACGCCGATCAGGACCGCCCGGGATTCCGAGCGGTCGAAGGGATCAGGGAATCTGGTCGTCACCGAGCACCTCCCGTAGCAACGGTAAGACGTCCTTGACGTTGCTGGCTTCCAATTCCACGGTCCGCTCCCCGTCGGAGACGGTGACCTTGACGTCGCCGCGCCGAGTACGCAGCCAGGTGTTCAACGCTCGGGACAGGGCAAGACCGGCCCCGCCGGAGCCCAGCACCACGGTGATCAGCTCTACCGCGCCCCCGAGCTCTTCCTGCCCGATCTCCTTCTCCACCGGGCTGACCTCGCCGTGTAGGGTTTCCTCATCCTGCAGCCACTCCCACAACGCGGCCAGTTCCTCTACTGCGTCTCCGCCGGTGATGCAAATCCGTATGTCCACGTCCCGCCCTTTTCGCTGTTTGGATCGTTCAGACAGAGCGGCCTTGAAAAGACGAAGCCCTAGCCCACTTGCCACTTTGATACATATGCGAAAGACAGAGGTGATTATTGCTGGAAATAGCTGTTTTGAGGAGAACGTGGCGCGGGCCAGCCGGACCGAGCAGCGGGGTGGCACGAACCCGAGCGGAGGGCCTACTCGAACAGGGACTCTTGGGCGGCCTCGTCGCGGAGCAGCCGAAGCGGGACGCCGGTGTAGGCGTCGAACAGCGCCCCGGGCGGGTTGCCGGGCCACCAGACGGCCATGGCGTAGCCGCCGCCGGGCCCCTGGCCGTACACGTGACGCAGGCCGCGCCCGTACCGCTCTTCGCGAACGGGCCCCTTGCGCTCGAACCACCCGCGCGGGTAAGCGAGGCGGCACGCTGTCTCCCACTCGGTGACCAGAGGGCCGTTCTTGCCGCTCGGGTCGTACGGTCTGGCCCGCACGACGGGCATGTCCCGCCAGCCGGGATAGGCGTGATCGGCGGCGTCTTCGGCCGCGAGGTTCTCATCGGAGCGCAGCGGCCCCTCGTGCCCGCAGCCGGGGCAGTAGCCCCAGATCCGCCCGCGGTTGCCGGGCTGGTCGACGGTGGGCGGGTCGGGGTCGGTGTCGGGCGGCAGGTTGGCGGTCAGGCAGCTCCGGACCTGGGCGCGGCAGTTCTCGTCCACCTGCGGGGCGATCTCGGTCATGTCGTCTCGTCTCCTAGAAAGGGGTGCCTTGGGAGGGCGTGAGATAGCGGGGTCGTGTCGGCGGGCCGGTCGCGGACAGCGGGTATCAGGTAGCCGCCGCTGGGCGCGGTCAGGGCCGTGGCGTCGGCCGACACCATGGCGCTCCTCACTCACCGGGCCCTATGCGGGCAAGCCAGTCGGTCGTAGACGCGGCGGATCGCGCCTCCCACGCCCAGGGCTGCTTGCCAGTCGGGTCGAAGGGCCAAGTGAGTCCCGCGTTGGCGGGCTGGAGGCGGGCTTGTGCAAGGTGAGGCGAGGCTTGGTGTGATCACCCTGCTTGGGCCCACATCCTCCAAAAGCTCGACCTGTGTTTCTCCGGGCCGATGTAGGGGGCGGCGACGTAGAACTCCTCCTGCGTGGGCAGAAGGGCGCCGCGTCGGCGGTGCGCGGCTCGTCGGACGCCGCCGAGTTCCTCTACCTGATAGGTCGTGCTGAGTCGGTCGATCGCGGCTTCCATCGCGGCCCAGCTGCCGGTCTCGATGGCGACGATCCGTCGAGCCACGGTGGTGGGCGTCAAGATGGCGCGCTGGACCCGGTATACCGCCCAGCTGATGCGTTCCAGCCGTGCATGGTGGTCGGCGAGCACTGGTGCGAGGGCTGCCCGCTCGGCCATCAGGTCGCGGAGTCGGATCCCGACGCGGGTGGTCTTGTCCATGCCGACCAGGCCCTGTGTCGGGTTGAGGCGGAAGGCGATCTCTTCCATCGCCAGTGGCAGCGCGCCTTGTGCCGGGAACTGCTCGAAGCGGTCCAGAGTGCGTGCCTGCCCGGCGGGAGTGGTTATCGCAAAGGGGCAGAACGAGCATTGTCCCTGCCGATAATGTCATCCGTGCAGGTCATCGGGCTTCCCTGACCGCGACCGACATGCGCCGGCTCTGTCGTTCGAAAGGGGCAGGGCAACGGCAGGATGATCACTGGTGCTTCTTCGCCTGGCCTACCTGGCCGTCACGAACGTCTTTGCCGCGCTGAGGTTGTTGCCGCTGGGCGATCGGGACAAGGACGTCGAGATTCTTGCCTTGCGTCACCAGATCACCGTTCTTGAACGGCAGCTCGGCGCGGACACCAGGGTGAGGTTTGCTCCCGAGGACCGAGCCTTGCTCACCGCGCTCCTGTCATCGTTGCCCCGCGAGGTCTTGTGCCGGCTGCGGCTCCTCGTTCGCCCGGACACCGTCCTGCGCTGGCGCCGCGATCTGCTCAAGCAGCGGCACGCCCGCACCTGTCGGCCGAAACGACCTGGGCGTCCGCCCACCGTGCGGTCCATCCGCCTGCTCGTTCTGCGGTTGGTCCGGGAGAACCCCTCGTGGGGGTACCGCCGGATGCACGGTGAACTCGCGATCCTCGGCATCAAGGTTGCGCCCTCCACCGTCTGGGAGATCCTCAAACAGGAAGGCATAGACCCGTCCCCTGACCGAATGTCGGTCACGTGGGCAGACTTTCTGCGGCCGCAAGCCGATGCGCTCCTGGCCTGCGACTTCATCGAGACCATCACCTTGAACGGGCAGCGCCAGTACGTTCTGGCGGTCATCGAGCACGCAAGCCGGCGCATCCGCGTGCTGGGCACCACCGCCCACCCAACCGCCGCCTGGGTCACCCAGGCGATCAGGAATCTCGTCATGGATCTGGAGGAGGCAGGCTGGCGCGCTTCTTGATCCACGACCGGGACGGGAAGTTCCCGGCCCCGACGGAGGAGCTCCTCGCCGACGTCGGCATCCAAACCGTGCTCACCAGTATCCGGATGCCGCGGATGAACGCGGTCATGGAGCGATGGGTGCAGTCGTGCCGTCGAGAGCTCCTGGATCGATGCCTGCTCTGGAACGAGCGCCATCTGCGGAATGCCTTGCGCGAGTATGAGGAGTGGTACAACCGGCACCGGGCCCATCAAGCCCTGGACCAGGCGGCTCCACTCCGCGCCGTCCCCGATCCGATCACTGATCCAGCCGGAATCGTCGACCTGAAGGTACGCCGACGAGATCGGCTCGGCGGAGTACTCCACGAATACTCACATGCTGCTTGAGCTGGGTGGATGAGGTTTTCGGCAGGCGCAATGCTCGATTGCCTCAGCCCACTCGATACGGCCCGGGTGCATGTAACCCCTTGTTCCCCCGAATCGAGGCTCCTGCCCGGGACGCCAGGGGACGTGTGTGATGCAGCCCGGCAGGAGGGCTGAGTCGCTGGTGGTTTGCCGGGGGGGTGGGGGTCGGTGGCGGGATGGTGATGACAGTGATCCCGATTGATGAGCAGGCCGCCGTCCTCGCACTCACCCGAGCCACCCAGGACAAGCCCTGGTTCTACACCGCACGCG
>NZ_JBEXCR010000098.1:0-18208 GCF_040605375.1 Nonomuraea sp. NPDC005650
GGTGGAGCGGCATGAGGTCTTACGGACCCGGCTGGTCGCAGACGCCGACGGCATCCCGTACCAGATCATCGATCCTCCCAAGAGCTTCGACCTGCCGGTCGCCGAGGTGGCGAGCGAGCAGGAGGCGCAGGCGCTGATCGCGGCCGACGCGGCCACGCCGTTCGATCTGGAGGCTGGTCCGCTGCTGCGCGGGATGCTGATCCGGCTCGCCGACGACCTGCACATCCTCGCCCTGTGCATGCACCACGTGATCTCCGACGAATGGTCGGCCAAGGTCTTCCAGCGGGAACTCGCCGCCCTGTACGAGGCTTTCCGGGCGGGGAAGCCGGATCCGCTGGCGCCGTTGCGGGTCCAGTACGCCGACTTCGCGCAGTGGCAGCGCGACTGGCTGACCGGCGAGACGTTGGAGGAGCAGTTGGGTTATTGGCGTCGGCAGCTGGCCCGGCCACCGGTGCTGGACCTGCCCACCGACCGCCCCCGCGCGGCCGTACGTGACAATGCCGGCGCCGCCATCACCTTCCACATCGACCCCGGGACGACCGCGGCCCTGCAGGAGCTGTCCCGCCGGACCGGCGCCACCATGTTCATGACGTTGCTGGCCGCCTACACCGTCCTGCTGGGCAGGTACGCCCGCCAGGACGATGTCCTGGTCGGCACCAGGATCGCCAACCGCAACCAGGCCGAGACCGAGGACCTGATCGGGTTCTTCATCAACACCCTGGTCCTGCGCGCCGACCTGTCCGGCGACCCGGCCTTCACCGACCTGCTCCACCAGATCCGCACCACCGCGCTGGAGGCTTACGGCCACCAGGACCTGCCGTTCGAGCAGCTCGTGGACGAGCTCGGCATCGAGCGCGACCGCTCCCGGCCGTTGCTGTTCCAGACCCTGCTCAACTACTTCACCGCCGATGACCCCGCACCCGCCGAGCAGGCGGGCACGGCCGGGGGCGGGTCGCAGAAGCAGGACGCGATCGTCGCCAAGTACGACCTGCAGCTGTTCTTCACCGAGGACAACGCGGGCGGCCTGACGGCGTCCGCCCAGTTCAGCACGGCCCTGTTCGACCATTCCACGGTCGAGCGGCTGGTCGGCCACCTGCACACCCTGCTGGCCGCCATCGCCGCGGATCCGCAGCGGCCGCTGTCGGGGCTGCCCATCCTCACCCCGGCGGAACGACGGCTGGCGGAGACGGGATGGGACGCCGAGACCGCCGAGGTCCCCGCGGCCGGCGGGGTGCACGAGCTGATCGGCGGCGCGGCCGGGGACGTGGCGCTGGTGTCCGGCACGGCGTCAATGACGTACGGGGAGCTGGAGCGGCACGCCAACCAGCTCGCCCACCACCTGATCGACCTCGGCGCCGGGCCCGAGACGGTCGTCGGGCTGTGCCTCGGCCGCGGGGCCGAGATGATCACCGCCATCCTCGCGGTGTGGAAGGCGGGGGCCGCCTACCTGCCGCTGGATCCCGCGCATCCCGCCGACCGGCTGGCGTACCTGCTCGAGGACAGCGGCGCGGCCATGGTCGTGGGCACCGGGGCCCTGCCCCAGGCGAGCACGGTCGTCGCCCTGGACGACCCGGCCACGCGGTCCCGGATCGAGGCGCGGCCCGAGTCGGCGCCGGAGGTGGCCACGGCGCCGGGCCAGGCCGCGTACCTGATCTACACCTCCGGCTCCACCGGCCGGCCCAAGGGGGTCGTGGTCACCCACGGCAACCTGGTCAACTACCTGACCGGGGTGACGGGGCGCACGGGGCTGGGCGGGCGCGGGCAGTCGTACGCGCTGCTCCAGTCGGTGGTCACCGACTTCGGCAACACGACCGTCTTCGTGAGCCTGACCACGGGCGGGACCCTGCACCTGCCGTCGCCGGAGGTGGTCGGCGAGCCGGAGCGGGTGGCCGCGTACCTGGCCGCGCACCGGATCGACCACCTCAAGATCGTCCCGTCGCATCTGGCGGCGCTCGCGCAGGTTGTCCCGGTCGGCAGGCTGCTGCCGGCCCGGACGCTGGTGCTGGGCGGTGAGGCGGCGACGCCGGAACAGATCACGGGACTGCTCGCGGAAGCGGGCGGCCGGTCGGTGGTCAACCACTACGGGCCGACCGAGACCACGATCGGCACGGCCACGATCAGGCTGGAGTCGGGGCACGTCGCGGGCGGGACGGTCCCGATCGGCACCTCGCTGCCCAACACCCGCCTGTACGTGCTGGACGGCGCGCTCGACCCGCTCCCGGCGGGCGTGCCGGGCGAGCTGTACGTCGGCGGCGACGGCGTGGCCCGCGGCTACCTCGGCCGCCCGGCGCTGACCGCCGAGCGCTTCGTCGCCGACCCGTTCGCCGGCGACGGTTCGCGGCTCTACCGGACGGGCGACCAGGCGCGTCGCCGGCCGGACGGAGTCGTGGACTTCCTGGGCCGGACCGATCACCAGGTCAAGATCCGTGGTTTCCGGGTGGAGCCGGCGGAGGTGCAGCACGTACTGGCCGGGCATCCCACGGTGGCGGCGGCGCTGGTGACCGCCTACGGCGAGGCGCACGACCGGCGGCTGGCCGCGTACCTGCTGCCCGCCGACGCGGGCAAGGGCGTGCCGCCGGTCGCGGTCCTGCGCGCCCATCTGAGCGCGGACCTGCCCGACCACATGATCCCGTCGGTGTTCATCCCGATGGCCGCGTTCCCGCTCACCTCGAACGGCAAGCTCGACCGCGCCGCGCTCCCGTCCCCGGAGACGGCGCGGCCGGACCAGCGTGACACGCACCGCGAGCCGGCCACGCCGGCCGAGGTCGCCATCGCGGAGATCTGGGCGCGGTCGCTCGGCCTGCCCCAGGTGGGCGTGACCGACGACTTCTTCGAGCTCGGCGGCCATTCCTTGCAGGTCATCCAGGTGGTGTCGCAGATCAGGAAGGCCGGGTACGCCCTCGGCGTCGCCGACTTCTTCACCTCGCCGACCGTCGCGGGCCTGGCCGAGCTGGTCGCCGGGCCTGAGGACACGGCACGGCCGCGGTCGGCGGTCAGGCTCAAGCCGGGGACGGCGGAGCCCGCGATCTTCTTCGTGCACGCCGCCACCGGCAGCGTCTCCGAACTGGCCGAGCTGGCCGGCCGGCTCGGGCCCGACCAGCAGTTCTACGGGCTGCAGGCGCGCGGGCTGGACGGCTCGGAGCCGCCGCTGGAGACCGTGGCCGAGATGGCCGCCGCCTACCTGGAGGAGGTGACGGCCGCGCAACCGAGCGGGCCGTACCTGTTCGCGGGCTGGTCGGTGGGCGGCTACATCGCGGTGGAGATGGCCAGGCAGGCCGCCGCCCGCGGGCTGGAGGTGGGCGGCGTGTACCTGGTCGGCCCGCCGCTGCACCGGGTCGCCGCCGGCCGCGTCGCCAGGCGCAAGGAGAGGAGCGAGCGCGACCTGGTACGGGACCTGATCGCGCAGCTCGACCAGGCGATCGCCGCCGGGCCGGGCACCCGGCTCGCGGCCGGCCCGCAGAAGCGGCTGCTGGAGCGCTGGCCGGTCGACGGCCCGCTGCTGGAGGCGGTCAAGGCGGGCGACACGGAGGCGCTCCGGGTGGGCCGGATGGTGATCACCCACCTGGGGGCGGTGCTCCGGCATCGCGCCGAGCCGCCGTCGGCGCCGTACGAGGGCCGGGTGGTGCTGTTCATCCCGCAGGACGACCCGGCCGACGTGCGGCGCAAGGTGGTCGTGCAGTGGCGCGACGAGCTGGCCGCCGAGCCGGAGATCGAGTACGTGCCGGGTGAGCACGCCACGGTGGTCCGCGGGCGCGGCGCCGAGATGCTCGGCACCTGGCTCCGCAGCGAGATCGTTCGCCGTTCCAACTCTTCCACCCGAGAGGCGCGTACCCAGTGAAGATGAGCCTGTCCTATTTCGCGGCCACCACCCGAGCCGAGGCCGCCTCGGCGTATCAGGTGCTGATGGACACCGCCCGCCTGGCCGACGAGGCGGGGCTCGAGGCGCTGTGGCTGCCCGAGCGCCACTTCGCGGACTTCGGCGCCCCCTACCCGAACCCCTCGGTGGTGGGGGCGGCGCTGGCGACGGCCACCCGCCGCATCGGGATCCGGGCGGGCAGCGTCGTCCTGCCGCTGCACCACCCGGCCCGGGTGGCCGAGGAGTGGGCGGTCGTGGACCAGCTGTCGCGGGGGCGGGTGGGCGTGTCGTTCGCCTCCGGCTGGCACGGCGCCGACTTCGTGCTCTCCCGCTTCCCCGTCGCGGAGCGCAAGCAGGTGATGCTGGCGGGCATCGACCAGGTCCGCGCGCTCTGGCGGGGGGAGACGCGGATCTTCCCCGACGCGCTGGGCGCGGAGATCGAGGTGCGGACGATGCCGCAGCCGGTCCAGCCGGAGCTGCCGATCTGGCTCACCTCGGGAGGGTCGGCGGCGACGTTCGAGCTGGCCGGCTCGATGGGCGCGGGTGTGCTGACCCACCTGCTCGGCCAGCCGCCCGAGGAGCTGGCCCGCAACATCGAGGTGTATCGCAAGGCCCGGCAGGGCCCGGGACGCGGGCACATCACGCTGATGCTGCACACCCATGTCCTGGACGGCTCCCGGGCCTGCGCCGAGCGGGCGCACGCGGAGCTGGCCCGGTACCTGGGCGCGTCGATGTCGCTGGTGGCGACCGACGTGGCCAACGCGCGGGGGGCGGCCGCGTTCGGCTCGATGACCGGGGACGACCGGTCCACACTCGCCCGGCAGAGCGCCGCCAGGTTCGCCGATCTGGGGCTGATCTGCACCCCCGCCGAGCTGCCCGAGCGGCTGGCGGCCGTGGCGTCGTGGGACGTCGACGAGGTCGCCTGCCTCATCGACTTCGGCTTCGACCACGAGTCGATCCTGCGGAGCCTGGACGACCTGCTGACCACGTTGGCCTGAGCGCGACCCATAACAAAGACGGAGGGGATTGCCATGCTTTCCGAGTCGAAGCAGGAGCTGCTGAAGCGACGCCTGCGCGGTGAGAGCGTGCCGGTGCGGGAGCGCGCGCCGCGCCCGGACGGGCCTGTCCCGTTGTCGTCCGCGCAGCAGCGGCTGTGGTTCCTGGATCAGCTGGAGCCCGATTCCCATGACTACAACGTGACGATGCCGCTGCGGCTGGTGGGCGAGCTGGACGAGGCGGCCCTGCGCGCGGCGCTGGACATGGTGGTGGCCAGGCATGAAGTGTTGCGCACTCGGCTGGTGGTGACCGACGGGGTGGCGCACCAGGTGATCGACCCGCCGGGCGGGCTGCCGCTGGTCAAAGCGGACGTGTCGGGCGCGGCGGAGCCGTACGAGGCGGCGCGGGAGCTCATCGCGGCCGATGCGGCGGTGCGCTTCGACCTGGCCGCCGACCGGCTGGTCCGCGGCACGCTGATCCGGCTGGCCGCCGATGACCACATGTTCGCGCTGTGCCTGCACCACATCGTGTGCGACGAGTGGTCGATCGGCCTGCTCAACCACGAGCTGGCCACCCTGTACGACGCCTTCCGGCTCGGCCTGCCCTCGCCGCTGCCGCCGCTGCCCGCGCAGTACGCCGACTACGCGTTCTGGCAGCAGGCGTGGCTTTCGGGCGAGCGGGCGGCGGACGAGCTGGCGTACTGGCGCGACCAGCTGACCGGGGCCCCGCTGCTGGACCTGCCGACCGACCGGCCGCGCCCGCCGGTGCGCACCACCGCCGGCGGCAAGGTGGACTTCGCGGTCCCGGCGGCCACCGCCGAACGGCTCAGGGCGATCTCCAGGGGCTGCGACGCGACGCTGTTCATGACGCTGCTGGCGGCCTTCACGGTGCTGCTGTCGCGTTACTCCCGGCAGGAGGACGTGGTGGTCGGCACGCCGATCGCCAACCGGGGGCGCCCGGACACGCAGAACCTGATCGGGCTGTTCCTCAACATGCTGGTGCTGCGCACCCGGCTGTCGGGCGATCCGAGCTTCACGGAGCTGGTGGGCCGGGTGCGCGCGCTGGCGCTGGCCGCCTACGACCACCAGACCCTGCCGTTCGAGCGCCTGGTGGACGCGCTGGTCCCCGAGCGGGACCGGTCCCGCACGCCGCTGTTCCAGGCGCTGTTCAGCTACAGCAGGAGCGGCGGCGAGGAGCTGGCGCTGGGCGAGCTGGACGGCGAGCGGTTCGACCTGGAGGGTACGGCCGCCAAGTTCGACCTGACCCTGACCTTCGTCGAGATCGGCGAGCAGGAGCTGGTCGGCGGGCTCGAGTACAGCAGCGACCTGTTCGACCACGCCACGGCGGAGCGGATGGCCGGCCACCTGCTGACGTTGCTGGACGCGGTCGCGCAGGCGCCCGACCGGCGGCTGTCCGAGGTTTCGGTGATCTCCGCGGCGGAGCGGGAGGAGCTGCTGCTGGCCGCCGGCGGTCCGGTGGCCGCGCTGCCCGCCGCCTTCGGCGGGGTGCACGAGCTGGTCGCCGCGGGCCGTCCCGACGCGGTCGCGGTCACCTGCGGCGCGGAGTCGCTGACGTACGCGGAGCTGGACGAGCAGGCGGGGCGGCTGGCCGGGCACCTACGCGCGCTGGGCGTGGGCCGGGAGAAGACGGTCGGGCTGTGCCTGCGGCGCGGGCCGAAGATGGTGGTGGCGATGCTGGCCGTGTGGCGGGCGGGCGGCGCCTACCTGCCGCTGGACCCCGACTTCCCGGCCGATCGCCTGCGCTACATGCTGGCCGACAGCGGCGCCGCCGTCCTGATGGGGGAGCGGACCGCGGCGGGGGAACTGGCCGGGCTGGTGCCCGCGACGGTCTGGCTCGACGAGGAGGAGCCGGCCTCCGGCGACGTCCTGTCCTGCCCCGCCGAGCCCGCCCAGGCGGCGTACGTGATCTACACGTCGGGTTCGACGGGACGGCCCAAGGGCGTGGTCGTCTCGCACGGGAACCTGGCCAACTTCCTGGCCACGATGGCCGACCGGCCCGGCCTGGGCGAGTCGGACGTGCTGCTCGCCGTCACCACGTTCGGGTTCGACATCGCCGCCCTGGAGCTGTTCCTGCCGCTGGTCAACGGCGCGCGGGTGGTGATCGCGGACGCCGAGGCGGCGCGCTCGCCGGAGGCGCTGGCGGAGCTGGCCGAACGGTCCGGGGCGACGGTCATGCAGGCCACCCCGGCCACCTGGCGGATGCTGGTGGACAGCGGCTGGCACGGCGCCCCCGGGCTGCGCGCGCTGTGCGGCGGCGAGGCGCTGTCGGCGGAACTGGCCGGCGCCGTGCTGGAGCGTACGGCCGGGCTGTGGAACCTGTACGGCCCGACGGAGACCACCGTCTGGTCGGCCCGCCAGGAGATCGCCGCGGGCGATGACGTGACGCTCGGCCATCCGATCGCGAACACCCTCCTGCACGTGCTGGACGCGCGGCTGGACCCGGTGCCCGCCGGGGTGCCGGGCGAGCTGTACATCGGCGGCGACGGCGTGGCCCGCGGCTACCACGCCCGCGCCGCGCTGACCGCCGAGCGGTTCGTCGCCGACCCGGTCGCGGGCGACGGTTCCCGCCTCTACCGGACCGGTGACCTCGTACGGCGGCGGGCCGACGATCGGCTGGACTTCCTCGGCCGTACCGACCATCAGGTCAAGCTGCGCGGCTTCCGGATCGAGCCGGGCGAGATCGAGTCGGCGCTGTCGGCGCACCCGGCGCTGGCGGCGGCGGTCGTCGTCGTCCACGGCGCGGGCGGCGACGAGCGGCTGGTCGGCTACCTGGTCCCGGCCGAGCCGGGCCACGGCGTCCCCGCGCCGGCCGAGCTGCGCGAGCACCTGCGCGTGACGCTGCCCGACTACATGGTGCCGGCCGTCTACGTCGAGCTCGCGGCGCTGCCCCGCACCCCCAACGGGAAGCTGGACCGGGCCGCGCTGCCCGCGCCGGACCTGCGCCACCTGGATCCGGCGGCCGGGTACACGGCGCCCCGCACCCCGTCGGAGGAGGTCGTGGCCGGGGTGTGGGCTCAGGTGCTGGACCTGGAGCGGGTCGGCGCGACGAGCAACTTCTTCGAGCTGGGGGGCCACTCGCTGGCGGCCGTCCAGGTGATCTCCCGGCTGCGCGCCGCGTTCGGCTGCGAGCTGTCGCTGGCGCTGCTGTTCGACCACCCCACCGTGCGGGAGCTGGCGGAGGCCGTGGAGGCGGCCGCGTCGGGGACGGTGGTGCCGCCGATCGTGCCGGTGGACCGCGCGGAGGTGCTGCCGTTGTCGTTCGCGCAGCAGCGGCTGTGGTTCCTCGACCAGCTCGACCCGGGCTCGCCCGAGTACAACGTGCCGATCAGCTCCCGCCTGCGCGGCCCGCTGGACGCCGTCGCGCTGAGCCGCGCCCTGGAGTCGATCGTGGCGCGGCACGAGGTGTTCCGCACCCGGCTGGTGGCCGAGGACGGCCTGGCCCGGCAGGTCGTGGACCCGCCCGCGCCGCCGGCGCTGCCTGTCACGGACCTGTCCGGCGAGGCCGACCCGCTCGGCCGGGCCAGGGAGCTGGTGGCGGTCGACGCCACCACCCCCTTCGACCTGGCGGCCGATCCGCTGCTGCGGGCGCGCCTGTTCCGGCTGGCCGACGACGACCACGTGCTGAGTCTGGTGACCCACCATGTGGTGTTCGACGACTGGTCGGTGACCCTCTTCCGCCGCGAGCTCACCACCCTGTACGTCGCCTACCACGACGGCCTGCCCTCGCCGCTGGCCCCGCTGGGCGTCCAGTACGCCGACTTCGCGCACTGGCAGCGGTCCTGGCTGACCAGCGACGTGCTGGGCGCGCAGCTCGACTACTGGCGCGAGCGGCTGGCCGGCGCGCCCACGCTGGAACTGCCCACCGACCGGCCGCGCCCCACCGTACGCTCCGCCGCGGGCGGCTTCGTCACCTTCCGGGTGCCCGAGCGGGCCACCGCCGGCCTGCGCGCGGCCGCCCAGACGTCGGGCGCGACGATGTTCATGACGCTGCTCGGCGCCCTGACGGTCCTGCTCGGCCAGTACGCCGACGAGGACGACGTCGTCATCGGCACGCCCATCGCCAACCGGGGGCGGGCCGAGACCGAGAGCCTGATCGGCTGCTTCATCAACACCCTGGCCCTGCGCCTGGACCTGTCCGGCGACCCCGCCTTCACCGATCTGCTGTCCCGGGTGCGGGCCACCGCGCTGGCCGCCTACACCCATCAGGACCTGCCGTTCGAGCAGCTGGTGGACGAGCTGCAGCCGGAGCGCGACCGCAGCAAGCACCCGCTGTTCCAGGTGCTCATCACGCACGGCAGGGCGGGCGCGGGCGAGAACCCGGACATGGCGGGACTGGTCAGCGAGGGGCTGGAACTGCCGACGATGTCGGCCAAGTTCGACCTCACGGTGGCCTTCACCGAGGGCGACGACGACCTGTCCGGCATCCTCAGCTACAGCACGGACCTGTTCGACCACGCGACGATCGAGCGCATGGCCGGGCACCTGCTCGCGCTCCTGGACGCCATCGCAGGCGACCCGGCCCGCCTGATCAGCGAGCTGTCCCTCACCACGGAGGCGGAACGCGAGCGCCTCACCGGCTGGGACGAGCCCACGGCACTGCCCGCCGAGACCCTCCCCGAGCTGATCTCCGCCCGCGCCGCCGCCCAGCCAGACGTCCCGGCGGTCAGCATGGGCGCGCGCACGCTCACGTACGCCGAGCTCGAGACCCGCTCCAACCGGCTCGCCCACCACCTGCGCGACCTCGACGTCCAGGCGGAGACGGTCGTCGGCCTGCGCCTGCCCCGTGATCCGGACATGGTCGTCGCCATCCTCGCCGTGCTCAAGGCGGGCGGCGCCTACCTGCCGGTCGACCCGGACTATCCGGACGACCGCATCGCCCACATGATCGGCGACAGCCGCGCCGCCCTGGTGATCGACAGCGTGACCGCCCCGGACCACCTGCCGGTCACGCCGCCCGAGATCACCGTCCAGCCCGACCAGGCCGCGTACCTGATCTACACCTCCGGCTCCACCGGCCTGCCCAAGGGCGTCGCGGTCAGCCGCCGAAACGTGGCCAACTCCATCCATTTCGAGCAGGGCGACCTGGGCATCACGCCCGCCGACGTCACCCTCCAACTGGCGTCCTTCAGCTTCGACGTCGCGGTGAGCGAGATCCTCGCGCCCCTGGTCGGCGGCGCCCACATCGTCATCGCCGACGCATCCACCCGCCAATCACCAGCCGACCTGCAGCGGCTGCTGCTCGACCGGTCGATCACGATCGCCCACATCCCGCCCACCGTCCTGCACCACCTCGATCCCGCCCTGCCGGACCTGCGGGTCCTGCTCACCGGCGGCGAGCCCTGCCCGCCGGACCTCGCCCGCGCCTGGGCCGCCGGGCGGCGGTTCATCAACGCGTACGGGCCGACCGAGACGACCATCTCCGCGACCCAGGCCAGCGACCCCGATACCGGCGCCGCGCTGCCGATCGGCGGCGCCGTCGCCAACACCCGGCTGCAGGTCCTGGACCGGAGGCTGAGCCCGGTCCCCGTCGGGGTGCCCGGCGAGCTGTACATCGGCGGTCTCGGCGTGGCCCGCGGCTACCACGGCCGGGGCACGCTGACCGCGGAGCGGTTCGTCGCCGACCCGTTCGCCGCCGACGGCAGCCGCCTGTACCGCACCGGCGACCGCGTCCGCCGCCGCCCCGACGGGCAGCTCGACTTCCTCGGCCGCACCGACCACCAGGTCAAGGTGCGCGGCCACCGGATCGAACCGGCCGAGATCGAGCACACGCTGACCAGGCACCCGGCCGTCGAGGCCGCCACCGTGATCGCCCTTCAGGACGGCGGCCAGTCGCGCCTGGTCGCCTACCTGATGCCCGCGGACCAGCCCGCCGGCCTGCCCTCCACCAGCGAGCTGCGCGCCCATCTGGGCGCGAGCCACCCCGACTACATGATCCCGTCGGTGTACGTCGAGCTGGCCGCCCTCCCGCTCACCCCGAACGGCAAGGTCGATCGCGCCGCGCTGCCCGCGCCGGACGCCTCCCGGCCTGAGCTGGCCGGCCGGTTCGTCGCCCCGCGCACCCCGATGGAGACGGCCCTGGCCGGGATCTGGGCCGACGTGCTCGGCCTGGACCGGGTGGGCGTCGAGGACAACTTCTTCGAGCTGGGCGGCGACTCGATCATCAGCATCCAGACGGTGGCCCGGGCCCGCACCGCCGGGCTGTACTTCACCCCGGCCCAGCTGTTCGAGCACCAGACCGTCGCCGCGCTCGCCCCGCTCGTCGCGCTGGACTCCTTCGCCGATGCCGAGCAGGGCCCGGTGACCGGCGAGTTCCCGCTGACCCCGATCCAGCGCTGGTTCTTCGAGCGCGATCTGCCCGAGCCCGCGCACTTCAACCAGTCCGTGCTGCTGGAGATGGACGGCGAGGTGGACCTCGCCGCGCTGCGCAAGGCGGTGGCGGCGCTGCTGCGGCAGCACGACGCGCTCCGCGCCCGCTACACCCGCTACGGCAGCGAGTGGACCGGCCGCAACGTGGCCGCCGACGCCGAGCCGCCGCTGTGGGTGGTGGACGCCGCCGCGTTCGACGAGCACGACCTGGAGGCGCGGGCCGACGAAGCCCAGGCGAGCCTGGACCTGGAAAACGGGCCGCTGGTCAGGTTCGTCCTGTTCGACCGGGGGGCGCGGGGCCGGCTGCTGCTGGTGATCGCGCACCACCTAGCGGTGGACAGCGTGTCCTGGCAGATCCTGCTGGAGGACCTCGCCCTCGCCTACGACCAGGCCGAACGCGACCTGCCGGTCCAGCTGACCGCCAAGACCACGTCGTTCAAGCAGTGGGCGCAGCGGCTGACCGAGCTGGCCGGGTCCGCCGAGATCGCGGCCGAGCTCGCGTACTGGCACGAGCAGACGTCCGGTCACCGGCCGATCCCCAGGGACCGCGACGGCGCCAACACCGTCGGCTCCGCCAGGAACGTCAGCGTCACCCTGGGCGCGGAGCAGACCGCGCGGCTGCTGCACGACGTGCCCGCCGCCTACCGCACCCAGATCAACGACGTGCTGCTGACCGCGCTCGGCAGCACCCTCACCGAATGGGCGGGCACGCCGGGCGTGCTGGTGGACCTGGAGGCCCACGGCCGGGAGGACGTCGGGGCCGACGTGGACGTCTCCAGGACGGTCGGCTGGTTCACCTCCTTCCACCCGGTGGCGCTGACCGGCGCGGGCGGCGACCCGGGGGCGGCGCTGCGCCGCACCAAGGAGCACCTGCGGGCGATCCCGCGCCACGGCCTCGGGTACGGCCTGCTGCGCTACCTCGGCGGCGGGGCAGCCCTCGGGCAGGCGGCCGAGGTCAGCTTCAACTACGCCGGCCAGACCGAGGCGGCCCTGGCCCCGGCCGGCGGCGGGCGCGTGCCAAGGCTGCGGTGGGTCGGGTCGCTCGGGCGGCCCCGCTCCGACGACGGCGGCCGGACCCATCTCATCGAGATCAACGGCCAGGTCGCCGAGGGACGGCTCACGCTGCTGTGGACGTACTCGGGCGAGATCCACGACGAGGACTCGGTGACCCGGCTGGCCCGGCGCTACATCGAGGTGCTCGGCGAGCTGATCGAGCACTGCTGCACCCCCGGCGTCGGCGGGCACACCCCCTCGGACTTCCCGCTGGCCGGGCTCGACCAGGCGGCGCTCGACCGCATCCAGCGGCGCGGCACGACCGTGCTGGAGGACATCTACCCGCTGACGGCGCTGCAGCAGGGCATGCTGTTCCACACCCAACTGGCCCCCTCCTCGGGCGCGTACTGGGTGCAGAACGGGCTGGTCCTGGAGGGCGAGCTGGACCTGCCCGCGCTCGAGGCCGCCTGGGAGCAGGTCTTCGAACGGCACCCGGTGCTGCGCACCACCGTGGTGTGGGAGGGCCTGCCGGCGCCGCTGTCGGTCGTGTCGCGCGCGGTGCCGGTCCCGATGAAGGTGCTGGACTGGTCGGACCTGGACGCGCCGGCGCAGACCGAGGCGCTGGACGCGGTCCTCGCCGCAGACCGCGCCGCAGGCGCCGACTTCGACGCCCCCACTCTGGTACGGATCACGCTGATCCGCCTGGGCGAGCGGCGCCACCACCTGGTGTGGCAGTACCATCACCTGCTGCTCGACGGGTGGAGTGTGCCGATCGTCTTCGGCGACCTGATCGAGGCCTATCACGCCGGCGTCGCGGGCGAGCGGCTGCGGCCGGCCGTGCACCGCCCCTTCCGCGACCACGTGGCCTGGGCCGTCGAGCAGGATCTCGGCGCCGCCGAGTCGTACTGGCGCTCAAGGCTGCACGGCCGCACCACCCCCACCTCGCTCCGCGTCGAGCGCGACACGGGGGACGAGGGCTGGCAGGACCACAAGGCACGCCTGTCCGCGAGCGCGACCAACGCGCTCGGCGAGCTGGCCCGCCGCCACCGGCTGACCCTGAACACGGTGGTCCAGGGCGCGTGGGCGCTGCTGATGGCGGCCTACAGCGGTGAGGACGACGTGCTGTTCGGCGTCACCACCTCCGGCCGCGGCGACCAGGTCGACGGCATCGAGTCCATGGTGGGCCTGCTGATCAACACCATCCCGGCGCGCGTACGGGTGGACCACGGCGAGCCCGTCGCGTCCTGGCTGCGGCGGCTGCAGAAGGAGCAGTCCACCGCGCGCGACTTCGAGCACACGCCGCTCGTCCAGATCAAGGCGTGGAGTGGCGTCACGGGCGGGCAGGCGCTGTTCGACTCGCTGTTCGTGTTCGAGAACTATCCGGCCGCGCGGCTGTCGGAGGGCATCACCGGCTCGGCCGCCACGGGCCTGCGGATGGAGCAGAGCTTCTCCCGCGAGCAGGCGAGCCACCCCCTCATGGTGGTGGCCGTCCCGCAGGGCGAGCTGGGCATCCGGATGCTGTTCGATCGCGCGCACTACGACGCGGACACCATCGAGCGGATGGCCGGTCACCTGCTGTCCCTCCTGGAGGCCATCGCCGACGACCCGGGTCGGCTGATCGGCCGGCTGCCCGTCATGACGGCGGCGGAACGGCACCGGCTCGCCGGCTGGAACGACACCGCGACCCCGTTGCCCGGCGGCCTCGTCCCCGAGGCGCTCAGCGCCCACGCCGCCGCCCGGCCCGGCGCGCCCGCCCTGACCATGGACGACCGGACCCTCGACTACGCCGAGCTCGAAACCCGCTCCAACCGGCTCGCCCACCACCTGCGCGACCTCGGCGTGCAGGCGGAGACGGTGGTCGGCCTGCGGCTGGGGCGTGATCTGGACATGGTCATCGCGATCCTTGCCGTGCTCAAGGCGGGTGGCGCCTACCTGCCCATCGATCCGGACTATCCGGACGACCGCATCGCCCACATGATCAGCGACAGCCGGGCCGCGCTGGTGCTCGACACCGTGACCACCCCCGACCACCTGCCCGGCACGCCGCCCGGCGTCACGATCCATCCCGACCAGGCCGCGTACCTGATCTACACCTCCGGCTCCACCGGCCGGCCCAAGGGCGTCACGGTCAGCCACCGGAACTGGGCGAACCTGATCAACGGGCAGCTCGCGGAGTTCGGCGTCACCTCCGCCGACACGGTGCTCCAGCTGGCGTCCTTCAGCTTCGACGCGGCCGTCTGGGAGATCGGCCTGGCGGTGGCGGCCGGCGCGCACCTGGTCATGACCGATGCCCTCACCCGCCGCTCCGCGCCCGACCTGCAGCGGCTGCTGCGCGATCGGGCCGTAAACGTGGCGCTGTTCCCGCCCCCCGCACTGCCCAACCTGGACCCCGGCACCCTGCCTGACCTGCGGGTCATGCTCGTCGGCGGGGAAGCCTGCCCACCCGATCTGGCCCACGCCTGGGCCGCCGGGCGGCGGCTCGTCAACGCGTACGGGCCAACCGAGGCCGCGGTCATCGCCACCACGGCGCACGATCCCGACACCAGCGCCGCGCTGCCGATCGGCGGGCCCATCGCCAACGCCCGCGTCCACGTGCTGGACCGGCAACTGCGGGACCTTCCCGTCGGGGTGCCGGGCGAGCTGTTCATCGGCGGCGCGGGCGTCGCTCGCGGGTACCGCGGGCAGCCCGCACTGACCACCGAGCGGTTCATCGCCGACCCGTTCGCCGGTGACGGCTCCCGCCTCTACCGGACCGGGGACCTCGTACGGCGGCGGGCGGACGGCCAACTGGACTTCCTCGGCCGCACCGACCACCAGGTCAAGGTTCGCGGCCACCGCATCGAGCCGGGCGAGATCGAGCGGGCGCTGGCCGGCCACGCCTGCGTGGGCTCCGCCCTGGTGACGACCTTCGGCGAGGACGCCGATCGCCGGCTGGTCGCCTATCTGGTCCCGGCCGGTCCGGACACGAGCATCCCCGCCACCGAGGACCTGCGGGCGCATCTGGCCGCCGGCCTGCCCGACTACCTGATCCCGTCGGTGTTCATCGAGCTCGCCGCCTTCCCCTTGACGCCCAACGGCAAGATCGACCGGGCCGCCCTGCCCGTGCCGGACGGCAGCCGTCCGGAGCTCGCCGGCGGCTACCAGGCGCCGGCCACTCCCACGGAGCAGTTGCTGGCCGGGATCTGGGCCGACCTGCTCGGCGTGGACCAGGTCGGGGTCCGCGACAACTTCTTCGACCTCGGCGGGCACTCCCTGCTGGCCACCCAGGTCATGACCCGGATCCGCGCGGTGTTCGGCACCGACCTGTCGCTCTCCGTCCTGTTCGATCAGCCGACCGTCGGCGGCCTGGCGCCGCTCGTGGACGGGGCGAACGGCACCAGCAGGCCGCCGATCGTGCCGGTCGGCCGTGACCGGCCGCTTCCCTTGTCCTTCGCCCAGCAGCGGCTGTGGTTCCTGGCCCAGCTGGAGCCGGACTCGGTCGAGTACAACACCCCGACGGCGATCCTCCTCGACGGTGATCTTGAAGTGCCGGCCCTGCGTGCCGCGCTGACGGCGCTGGTGGAGCGGCATGAGGTGCTGCGCACCCGGCTGGTCGCCGACGATGACGGCATCCCGTACCAGATCATCGACCCGCCCGCCGGCTTCGACCTGCCCGTCATCGAGGTGGCGAGCGAGCAGGAAGCACGCGAGCTGATCGCCGCCGACGCCGCGACGCCGTTCGACCTGGCGGCCGGTCCGCTTCTGCGCGGTACGTTGATCCAGGTCAGTTCCCAGGAGCACATCCTGGCCCTGTGCATGCACCACGTCATCTCCGACGAGTGGTCGGCCAAGATCTTCCACCGGGAGCTCATCGCTCTGTACGACGCCTTCCGGGCGGGGGAGCCGTCGCCGCTGGTGCCGCTGCCGGTGCAGTACGCCGACTTCGCCGTGTGGCAGCGCGCCTGGCTGACCGGCCAGACCATCGAGGAGCAGCTCGGTTACTGGCGGCGGCAGCTGGCCCAGCCGCCGGTGCTGGAGCTGCCGACCGACCGGCCTCGCGCGGCGATTCGCGACACCGCCGGCGCCGCCCTGGACTTCCGCATCAGTCCTGACGTGGCCAAGGGCCTGCACGAACTGTCCCGCCGCACCGGCTCGACCATGTTCATGACCTTGCTGGCCGTCTATAACGTCCTGCTCAGCCGGTATACCCGCCAGGATGACGTGCTGGTCGGTACGCCGGTGGCCAACCGGAATCAGGCCGAGACCGAGGATCTGATCGGGTTCTTCGTCAACACGCTGGTCCTGCGTACCGATCTGTCCGGCGATCCGACCTTCACCGACCTGCTCCAGCAGGTCCGCGCCACCGCGCTGGACGCCTACGGGCATCAGGACCTGCCGTTCGAGCAGCTTGTCGACGAACTCGGTGTCGATCGCGACCGCTCCCGCACGCCGCTGTTCCAGACCCTGTTCAACTACTTCGCCGTCAACGACGCCAACACGGTTGACCGGACCGAGCAGACGAGCCGGATCATCGCTCAGTTCGACCTACGAATGATCTTGGTCGAGGACGACGAGGGCGAACTCTCCGGAGCCATCGAATACAGCACGGCCCTGTTCGACCAGGCCACGATCGAGCGGTTGGTCGGTCACCTTCGGGTGCTGCTGGATGCGGTGGTGGCCGATCCTGACCTGCGGTTGTCGGCGTTGCCTGTTCTGACGGCGGCTGAGCGGCGGGCGCTGGACGACGTGAACGCTACCAGGACGGTGCTGCCTGAGGTGGGGGGTGTGCATGAGCTGATCGCGGCTTGTGCGGTGGCCGGACCCGAGACGGTGGCGGTGGCCGGGGCCGAAGGAGAGCTCAGCTACGGCGAGCTGGAGGCGCGTGCCAATCGGCTGGCGCATCGGCTGATCGGGCTGGGTGCGGGTGCGGAGACGACGGTGGCGTTGTGTCTTCCGCGTGGTGTGGATCTGGTGGTGGCTGTGCTGGCGGTGTGGAAGGCGGGTGCCGCTTATCTGCCGCTGGATCCGACCTATCCCACGGATCGGCTGGCCTTTTTGCTGGCCGACAGCGGGGCGGGTCTGCTGCTGACCACCGGGGACCTGCTGGAGGAGCTGCCTGCGGGTCGGCTGCGGACGCTGCTGGTGGACGATCCGGGCATACAGGTTATGCCGGTCACGGCTCCCGACGTGGTTGTTGTCCCGGGTCAGGCGGCCTACCTGATTTACACCTCCGGTTCCACCGGCCGCCCGAAGGGGGTACGGGTCGGGCATCGGGGGCTGGTGAATCTGGTGGTGGCGCAGCGGGAGGCGTTCGGGGTTTCGGCTTCTTCGCGGGTGTTGCAGTTTGCGTCGCCGGGGTTTGATGCGGCGGTGTCGGAGATCGCGGTGACGTTGGCTGCGGGGGCGACGCTGGTGGTTCCGGGTGCGGAGCAGCGGGTGGCCGATCTGGCCGGGTTCATCGATGGGCAGCGGGTGGATGTGGCGACGTTGCCGCCGTCGCTGCTGGCCACGCTGGACCCGGCGCAGCTACCCGGGTTGACGTTGATCAGCGCGGGTGAGCATCTGGACCCGGCGCTCGCGCGGGTGTGGGGGAGCCGGCATCGGCTGCTGAACGCCTATGGTCCGACCGAGGCGACGGTGTGCGCGACGATCGGTCAGGATCCGGCCGGGATCGGTGTGCCGATCGCCAACACCACCACTCATGTGCTGGATGCTCAGCTGGGCCTGGTTCCGGCGGGGGTTCCGGGGGAGTTGTTCGTGGGTGGTGTGGGCTTGGCCCGTGGCTATCACGGGCGGCCGGTGCTGACGGCGGAGCGGTTCGTCGCCGACCCGTACGCGGGTGACGGTTCGCGCTTGTACCGCACCGGTGATGTGGCCGTGTGGCGGCCGGATGGCCAGCTCGTCTTCCTGGGGCGTACCGATCATCAGGTGAAGATTCGTGGTTTCCGGATCGAGCCGGGCGAGATCCAGCATGCGCTGACCGGCCACCCGCACATCG
>NZ_JBEXCR010000099.1:0-16268 GCF_040605375.1 Nonomuraea sp. NPDC005650
AAGTGGTTGTAGAGGGTTCTGATGCGTACGTCGGCGCGGCGGGCGATTTCTTCGAGTGGCGCGTCCGGGCCGAGGTCTGCGAAGGCTGCGCGTGCGGTGCGCAGGATGCGCTGGGCGTTGCGCGCGGCGTCGGCGCGCAGGGGGCGCTCGGTGTCGGTGGCCATCTGGACAGGTTAGCAACCTGCAGTCGGGTGCAAGTTTTGTGCTAGCTTCGCTTCGAGGGAATTTGCAGTCAGGTGCAAGATTTTGTCGATGGGGGAGTTCCGGTGAAGGTGAGCGTCGAGGTCGACAAGTGTGTTGCCGCTGGTCAGTGTGTGTTGCTCGCGCCGGAGGTGTTCGATCAGCGTGAGGAGGACGGTGTCGTCGTCCTCCTCGACGAAGCGCCCGCGCCGGAGCTCCACGACGCCGTCCGCGAAGCGGCCATGGTCTGCCCCGCTGCGGCCATCCACCTGGCTGAGTCATGAACCGGGTGGTGATCGTCGGCGCGTCAGCCGGCGGTCTGGCCACGGCGGAGACGCTGCGCAGGACGGGATACCGGGGCCTGATCACGCTCGTCGGGGACGAGCCGGAGCTTCCCTACGACCGGCCTCCGCTGTCCAAGCAGTTGCTGGCCGGGCAGTGGGAGGCGGACCGGCTGGCCCTGCGCACGGCCGCCGCCATCGACGATCTCGGACTGGAGCTGCGCCTGGGCGTGCCCGCGACCGCGCTCGACACCGCACACCGCGTCGTGACGCTGGCCGACGGGTCCCGCATCCCGTACGACGCCCTGGTCGTCGCGACGGGCATCCGCCCTCGCAGGCTGCCGGGCTGCCCGGACGGGGTGCAGGTGTTGCGTACGCTGCCGGATGCGCTGGCGCTGAGGGAAAAGCTGCGGCCGGGACGGCGGCTGGTCATCGTCGGCGCCGGGTTCGTCGGCGCGGAAGTCGCCGCCACCGCCCGTGGGCTCGGGGTCGAGGTGACGATGCTGGAGTCGGCGCCGGTCCCGCTGGCGCTCGCCGTCGGCGAGGAAACAGGCCGGTTCCTGGCCCGCCTCCACCACGACCACGGCGTCGAGATCCGCACGGGCGCCGCCGTCAGCGAGATCACCGGCACCGGTGTCCGGCTGGCCGACGGGGCCGTCGTCCCGGCCGACGACGTACTCCTGGCCATCGGTTCCGTGCCCAACACCGAATGGCTGAGCGACAGCGGCCTGACCGTTCACGACGGGCTCGTGTGCGACGAGTACTGCGCCGCCGCACCCGGCGTGTACGGGGTCGGCGACGTGGCCCGCTGGCACAACCCCTTGTTCGGCACGGACCTGCGGATCGAGCACCGCACCAACGCCGCCGAGCAGGGGATGGCCGTCGCCCGTGCCATCCTCGGCGAACCCCGGCCGTTCGCCCCGGTTCCGTACTTCTGGTCGGACCAGTACGACGTCAAGATCCAGGCCTACGGCCACCTGCGTGACCACGACGAAGCACTTGTCCTGGACCGCGACCTCGCGGCCCGGCAGTTGCTCGTCGCCTACCGCACGGGCGACCGGCTGACCGGGGTGCTCGCGGTCGGCAAGTCTCCCAAGCTCCTGCGTGCCTGGCGCGCGCTCATCGCGGCCCGTACCCCATGGGCGGCCGCCGTCACCACCGCCGCATAGGAGGATTTCCATGACCACCCCTGACACCGAACTCCCGATCTTCCCGGGTGACCGCGCCCCTCGCTGCCCCTTCGACCCCGCCCCGGAGTACACGCAGTGGCGTACGGCGGGCGGTTTGCGGCAGGTGAACTGGCAAGGCCACACGGTCTGGGCGGTGAGCCGCTACGAGGACGTCAAGACGGCGATGACCGACCCGCGCGTCAGCGCGGAGGTCGCCGCGCAGCAGGCCGATGGCGAACATCACGGCGACACCATGCCCAAGGTCTTCCCCCGCATGGACGACCCCGAGCACGCCGTGCTGCGGCGGATGCTCACCAAGGACTTCACGGTCAAGCGGGTCAACGCCCTGCGGCCCGAGATCGAGAAGATGGCGAACGAGTTCATCGACGCGATGGTCGCCGGCGGCGACACCGCGGACCTGGTCCAGGCGTACGCGCTGCCCATCCCGTCCCTGGTGATCTCGCTGCTGCTCGGCGTGCCGTACTCCGACCACGGCTTCTTCCAGGAGATCACCGGTGTCCTGATGAGCCGCACCGCCACCGAGGAGGAGAAGCAGCAGGCCAACGGGAAGATCTTCGGCTACCTGTACGAGCTGGTGGCCCGCAAGGAAGCCGAACCGGACGACGCCCTGATCAGCCGCCTCATGCAGGAGTACCTCCCGACCGGGGAGCTGACCCGCGAGACCATCGCGATGAACAGCTTCATCCTGCTCAGCGCCGGCCACGAGACCACCGCCAACATGATCGGCCTCGGCACCCTGGCCCTGCTGGAGAACCCGGACACCCTGGCCCGCCTCCGCGACACCGACGACCCCAAGGTGATCTCCGGCGCGGTCGAGGAGCTGCTGCGCTACCTGACGATCGTGCACAGTCTCGTCGCCCGGGTGGCCAAAGAGGACGTCGAGATCGGTGGCACGCTCGTCCGCGCGGGCGAAGGGCTGATCATGAACCTGCCCGCCGCCAACCGCGATCCGGCCTTCCTCGACGACCCCGACACCCTCGACATCGACCGCAACGCGCGCGGGCACATGGCCTTCGGCTACGGCGTCCACCAGTGCCTCGGCCAGACGCTCGCCCGCGCCGAGCTGGAGATCGCGCTGCCCGTGCTGCTGCGCCGCCTGCCGAACCTGCGGCTCGCCGTGCCGCCGGAGGAGATCCGGTTCCGCAACGACATGAGCATCTACGGCGTCCACGAGCTGCCCATCACCTGGGAGTAGCCATGGCAGCCCTTCCATCCGACGGCCGGGTCGCCATCGTCACCGGCGCCTGGCCGGCTGCATGCACACCGGTCCCGCCTTCGTGTCGCGGGCGACGGGGTCAGTCCCAGGTGGGGAGGAACTGCTCGGGGTAGCGGGCGCCGAAGCCGCCGGTCGGCAGGATCTCGGCGACGCGCTTCAGGTCGGTGTCGTCGAGGACCAGGTCGGCGGCGGCGGTGTTCTCCGCCAGTCGCTGGACGCTGCGGGTGCCGGGGATGGGGACGATGTCGTCGCCCTGTGCCAGGAGCCAGGCCAGGGCGAACTGGGCGACGGTGGCGTCCTTGGCGGCGGCCAGGTCGGCGAGGCGGCGGGTGGCCTCGAGGTTCTTTTCGTAGTTGCCGGGCTGGAAACGGGCGTCCCAGCTGCGCATGTCGGTCTGGTCGTACTCGGCGCCGGGCTTGGCCTGGTCGGTGAGGAAGCCCCGGCCGAGCGGCGAGTAGGGGACGAACCCGATCCCGAGCTCGCGCAGGACCGGGAAGAGGACCTCGACGTCCCGCTCGAACAGGGAGTATTCGGTCTGCAGGACCGAGACGGGCTGGACGGCGTGTGCGCGGCGGATGGTGTTCTCGCCCGCCTCGCTCAGCCCGAAGTAGCGGACCTTGCCGGCGTCGATGAACTCCTTGACCGTGCCCGCGACGTCCTCGATCGGCACGTTGGGGTCGACGCGGTGCTGGTAGAGCACGTCGATGACGTCGACGCCGAGGTGACGCAGGCTGTTGTCCACGACCTCGCGGATGTGCTCGGGGCGACTGTCGACCCCGCCCTCGCGGGTGCCGGTGAAGTCGAAGCCGAACTTGGTGGCGATGACGACCTCGTCACGCACCGGCGCGAGCGCGGCGCCGACGATGCGCTCGTTCTCGCCCTGGCCGTAGAGCTCGGCCGTGTCGAAGAACGTCACGCCCAGCTCATGGGCACGGCGGACGGTGGTGATTCCGTCGGTCTCGACCGAGGGTCCGTACGCCATCGAGATGCCCATCGCGCCATAGCCCAGCGCCGACACCGTCAGCCCCTGCTGTCCGAGGGTCCGCTGCTTCATGCTGCTCCGCCCTTGTATGTGAGAGTGCTCTAACATTAAGTAAGAGTACTCTAACATTGAAAGGGAGGGAGAATCGATCGCCGTGAGCAGATCCACAACGCCGAAGCGCGGCTACCACCACGGCGACCTGCGTGCTGAGCTGATCCGCGAGGGTCTGGCGCTCCTGGCCGAGACGGGGGTCGCGGGCTTCTCCGTGGCCAAGGTCGCGGCGCGCGCAGGCGTGTCATCGGCGGCGCCGTACCGTCACTTCCCCGACCGGGATTCCCTGCTGGCGGCCTGCGCGGCCGGCATCATCGGCAACATCACCGACGTTCTCATAGAGGCGGCGGAGGGGGCCGGGCCCGATCCGGTGGACCGCCTCGCCGCCACCGCGGGCGCCTACACCCGCTACGTGCTGGGCCACCGCGCCGGCCTCGATCTGCTCTACTCCTACGATTTCGCCGAGCCCCACCGCCAGGCGATCCAGGAAGAGACCCGCCGCTTCACGGCCGCCCTCATGACCCTGGCCTCGGACGTCCTGCCCCAGGACACCTCCTGGGCCGACACCGCCGATTTCGTCTACGTGCACCTGTCCACCACGCACGGCTACGCCACCCTCCTGTTGAAGGGTGCCCGCCCGCCGCGGGGTGTCGAGGATCATGCGGCCCGCGCCGTCACCGCGGCCAGGGACCATATCACCGGGCATCTGCTGCGCCTGCGCGAAGACTCCTGAACGGCGCTCCAGCGCGTACACATCCCGGGCGTGACCCGTGGCGCCGCCGCTTCGGGTGTGCTGAACTCCTCCGTGGGCGCGTTGCCCGTGCGGACGGTGAGTCCTAATGGTCGGCCGGGACGGGCCAGTGGTCCGGCTTCAGTGTCAGCGGCGCCGCGGCCGGCAGCGGGCTGGCCGCGCTCGGGGACAGGGCGTCGAGCAGGAGCGTGACGTAGCGCCGCCAGCCATCGCTGTCGGGGTCCGTCGTCCACAGCGCGCCGATGAGCATGCCCACGATCGTGCGCAGGTCGTCGGGCAGGAGATCGGCACGGATCAGGCCTGCCTGCTGGCCCCGGCGCGTGAGCAGGGTCAGCGACTCGAAGAACCGGTCGGCCACCTCCGCGGTGATGGCGCGCATGTCTTTCGCGGCGGCCAGGGTGTTTCGCTCGCGGGCCGCTACGGACATCGCGGCCTCCAGCAAGGTGACCAGCCCGCGTCTGGGGTTCTCGTCGCCGAGTGCCTGCTCGGTGGCCGGGGAGATCATCTCCGCCATGATCTGGTCGATGGCCGCCCGGATGAGCTCCTCCCTCTCGGGAAACCGGCGGTAGAGCGTCGCGATGCCCACCCCGGCCCGATCCGGAGCACGCCCGCCTGCGCCGGATGTTGACCAAGGATTTCACCGTCAGGCGGGTGCAGGCGATGCGCCCGCAGATCCAGGAGATGGTGAACGACATCCTCGACAAGATGATCGGCAAGGGGCAGCCGGCGGACCTCGTCGCCGATTACGCGCTGCCCGTCCCGTCACTGGTGATCTCGCTGCTGCTCGGAGTGCCCTACGCCGACCACGAGCTCTTCCAGGAACACAGCGCCGTCGTGGTCAACGTCAACGCCTCGGCGGAGGAGAAGGAGGCGGCCAGCGCGGGGCTCTACCTCTACCTGCTCGAACTGGTGGCGCGCAAGGAACGTGAGCCGGGGGACGACCTCCTCAGCAGGCTGATCGCCGAGCGGGTCACCACCGGCGAGATCAGCCGCGAAACAGCGGCGGTGAACGGGATCGTCCTGCTGATCGCCGGGCACGAGACCACGGCCAACATGATCAGCCTGTCGGCCCTCGCCCTCCTGCGGGACCCCGAGGCGCTGGCCCGGATCCGCGACGCCGAGGACCCGGCCGTGATCGCGAACGCGGTCGAAGAGCTGCTACGTTATCTGACCATCGTCCAAGACCTGATCGTGCGGGTGGCCCTCGAGGATCTCACCGTCGGCGGGCAACTGATCCGGGCCGGAGAGCAGGTGGTCATGAACCTGTCCGCGGGCAACCGGGACGCGGCGTACTTCACCGATCCCGACCGGCTCGACCTCGCCCGCAACGCCCGCGGGCACCTCGCCTTCGGCTACGGCGTTCACCAGTGCCTGGGACAGACGCTCGCGCGTACGGAGCTGGAAATCGCCCTGCCCGCACTGCTGCGCCGGCTGCCGGGGCTGAAGCTGGCCGTGCCGGCCGAGCGGTTGAAGTTCCGGAACGAGATGGCCACGTACGGCGTCCACGAGCTGCCGGTCGGTTGGTGACGCCACCATGAGCGACCTGCACAGCAGCCGGGCGGCCGCGGTCACCGGCGCCGCGTCCGGCATGGGGCTCGCCGTCGACCTCACATGCGCGTTTCTCTGCTCCGACGAGGCCGGCCAGGCCATCGGCGTCAACGGGGGCTACAACATGTGAGTAAGCCCGCCGACCGGCGGACGCATCGATGTGGAGGGAGAAACCCAATGAGTACCGCACATGAGCGGAGATTGCCTCTCGACCTGCGGGAGCGCCAGGAGTTGTGCGACCTTCTGGCCGAGCTCGGGCCGGACGCCCCGACGCTGTGCGCGGGGTGGACCACGCTCGACCTGGCCGCGCACCTGGTGCTGCGCGAGCACTTCGCGCGATGGACCGACGAACGAATGGCGATCGAGAAGGCCAAGGGCCTCGCGGCCCTGATCGATCGGCTGCGCGGTGGTGCCCCGCTGGTTCCGTGGCGCCTGCCCGGGATCCGCACACTGATGAACGGCGTCGAGTACTTCATCCACCACGAAGACGTTCGGCGAGCCAACGGCCGAGGCCGGCGGATCGACCGTCCCGACCTCGAAGCGCTCGCCTGGCGGATGACCGGCTTCACCGGCCGGCGGGCCGCCCGCCAGATCCGACCGTACGGCTTGGAGCTGCGCCGGCCCGAGGGCAAGCCTCGTCAGTTCGGTTCGGCCGGAGGCGCCGTGCTCAGCGGTGAACCGACCGAGCTGCTGCTGTATCTCAGCGGGCGCCGTGACACGGCCCAGGTCACTCTCGAAGGCGACGCCGACGCCGTCGCCGCGCTCCGAGCCGCACACACCGCCGTTTGACCCTCCACCCGAGACGGCCCCTCAGCCGCCGAACCGACCAACTCCCTTTGAGTGCCTACCGGAGGCCAAGTTGAATGCGGCAGGCCGGATGAAGCCAGCGATACTGGTTGTCCGCCACATCCTGCGTCACCTCGACGAGCCACACCTCGTTCAGGAGCCAAGTCGCCCGTCCAGGGCGTACCTGGCGGCGAAGAGCTTCCTGCACGGGGCCCGAGTCGAACGATTCGAGCCCGTAGCCGAGCGTGAGGTGCGGGGGGAGGGCTGAATACTCGACCGACCCGGTGCCCAGCACGGAGACGACGGCGGCACGCACCCGCTCGTAGCATTCGTGGAGCCGCTGCCCTGGCAGATCCTGGTCGAGGTCCAGGGCCACTCCCGTGGCGCCGGCGAGCGCCGGGCCCACCGAAAGCGTGAAGGGTTCGACCTCGGCGAGCGCGGCGGCCAGGGCCTCACCCAGCGCCTCTCGCTCCTGGGCGCCGATCTCCGCCCCCGTGACTCCCGTGATCAGCTGCAGGGTGGCCTTCAACCAGGCGTCGGGGACGATCTGGACACCCGGGAACCGGCCGATGACCGCCCGGCAGTCCTGGACCAGGGCCGCGAGTTCCTTGTTCAGCTCAAGGTCGGGGACCAGATAGACGTGCAGCTTCGTGATGCCCTCCGGCCAGACGGCGTTGCCCTGGATGAACCTGTCCATGCTTGTCTCCCTCAGTTCGCTGCTAAAGACGGAAGCGCGCTGCCTCTGAGGAGGTGGTGACGTTCGAGCGTCATCCGGTTCAGCCTCGGATCTCGGGCAGCCAGTTCTTTGAGCCGGGCCAGCCGCGCCCGATGGACGACCCCCTCGGGTGTGGTGTCATCGAGCAGCACGCTGTCGTCGAACCACGGCCGAAGGTGCTCGCGCACCTCTTCGCGGTAGGCCGCGATGCCCGCGCGGAGGTCGTCGCCCTGACCGAGCGCCCGCGCCAGCATGAGGCTTTGCGAGAGCGCGTGGCTGATCCCGCGCCCGTGTGCGGGATTGGTGGTGAACAACGCGTCTCCGGCTCGTACGACCGCCGTCACGTCCTCGGAAACGGCGGTCCATCGATTGCCCCGGCTCGCGAAGCTCAGCACAGGTGACGTCGGGGTGCTCGATTCGGGGAATGTCCAGGGCCCCAGGCCGGGAACACTTCTGAAGATCGTGGCATGAAATGCGGGATCTCTGAGGCGCCGTCGCATGGGCCACTGCGGGCCGCAGGTCACGACCGCGTGAAAGATGTCCCCCGGGCCGCGAATGATGGACGCCTCCGCGCCGTCAGGCAGCCGCATTCGCCCGGTGACCACGCTGGACAGAGGCGGCACCCGCGCACCCGGCACGAGCCGGTAGCGGACCGAGTGGAAATCGCGGGGTGACCCGTGCTGCTCTCTGATCGCGGTGGACTCCGCGGTCCAGGTGCGTCCGTGCGTGCCGGTCGCGTCGATCACACATGCAGCGGTCAAGGTCATCGAGCCCCCAGGCCGCCGCCGCACCTGCGCGCGTGCCGTTTGCCCGGCCGCCGTGACGTCGACGAGGCGAGAACCGCTCAGTACGCGCACTGCTTTCGCCCGTACGGCCTCCGCGCGTAAGGCCGCGTCGAGCATCCAGCGCTCCATGAGCAGCGTGCCGACCGGCGGACCACCACCTTCGAGCAGACTCACCACGGTGCCGCCGATTCTCAGCACCCGTTCAAGCACCGCGGGAAGCTGCTCGCCGAGCACGGCCAACCCCTTGCCCAGCATCCCGTGAGGATGCCTGATCTGCGCGACACCCGAGGCGCACGGATCCTCGGTCGAACGGGCGGGAGCGGGGTCGATCAGCACCACCTCCCGGCCCGCCTGTGCCAGCAGCAGCGCTGAGGACAGCGCGGCGATCCCGCTGCCCGCCACGACGATGCGGCCGCCTCCACTCGCGGACGGGACGGATTCGGTCACCGCTTCGTGCCGACGACGACAACCCGTGGACTGTCCTGTGGGTCGAGGGGATCTCCGGTCAGCGATCCGTGAGCAGAGGTCATGGTCAAACCCGCCTGCGCGAGCAGGGGTTCAAGCTCGGCCGCGGTGTACAACTCGAAGATCCCCGAGAAAGTCGCATGGCTGGAGCCGTCGGAATAGGAATAGTCGATGCGCAGCGCCCGGCCGGCATTCACAACGGTGCGGTCCTCTTTAACGCGGATGTCGTCCGTCTGCCAGTTTCTCTGCGTGTGCTCTGGCTCCGTTCTGATGGCGTCGGCGTTCCAGACGTCGAGGACCAGGTGTCCGCCCGCGTCGAGGCAGCCGGCCCATCGGGCCAGCACCTCCGGCACTTCCCGCTGCCCGATGAGAGCGAATGTGTTGTACAAGCAGAGAACCGCTTCATAATTGCCGGCTGGAGGCGTCCGCATATCGCCTTCCAGCACGTTCACGGGCAGTCCCGCGCAGGCGGCGCGCGCTGCGGTCACGCTGGTCGGACTCTGATCGATGCCCGTCGCGCGCACCCCACGCCTGCCGAACTCGTGCAGGTGACGTCCTTCGCCGCAGCCGAGATCGAGCACGTGCGAGCCGGTGCCCAACGTGCATGACCGCATGAGGAAGTCGATCTCGCGGGAGGTCCGTTCGGGCGTGAGAATGTTCGCCACGGACCGCGAATACCACGACCCGTGCCCGTAGTACGCCTCGGACCAGTGCTGCTCGGGAGAAGCGGCACTCTGTCTGGCCGGGTTCATCAAGGATTCCCTTCATGCGAGGCTCTTGGATGCGGAATGGTCGCAAGGAGATTCCTCGAAACGCGTCATCGAGTCAGCATCCGGCACACCTCCTGGATGTTCTTCGGCGACTCGGTCCACCCCGGTCTCGCGAAAACCCGTCCCGAGGTCTCCAGAATCGTTTCCAGATAGCTGAGCCCGTTGGCCTTGGCGGTCATACCGGTCATGTGCGCATCCACGATCAGGTCGACGATGCCCGTGCGGGCATAGAGTTCCGCCGCACCGCTGACCACCAACAACTCGCATGAGGGCAGACCCGGCTGATCGAAATAGCGGGCCGCGATGGCGGGATACTGGGTGGCCACCGTGATCCGCTCGCGGGTCCGCCAGTCACGGCATTCCTCCGCGCCGAGGATGCCCACGCTGCATCGCTGATATCCGGTGTCGTGGAGTTCCACGAGGTCCACACCGGCCTCGACAACGTAGTCGAATCCGGTGATCACCAGGTCGGCCAGGCCGTTGGCCGCCAGATAGGGGAGATCGTTGGATCGGGCGCAGATGACGATGAGATCCTCGGTGTCGAACCTCAGACTGCGGCCGCCGGCCTCCCCAAGGAGCGAGCCCGTGAGCGTGGCCACTTCCTCAAGGAGGCGGCCGGTGTTCGGAACGCCGAGGATGACCCTGCTCTCCCCGGCGAGGTCGCCGAAGCGCGTGAGGTTCGCGACCCCGGTTGTGCGCAGCATTACCAGCTTCCCCCGATCGTGTGGATGAGAAAACGCAGCGGCAAAAGCCGATCCCGTCTCCGCCCGGCGCCAGGTTCACTGAGCAACCTCCACGTCGCACCCCCGGGCCGCATGGAGCTTGAAACCGAACTCCTGCAACAGGAAGGTCGGCACCAAGGGCTTCCGATAGGCGGCCGCGAAACTGCGTCGGATCATCGCATCGAGGGCGTCGACCTGAGCTCGACTCGACGCGCCGAAAATACGGGCGCAGCGCCGGAGACTCGTATGTGTGACCTGACCGTCCAAATGCGCGAGCGCGGTGGACACCTCGGACGGAGAGGGAAGAGCGGCATTCCTTTTCACGAAGAGACGCTCACCGGCGAGTTCGGAGACCTGTCCGGCATTCGACAGAGCGACGTCGACTTCTTCGAAGGACGTCGCATTGCGTACTGTCCGAACGAGCCGACTGCGCCGGGCCACCGCGCGCAGGAGGTAGGTGCGCGCGATGGACGCGTCACGGTCCAGAACCACCGGGTCCAGGCCCGCCTTGATGTCCACCGTGGCCACGAGCCCCTGGCAGGCCAGCAGCATCATCAGGCTCGCCTCGCTGGGAAACCAGGCGAGATCCGCGTACGTGCGTCTCGCCACGCTGCGCGGAATGACCTGCTCATTGATCAGGGGGAGCTCGGCCTGCGCCCGCCTGAGCTCCGCCGGGGACAACTCACCGTCCAGGCCGGCGCCGACCACGGTCACGACCGCTTCGATCCCACTCGCGTCGCACGCGGCCAGCAGAACCGCGTCCAGCGCCGGACTGCGCAGCCCCGGTTCGTCCCCGGTGGCGAGCACGTCGCCGCCGACGTCAACCAGTTCGATCACGTCGACCTCGGTCTGCGCACACAGTCTGGCCAGTTGCCGGCCCAGGTTCTCGACACCCTCGGTGACGTCCAAGAAGAACACGTCGGAGCCCGAAACCTCGACGAACCTCGGCAGGGGAGACCATCCACCGGGAAGCGACGTCGTGGGGGCTATGCGCCGGCCGCGAGGATCTCGGACGAGACCGGAGAGGTCACCAGGTCCTCGTGGCCCGGGACGCGGATCGAGAGCCGACCGCTCCCAGACGGGCGCGGCGAATGCGATCGTCTGGTCCAGAGAGGGGAGTTGTGAAAGCGCCCAAGCGGCGATCAGATCACCGGAGCCGCCGGATGCGACACATAACCGCCTTGCCAACATGTCTCCCGTCAGTACGCACCTGGCCGGGCCTGTGCCTCGGCCGAGGTTGCCTTTTCGCGTCTTATACGGTGTCGTCCAGTTGACGCCGGCAAACGTTCGGGCCATCGCAAGAATTGCCTGTCTACCGGCCCTTCGCGAATGTGAACCTCTCGATGTGTTGCTCTGTTTCAGCAAATTCTGCATTGTCGGCCATGCGTGTCCCAGGGCATTCACCGGGCATTTGCCGGACATCACATCGAGTCGCCAGGGCGTGAATCGCCGACCGGAAGGGCCGCATTGTCGCCCAGTTCGACGGCCCCGATCGTCCGGTCCTGGCCCGCCGTACCTCCGTGCCGTCCGCCGGGCCGAACCGCTCCTCACGGCCCTTCCCCTGGTTCGGTTTTCGCGATGCGTTGATCGGGGACTTCAACACAGGCGGCCGTTACTGCCGCTGAACTCGAAAGATGGGCATACGTGGACGATCTCGTGCTGTTAACACCGGCGGAATTCCCGCGTCATGGATGTCTGTCACTGTTCCCGCCAAGCACGCACAGATCAGAACGCCGGGGGAGGAGTGCGATGAGTCCCGAACGTGGGCGTCTCGCCTCGCGCCGCTCTGGGCTTGAGGTCCGAGCCCCGCTGCCCAACCGCTTGTGATCCCCGACGTCCGTCGACCCCATCTCCGGCCGCCTCAGCTCTCCTCCGCCCTTCCCCGCTCCGCCTCGGAGGCTCCATGTCGCAGGCTCTTCCTCCCTCCGCACCCGAATCCGCCCGGCATCCCGTCGACCAGACGCTGCCACCCGCCCGGCTGGGGATGCTCGGTCTTCAGCACGTGCTGGTCATGTACACGGGGTGCGTCACCGTCCCCCTGGTCTTCGGGTCGGCGGCCAAGCTGGACACCGCCACCATCGGCCTGCTGATCAACGCCGACCTGCTGGTGGCGGGCCTGGTCACGCTGATCCAGGCGCTCGGCGTCGGCAAGGTGCTGGGCGTGCGCCTGCCGGTCGTCGCGGGTGCCACCTTCACCGCCGTGACCCCGATGATCCTCATCGCGAGCGAGTACGGCATGCAGGCCGTGTACGGGTCGATGATCGCCGCCGGAGTCTTCGGGCTGCTGGTGGCGGTGCCCTTCGCCCGCGCGGTGCGTTTCTTCCCACCCCTGGTCAGCGGCACGGTCATCACCGTCATCGGGCTCTCCCTGATCGGCGTGGCGGCCGGGCTGATCGCGGGCCAGGACCCCACCGCCAAGGACTACGCGCGGCCCTCGCACCTGGCCCTGGCCGCCGGCATCGTGCTGTTCATCGTGCTCGTCAGCCGCTTCACCAGCGGGTTCCTGTCTCAGGTGGGCGTGCTGCTGGGGCTGGTCGGCGGCACCCTGGTCGCCGTTCCGATGGGGTTGACGGACTTCTCCGGGGTCGGCGCCGCAGACTGGCTCGGTGTCGCCGCGCCCTTCCATTTCGGCGCCCCGCAGTTCCCCATCGCCGCCGTGGTGTCCATGTGCGTGGTGATGCTGGTGACGTTCACCGAGTCCACCGCCGACATGCTCGCGGTGGGCGAGATGACCGGCCGCCCGCTCTCCAACCGCGACCTGGCCCGCGGCCTGGCCGGCGACGGCATGTCCGGGGTCCTCGGCGGCGTCATGAACGGGTTCGTGGACACCGTGTTCGCCCAGAACGTCGGCCTCGTCGGCATGACCAAGGTCCGCAGCCGGTACGTGGCCGCCGTCGCCGGAGGCATCCTGCTGCTGCTCGGGCTGGTGCCCAAGCTGGGTGAGGTCGTCGCCGCCCTCCCCGGCCCGGTGGTGGGCGCGGCCGGGCTGGTCATGTTCGCCACGGTCACCGCGGTGGGCATCGACACGTTGCGCAAGGTGAAGTTCGAGGGCACGAACAACCTGCTGATCGTCGCCGTCTCCATCGGCGTCGGCATGCTGCCCGTCATGGCTCCGTCGATCTACCACGCCTTCCCGACCTGGGTGCAGATCGTCGGCGGCAGTGCCATCACCAGCGCGACCGCGGCGGTGTTCCTGCTGAACCTGCTGTTCAACCACACGCCGAGACGGAGGACGGCCGAAGCCGCCGTGGAGAAGGAGGCCGTGCTCCCCGTGGCGGACACGCCGTGAGCCTCCGGCCGGCGCGATGGCGTAGAGCGTCCGGTTCGGCGGGCACAGCAGCTCGCCGCATCCCGGGCGAACCTCGCAGGACGCCTACCGGGGTTGCGGCGACGCCGCGGCCGCGTCGCGCAGGGCCGGCCACACCCGGTCGCGGGGCTGTGGGCGACGCGCCGGCCGACGTAGCGGACGGTGTCGTCCGGGGTCCTCCTCCGGGTGCTCGTGGCGGGCGGTGGAGAAGAGCCGTTCCGGCGCATCGTGACGGGTGAACGCCGAGGGCCTCCGACGTGTCGATCGAGACGATGCGGGCGCGGGCGTGCGGGGAGCGCGGCAGCTTCATGCGCAGCACGGGGCCGGTGACGATCGTGGTGAGGCCGCGGCCGGCGGCGGTGGGCAGTCTGTGGGGGTGGGTCAGGCGGGGTCGAGGGCGTCGGTGTCGCCGACGTACAGGCGGACGACGCCGCTGACGTAGCGGCCGCCCTTGACGTCGCCGGGCACGACCAGGCGCGGGCCTTCCTTGTCCAGCTTCGCGCCGTCCTGGGCGACGGCGAGCAGGACCTTCTTGCCGGAGAAGGACGGGTCGAGTTCGGCCCAGGCGAGGGTGGCGCGGTAGCCGTCGGAGCCGGTGGCGGTGACGACCAGGCGTAGCTGCGCGTTCTTGAGGCCGGGGTCGATGCGGGGCTCGGTCGGTTTGAGGACGTCGGCGAGCAGGGGGCCGGTGAAGGTGTGCTTCTCCGGGCCGTGGGAGGTCTGGTAGCGCACGCGGACGGTGTGCTGGGGAAGGCTCCGCAACCGCGCCATCGTGAACGAGCGCGGGTGCTCGACCTGTCCGCGAACCTTGACCGTTCCAGCAGCGCTCTGCCGGCCGGCGGATGAGCCGGCGGATGAGCCGCCCGTGGACGCGGTGGCGGGAAGCGGCGCGAGCGCGGTCAGCAGCGCGGACGCGAGCGCGACCGCGGCGGCCCGGCGGCGGGAGGTACCGAGGGTCATGAGGTGCTCTCCGATCTCGTGGATGCCATGGCAGAACGGTAGATCATGCCGCTGATGCGGTGGAAGACCGGTATTCAGGCTGGAATGTGCGGAGGGTATCGTGAGGCTTGTGACGACGTTTCGGATCAGCGAGGCCGCGGCGCTGCTCGGGGTCAGCGCTGACACCGTCCGCCGGTGGGTGGACGCGGGTCGGCTGGGAGCCGAGCGGGACGAACACGGCCACCGCCAGGTCAACGGCGCCGACCTGGCCGCTTTCGCCCGCTCGCAGATCGAGGAGAGCGGCGATGGCAGCCGTTCCTCGGCGCGTAACCGCTTTCGCGGGATCGTCACCGACGTGATCCGCGATGCGGTGATGGCGCAGGTGGAGATCGCCGCCGGGCCGTTCCGGGTGGTGTCGCTGATGAGCCGCCAGGCCGCGGACGAGCTGGGCCTGGAGGTGGGCGTGGTGGCGGTCGCCGTGATCAAGTCCACCAACGTCGTCGTGGAGATTCCCGGTCACGAGCGCGTGGCCAGCTATTTGTGAGGAGCCCCCCTTGGTGTTCAGGCGTCTTTCCCGATGGGCGATCGCCCTGCCCGTCGCACTCGCGCTGGCGGGCCTGTCCGGTTGCGGCTCCGGCGAACCGGCCACGACCTCGGCCTCGGCCTCCGCGTCGGCTTCCGCGGGCGGCGGCGGGGCCAAGGAGGTGACGGTGTTCGCGGCGGCCTCGCTGACCGGTACGTTCACCGAACTCGGCAAGACCTTCGAGGCCGCGCACCCGGGTACGACGGTGAAGTTCAACTTCGGCTCCAGCGCGACGCTGGCCCAGCAGATCACGCAAGGGGCACCGGCGGACGTGTTCGCCGCGGCGAGCCCGGCCACGATGAAGACGGTCACTGACGCGTCGCTGGCGAGTTCGCCGACCACGTTCGTGCGTAACAAGCTGGAGATCGCCGTGCCGAAGGACAATCCGGCCAAGGTGGACGAGCTCAAGGACCTCACCGACAGCAAGGTGAAGGTGGCGTTGTGCGCCGAGCAGGTGCCGTGCGGGGCGGCGGCGGTCAAGGCGCTGGACGCGGCCGGGCTCAAGGTCAAGCCCGTGACGCTGGAGCAGGACGTCAAGGCCACGCTGACCAAGGTCGAGCTGGGCGAGGTGGACGCGGCGCTGGTCTACAAGACCGACGTGATCGCCTCGGCGGGCAAGGTGCAGGGTATCGAGTTCCCGGAGGCGGACAAGGCGATCAACGACTATCCGATCGCCACCCTGGCCAAGGCGCCGGCCGGTGACCTGGCCAAGCAGTTCGTGGACCTGGTGCTGTCGCAGCAGGGCAAGGACGTGCTGACCAAGGCCGGCTTCGAGGCTCCCTGATCCAGGATGAGCTCTTCGGCGCCGGAACAGCTCGACTCGGCGGGTCCGCGTGGCGGGCCCGCCGGGGGTCCGGCCACGGGCCGCGAGGTCTCCGGGCGGCTGCCGTGGATGCTGGTCGTGCCGGCGCTGGTCGGGCTGGCGTTCCTGGTGCTGCCGCTGGCCGGGCTGCTGATCCGCGCCCCCTGGTCCACGCTGGTGCGGCGGCTGGCCGAG
>NZ_JBEXCR010000100.1:0-15791 GCF_040605375.1 Nonomuraea sp. NPDC005650
GCTCCCACTCGGCGTTCGTTAAGTCACCACGTCCCATGCACTTATCGTGACAACATCACCACGATCAGTCGGCAGATCTAAGAAACAGCTCTTAGGTGCCCGGCCGAACCCCGGAACACTTCGTCGGCCGTGAGCGGCCGGTGGCCCGTGACCGGCGCAGCACCTCGCCCGCCTCCTCCACCTCGTGCCGCTCGGCGGCGGGCGGCCCACGACGCTCCTCCGCGGGCGGACTTGGGCTTGCCGTTATGGTTCGTGTGCTCCAGCTCAGCGTGAGCTCGCCGAGGCGTTCGTTGCTCGGCTTCAGGCGTCGGGGATCCAGTTTCCGTGGAAGCCCAGCGGGACGCGCACGGGCAGGTGGATGCGGGCCACGGGCGGTCCCGTGAAGTCCTGAGCCGAAAGGATCACCAGGTCGGAGGCGCCCCGCTCGGGATCGGCGAGGTAGGCCATCAGGTAGCCGTCGTCCTCCTCGCCGCCGGACGGGTTGGCGACGAACGCCGCTTCCCCGACGGCGGCGTCGCGTGCGAAACCGTGCACCTCCGTCGTGCCACGCCGCAGGTCGTGCTTGACGAGTGCGTTGGTGAACGCCTCGTCGGGGTGCGGGCCGTCGGGTGTGAACGGCACGCCGTACATCGGACTCACCGCGGAGTAGCCGTAGCGGTGCGGGCGCGAGGCGAACGCGTCGTTCACGCGGGGGAAGTCCTGAGCCCGGTCGTCGATGCGGCGCTGGTCCACCCTGCCGCTCGCCGGATCGATGGTCCAGCGGTCGAGCGTGGGCGAGATCGCGCCCGGATCGGCGACGTCGACCGGCCCTTCGGACCTGATCAGGTCGACCGTGATCGTGGAGCCGTCGTCGTAGGCGTTGAGTATGTGGCTGACATAGAAGGACTCGACCGGCAGCCAGCGGATGTCACCGCCCGTCCTGGGCAGCACGCCGACGCGCGCCTGGTGCCCGGGATCCCATCTGAACAGCATCGCTGTCATGCTGAACGTCAGCGGGATGTCGAACACGATGACGTAGTTCTCCGACAGCGCGAAGTCGTGCAGGAATGGGGTCTCACCGGACAGCGGGATGTCCGTCACACGGGTGACCGTGCCGGCGGGGTCGGTGACGATGTACTGCGCGAACGGCCGTCCGATCGCATAGGCCAGGGAGTGCAGGTCGCCGGTGCGCGGGTCCACCTTGGAGTGCGCGTTGGCGCTGGAGCCCTCGGGTGTGGCGGCCATCGGGCACGCTCCGATCGTGTCCAGCTCGTAGCCGAGCTCGTGAGGGAGCCCGCCGGCCTCGACGAGGGCGAGCGTGCGGCCGGCGTGGCCGATCACGTGGACGTTCGGGGACGGAGGCAGGAACGCGGGCGGCTCCTCCCCGCGCTGCAGCCTGTCCAGGGCGTCGGCGACCTCTGTCGAGCGGACCCAGCGGTTGCGGTACCACTCGGCGCGGCCGTCCCGGATGCGGACGCCGTGCACCATGCCGGCGCCGAAGGCGTAGAAGTGGGTGGCGGGATCTTCCACGCCCAGCGGGTTGGGCCCCATCCGGAGGTAGCGGCCCTCCAGGTCTGCGGGCAGGCGGCCGGTCACGGGCAGGTCGTAGACGGTGACCTCCTCCTTGACAGGGGCGAAGTGGCCTTCGAAGTAGCGGTTGCGCCGGTCTTCGGCGGCGTTCTGCATGATTCTTTCCTCCTGCTGGTACGGCGTACGACCGGAACGGTACCCTGCGTATAGGTGGTGATCAGCGGTTGAGTGGGCGGCAATCGATCCTGTACTAGGACACGATTTGTCACTCTCACCGCCTCCACCAGGCAGGTGACGGCGGGGGATGGCCGTACCTTCTGTACTAGGACAGCAGCCGCTTCCGGCGTGAGGAGACGATCGATCATGGACCGGCCCGGCGCTGCGCCGCCGTACCTGCGGATCGTCAGTGAGATCAAGCGGCGCATCGAGGCCGGCGAGCTGCGTGCCGGCGACCGCGTTCCCTCCACCAGACAGGTCGCCGAGCAGTGGGGGGTGGCCCCCGCGACCGCCGCCAAGGCGCTGAACACGCTGCGGCAGGAGGGAGTGGTGGTGGCCATTTCCCGCGTCGGCACCGTCGTGGCGGAGCCCGCGCCCGGCTCGTTCCCGCCCCCTCGCGTGCCGAGCGCCCCGCAACGGAAGGAAAGGCGACAGCCCGCCGCCGCGACCGTCCACGACGGCAAGCGGGAGCGGATGGTCCGTACGGCGATCGCCATCGCGGACGCCCAGGGGTTCGACGCGGTGTCCATCCGCAGCGTCGCGACCGCGCTCGGCATCCCCACCATGTCGCTGTACGGGCACGTGCGCGGCAAGGAGGAGCTGGCCGCGCTCATGGCCGACACCGCGTTCGGCGAGCTGGAGCTTCCGGCGACGCCCCCGGCGGGCTGGCGGGCGCGGCTGGAACTCGCGGCCCGCCTGCAGTGGCGACTCTACCTGCGGCATCCCTGGCTGCCCCGGCTCGTCTCGCTCACCCACCCGCAGCCCATGCCCAACATGCTCAGATACGGGGACTGGGGGATGGGCGTCGTGCGTGAGCTGGGGATCGAGCCGGATGCCGGCAGGCTCGTGTGGTGGGCGGTGTCCAACTACGTCCGGGGGACGGCCACGAACCTGGAACCGCAGGCCGAATCGGAGCGGCATACGGGCCTGTCCACCGGGGAGTGGTATTCGGCCCACCTGCCGAGGTTCCGTGCCGGCCTGCCCTCCGGCGCCCTCCCCGCGCACGTGGCGCCCGCGACCTTCGACCTGACCGGGTTCTTCGAGAGCGGCCTGCAGCTCCTGCTGGACGGGGTCGCCGTGCTGATCGGCCGACAGCGCCTGTCGTAGGAATGCGCTTCGCGCGGCCCCCAAACGCTCCGCGCATCTCGGCGTCGAGCACAGCCTCGGCGTTGAACTGCCCCTCGGGACGGAGGCGGCTTGCGGGCAACGATCGCAATCTGCAGGTTGCCATTAAATAGCAACCTGCAGGTTGCGAAGGAGGGTGGGTATGGTTTCGGACGCGATCGAACGTGTGGTGGTACTGCGACACCCCATCGAGCGGGTGTGGGCCGCGCTGACCACCGCGGAAGGGCTCTCACGGTGGTTCGGCTCGGCAGCGGAGATAGATCTGCGGCCCGGCGGGCGGGCGTTCTTCCGCTGGGACGACCTCGACCAGGAATCCGTCGCCACGATCGTCGTAGTCGACCGACCACACCGTTTCGCCTTCAGGTGGGATATCGAGGGCCCGCCGGGGCACGGCACACCCCAGACGCTCGTGGACTTCACCCTGGAGCCGGTACCGGACGGCACTCGGCTACGCCTTGTGGAGAGCGGCTTCGCCCAGGCCGCCGACGATGCGGCCCGATCCGCTCGCAAGGCACAGCCAGGGATGGGACACGGAGCTCGTCGACCTGGAGACCTACCTCGATGCGGCCGCCTGATGCAGAACGGCAGGCCGTCGCGGTGTTCGCGGCACTCACCGATCCGACGCGGCGGGCGCTGCTGGAGGAGCTCGCCCGGGCGGGTCCCGCAACCGTCACCGATCTGGCGCGGCGCTTGCCGGTCAGCCGCCAGGCGATCGCCAAGCACCTCGGCCAGCTCGCCGAAGCGGGCCTGATCAGCTCCGGCGAACCGGCCGGCCGCCGCCACCCCTACCGGCTGGAACCAGCCGCCATTCACACAGCCCAGGTGTGGCTGGCCAGGCTCGCCAACAGGTGGGATGACCGGCTGGCCGCGCTGGAACGCGCACTGGACGCCACCGACACGAAGGAGTCACGCAACAATGAATAAGCCTGAATTCACCGCCGGCCTGAACATCGCCATGAAGATCCCCAAGGCGCAGTACGAGGCCACCGTGGCCTTCTACCGCGACACCCTGGGCTTCGACGTCAAAGGGGACGACGTCTCCTACGCTCCGACCGTCTCAAGAACTCATTCGGTGCGGTTCGGCCCCAATACGCTGTGGCTCGACTGCGTCGACAACTACAGCCAGCCCGACCTGTGGCTGCAACTCCACACCGACGACCTGGACGCAGCGACGAGGGAACTGGCCGACATCGGCATCCACCCGTGTGACGAGGTGGAGCCCCTGGAGAACCTCGATTCCAGAACCCACTGGATCAAGAACCCGGCCGGTGTCGTACATCTGCTCGCGGAGTCCGGCCGATCCTGATGTCCTGGTGAGGTCGGCACGCCCCGATAGGCGAAGCCCAACTCCCGGCCTCCCGAGTCACTCAAGCTTCAATACTTTGACCACGTCCGCCTCTTCCCCAACCTGACCGAACCAGATAGGACGGCAAGCGCCCTAAGGTCCCTCGCGCCCCGCGTCATCACGCCCTATGTCATCGTGCCTGGGTCACCGCCCTCAGCGGCGGCCCCCGCGGCACCGTCCGTCAGAGCTTGGTGGGCAACCCGAACGCCTCGAACAGGTCGGGCACGAAACCGGTCAGGTCTGCGATCATGCCGTCTCGGAACGTCAACCCGTCCAGGCCGCTCGCCTCCTGGGCACGGCACCCGGGCACGGGAATCCTCCGGCGCCCCGCTCCCGGAGGCTGAGCGCGGCGATGTCGAGCGCATCACCGCCAAGGTGCTCGGCATCACCGCGAACCCCGCTGGCCCGTGGAGCGCCCAGGCCGCTCGTAACTTCTTGATGAACACCGACACGACGAGGCTGAAGTTCCTGATCCGCGACCGCGGCGGCCAGTCCACCGATGCCTTCGACGTGGTCTTCGCCGACGCCGGCCCGCGAGTCATGGAGAGTCCAGCGCAGGCCCCGAAGATGAACGCGCGCTGCGAACGGATCATCGGCACCCTGCGCCGCGAACTCCTGGAAGAGCATGCTCATCCTGAATGAGGACCATCTACGCCGAACGCTCATCCGCTACCTGGAGCACTACAACACAGCCCGGCCGCACCGCAGTATCGGGCAGTTATCCCCGTCGCAAGCCGAAACTGGACCGCCAACCTCTATCGACCTGGCCGATCAACGAGTCCATCGCAGAGCCATCCCCGGCGGCCTCAACCAGCGCGACCGCGACACCCGAGTACGTCGGCTGCCAGCCCAGACTACGGGAATCGGGCCATGCAGCTGAGCCACCCACTCATGATGCCGCCGATCAGCCAGCCGAGGGCCGGCCCTCGTTCCCGGATACCAAATATCGGCGCAACGCCTCGCGCCCACCGGGAACGAAAGGCCATCGATCAACGACCTCCCGCAGTTCGAGCTCTGAGAGCCAGGCATGCCAAGCGATCTCGGACGGATCTGGAACCAGTGGCTCGGTGATCACGGCCTCATGCACCCCGAACCAGACAGGGCTGACCCCATCCCGGCACAGAAACTTGAACATGAAACGCACCGGGACGCCGGCACCCAGCTCCTCGGACAGCTCGCGGGCCGCCGCGTCCTCATACGACTCGCCCACGTCCACGGCACCGCCGACCATCACGTCATAGTGGCCGGGAAAGCGAGTGTGCTGCTCCGCTCGGCGCAGCACGAGGATCCGCCGCATCGGATCGCGACAGATCGTCGTCGCGATCCGATGCATCCATCGCCGGCGCTCCGCCTCTGCCCGGTCCACGACCCCCAGCACGCGGTCCCGTTCATCCACCCGCTCGACCAGCTCGCCCACGCAGGACACGATCGCAGACGCCACCGACAATCTGCTCTACGAGCACCCCAAGCCAGTGATCTGCGTCACATGACCTACTTGGGAACGCAACACGAGCGACGACCTCCAGCGCGAACCCCCGCCGGAAAGCCGCCTGCTCGAACGCCACACGAACACAACCGCACAGGATCTTCGCCACCGAGCTCGTCAACAGCGGCCTGCCCATCCATATCGGCGCCGCCCTGCTGGGACGTCGCCATCTTCGACGAGGACGTCGTCCGCCACCACGCCGGGTTCCTGGCCGACCGCCGTACCTTGCGCCCTGGGGACGAATACCGCTGAGGGATGGCAGGAGTTCGAAGAACACTTCGCATGTCATCGGGGGTCGGCGGCGCCACCCGCACTCGCTGGGTCGGCTTCCCACGTCAACGCGGATCTTCGTGTGCAACGCCCGGGAGAAGGAACTCGTCGACGCCGGTCTGGTCACCCGCTTCAGCTGGCCCGAGGCCTGAACTCACGCGGTTGTGTCACGTCTGAACGTCAGTGGGCCGCTACTCAACTCGATGCCACGCCGCCATCGAGCCCCAGTTGGCGCAACGCTTCGAGCGCGTGGGCCCGTGCCCCCGCCGGTGAGGGGGGTGGCCGCAACGCGAGCAGCCGCTGACGGTGCGGTTCCCCGAGCAGCAGGGTGAACAACGCACGCGCACGGTCGAGATCTGGTTGCGGAAGGCGCTCGTTGAGTGCCTGGATGTAGGACTCGGGGCCGTCCTGGTAGAAGCGTTGGGCCAGGTCGGTAAACGTGTAAGCCTCGATGATCATCAGCCGGTGCAACCCGATGGCCTCATCGGAATGCAGCGCGAGAACGATCCTGGCCGCAAGGTCGGCCAAAGCGTCTTCTTCGCTTCCGGCCAGGCCGAGCGTGCGTTGGCGAAGGCGTTCGACCGCGGCCAGGAAGATCTCGGTCTTGCTGCCGAAGTAGGCGTAGATCGTGCGCTTGGTCACGCGGGCCCTGGCCGCCACATCGTCCAGGGATACCGAGTGGAAGCCCTCGGAGACGAACAGCCGCACGGCGGCATCGAGGATCTCGTCACGCCGCTGGGCACGCTCCTGCGCGGTCGGTCGACCGCGCTTTCGCTGCGGCACCTCCGGCTGACTGCTCCTCACCAACGTCCCCCTGACTGACGGTGTACCGATACGGCTATCCTATAATGAAACGGATTACGTTTCATTAAGCGGCTCGATACGTCGAGGTCCAAGTGTCGGCCGAGCAGGGGTGCACCACAGCCGGTCGGCGGTGTGCCCGGTGAGAGGAGACTCCAGATGCCCCCAACCGCCGAATCGGCGACACGGACGAGCAGGTCCGCGGCGATGCCCAGGCGCAAGGTCTCGGCCGACCCGGCGCAACCGGTGGTCGGCGACGAGCAGCTGCTGGCGTTCTACCGGCAGATGGTGCTGATCCGCCGGTTCGAGGAGCGGGCCGCCCGCGCGTACACCGAGGCCAAGGTCGGCGGCTACTGTCACCTCAATCTCGGCGAGGAAGCCACCGTCGCGGGGCTGATGGCCGCGCTGGACGACCAGGACTACGTGTTCACGAACTACCGCGAGCACGGGTACGCGATAGCGCGCGGCGTCGGCCCCGAGCGGGTGATGGCCGAGCTGTACGGCCGCGCTGACGGGGTATCGCGGGGCTGGGGCGGGTCGATGCACATGTTCGACATCTCATCCCGGTTCATGGGCGGGTACGGCATCGTCGGCGGCCAGATACCGCTCGCCACCGGCGCCGCGCTGGCGATCGACTACCGTGGCGGATCCGAGGTGGTGGTGTGCCTGATGGGCGATGGCGCCACGAACATCGGCGCCTTCCACGAGTCGCTCAACATCGCCGCCCTGTGGAATCTGCCGATCCTGTACGTGGTGATCAACAATGGTCTCGGTATGGGCACCAGCGTCGAGCAGTCCTCGGCCGAACCCGAACTGCACCTGCGTGCCTCCTCCTACCGGATGCCCTCCGCCCGGGTGGACGGCAACGACCCCACTGCCGTGTACACCGCGGCCCAGACCGGGCTGGCCAGCGCGAGAGCAGGCAGGCCGTACCTGCTGGAGACCATTTCCGGGCGGCTCAAAGGACACTCGGTGGTCGACCCGGCGAAATACCGCAGCAAGGAGGAGGCCGAGGCGTTGCAGGCGGCCGACCCCATCGCGGCCTACGCCGTACGGCTCCTTGACCGAGGACTCCTGACGGATGAGCTGATCGACCGGATCGACGCCGAAGCCAACGCTGCCGTGACGGCCGCGGCAGCGTTCGCCGACGCCAGCCCGCACCCGGAGGTCTCGACCCTGTTCGACTACACCTACGCCACCCCTGTGCCGAACGACTCCCGCCGGCTGCCCGGCCATGCCCTCTTCCCCGCCGCCCCGCGCCCGGCCGGCCGGCAGATCGGAGCCTGACCCGTGAGCGTGATCACCTACCGGCAGGCGCTCCACGACGCTCTGCGTTCGGAGATGCTCCGGGACGAGAACGTGTTCTTGATCGGCGAGGAGATCGGCCTGTTCGAAGGCTCGTACAAGATCACCGCTGGGATGCTCGCCGAATTCGGACCCAAGCGGGTACGAGACACGCCGATCGCCGAGGAAGGCTTCACCGGCGCCGCGATCGGTGCCGCGATGCTGGGCCTGCGGCCGGTAGTGGAGATCATGACGATCAACTTCTCACTCCTGGCCCTGGACCAGATCGTCAATCACGCGGCCAAGATCTACGGCATGTTCGGCGGTCAGTCCCGGGTTCCCATGGTCATCCGCACTCCCGGTGGCGGCGGGCAGCAGCTCGGCGCCACCCATTCACAGAACATCGAGCTCTACTACGCCTTCGTCCCCGGCATGAAGGTCGTGGCCCCTTCCAGTCCCGCCGACGCCAAAGCACTCATGATCGCCGCGATCCGTGACGACGACCCCGTCCTCGTCCTCGAGAACCTCGCCCTTTACAACACCAAGGGCGAGGTCCCCGACGCGGACGATCCCGCGGAGATCGGCAGGGCGGCGATCACCCGGCAGGGCGCCGACATCACCGTCGTCGCGTACTCCCGGATGGCCGCGGTCGCGCTCCAGGTCGCCGCGCAGCTCGCCGAATCCGATGGGATCGATGTCGAGGTCGTCGACCTGCGCAGCCTGCGTCCGCTGGACCGGGAGACGATCGTCTCCTCGGTACGGAAGACGAACTGCGCCGTCGTGCTCGAAGACGACTGGCTCACCTACGGCATCGGCGCCGAGATCGCCGCCACGATCTCTGACGGCGCCTTCGACTGGCTCGACGCCCCCGTCCGCCGTGTCGCGATGGCCGAAGTGCCGCTCCCGTACGCCAAGCCGCTGGAGACCGCGGCACTGCCATCCGCGGACGATGTGATCAGCGCAATCCGCCAGACCCTCGATGCCGTCGCCCGGCGCCGCTGACAAGGACCTTTCATGATCGACATCCTGATGCCGCGCCTTTCCGACACCATGGACGAAGGCGCCATCTCCACCTGGCACAAGCAGCCCGGCGATCCGGTCACCGTCGGCGACGTCCTTGTCGACATCGAAACCGACAAGGCCGTCATGGAATACGAGGCGTACGAAGCCGGCACCCTGGCCGAGATCCTCGTTCACGAAGGCGAGAGCGCCACCATCGGCACGGCTATCGCCCGCCTCGACAACGGGACCGGCGAAGAGACGATGACGCTCACCCATGCGCAGGCCCATCCCTTCGGCGAGGCAGCACAAGCGGCCGGCGAACGCTCGCCGGCAGGTACGCCAGGCGATCGGCCATCGCAGTCGGCGTCCACGCCCACCGGCGCACCATCTGCGGCGACAGCACGCCTGCGGGCCACCCCGCTCGTACGCAAGGTCGCCCGCGAGCGGGGCATCGACCTCACGACGATCACAGGAACGGGGCCTGGAGGAAGAATCATCCGGGCCGACCTGTACGCGGCCGAGGGTGAACCCGCGCCCGAAGATCTCGCTCCCGAATCCCGGACGTCCCTCGCACCGGCCGCTTCGACGCAGGCGAGGGAAACGGCAGGTCACGACGGCCGAGGATCGACCGCGACGCCCTTCGACCCGATCCGACGGACCATCGCGTCCAGGCTGACCGAGACCGCCACCACCGTTCCGGCCTTCGGCGTCACCTCGTCCGCCGACGTCACGGACCTGCTCGACCTTCGAGTACAACTGAACGACGCACTCGCCGACACCGGCGGCCACGTGACGGTGAACGACCTCCTGGTCCGTGCGGTCGCGCTCGCCTTGCGGAGCACCCCAGGGGTGAACGCCTCCTACTCCCCAGAAGGTCGCGGCCAGACGCTGTTGCATGGGCGGATCAACGTCGGCATCGCCGTCGCCTCCCCGGCGGGGCTCATGGTGCCCGTGATCCGCGACGCCGACCAGGCGTCGGTCACCACCATCGCAGTCCGGAGCCGGGCCCTGGCCGAGAAGGCGATGAACCGCACACTGAGCACTGCCGACATGGCCGACGGGACCTTCACGATCAGCAACCTCGGCATGTACGGAGTCGAGCACTTCACCGCTGTCATCAACGCACCACAAGGGGCGATCCTCGCCGTGGGGGCGGCGACCCCCGAACCCACCGTGGCGGATGCGATGGTGGTGGTGCGTCGCCGCATGCGATACACGATCACCGCCGACCATCGGATCATCGACGGCGCCCTGGCCGCGCAATTCCTCGCCACCCTCACCGGGCTGCTCGAACGTCCCCTACGGATCCTGGCGTGACCCCGATCGTGCGGTCGCCTCAGGAAGACGATGTCGAGATGGTCTCGACGATCACCTGATCATTGCGTCAGCGGGTCTCGGGACAGCGCGATTCGCCGGCCACGAACAACGAACTATCCGGCCTGCGTCGGCGCCCCGGCCCGGCTCGGCTCGTCGAGGCCGCGCCAGGCACGGCTGACGAACGGCGGGAACGAGGCGGCGAAATAGACGGCGGTGAAGGCGAACAGCGTCACCGTCAGTCCTGTCAGCTCGGTGAGGGAGCCTGCCAGCAGGCCGCCGAGCGGCATCGCCGCGTAGGCGGCGGCGGTCATCGTGCCGAGCACCCGGGCACGCAACTGCGTCGGTATGCGCTCGAACTGGAACACGCCGAGCAGCGGGTTGATCGCCCCCGCGGCGAACCCCGACAACACGGTGACACCCAGCGCAACGGGGAAGGGCGCGCCGAGGGCCAGCACCAGGATGCGCGGCACCCCGGCGACCAGGAAGCACAACCCGAACGTCAGCCCCCTGGGCAGCCGCCCGCCCACGGCGCCGTACACGATCGTGCCGATCACGGCGCCCGCCCCGACACCGCCCGCCAGCAGCCCGAACGCGCGGGGGTCGTGGACGACGTCGCGCGCGTACAGGGCGAGCAGCACCTGCGTCACGCCCGTGTCCAGCATGTTGGTGACCACGATCATCGCGGTGCCGGTGAGCTGCACCCGGTCCCGCCAGAGGAACGCCAGACCGTCGCCGAGATCGCGCAGGTAGCCGCCGGACTCGCGGGGCGCGCCCGCGTGCGTGACCCGGGGGACCCCGGTGCGGATGAGGAGCGCCGACAGCAGGAAAGTCGCCCCGTCCACGAACAGCAGCGCGGTCGGGCCCAGCCAGAGGATCAGCACCCCGGCCAGCGGCGCGCCGACCATCCTGGCGCCCCGGTTGACGCCGTCATAGGCGGCGGTCGCCCGCTCGATCTTCACCCGGCCCAGCTCGGCGAGGTCGGGCACCATCGCCTTGCGCGCGGTCTCGCCGGGCGTGGCCGTCAGCCAGCGGACGAAGACCAGCGCCAGCAGCACGGGGAAGGACAGGCCGGTCGTCAGGAACAGGGCCGGGATCGCGATCACGATGAGCCCGCTCGCCACGTCCGACAGGACGCTGGCCCTGCGGAACCCGATCAGGTCCACCAGCGTGCCGCCGAACGCCGCCGCCTGCGGCACGCCCCGCGCACTCACCCCTCACAGTGCCGCACCGCCGCCCGTAAAGTTGCGGACGGTCCTGTCCATGGCTCGGGCTATGAGCTGTCGCCGCCAGCCTGACGAGAGGCAACGTGCGCCGCGTCATCCGGTCTGGCCCGCGTCGACCGGAGGTCAGCCCTTGGGCGTCGGGGTGACCCTGATCAGGCCGACGTAGACGATCAGTTCAGGCAGGCCCAGCAGCGCGAAGTTCCCCCCGATTGACCAGGTCAGCGGCAGGATTGCCACCGACACCACCACCCAGACGGGCCGGACCGAGGCCCGCCAGGCCGCCGCGGCAAGGGCAAGGAGAGGGACGCCGCCCACGAGGGTATGCCAAGTCCACCAAAGATTGCTGCCCGTCGTAAGAAGTCCGATGAGCCCCGCAATGAACAGCCCCGTGATACCGAACAGGAACAGTTCCCGTTGCCCACGCCTGGTGTCCCCCCTACCCGGGGTGAATCTCTCGAAGGTGGCCGCGAGTGCCACCAGCCAGAGGGACCGGCTCACCTTGAGAATCGTGTCGGCCGCGTTGTAGGCGGGGGAGTAGCTTGTGTTCGAAGCGGTTATCAACTCGATCAGCGTGGCCACGCCGAACACCACGTTCAGGCCGAGCGCCGCGCGGCTTATCGTCGTCTTCCCGAATATCGCATGGTCAGCCAGTGGCGGTGGAGGCGCCGGTGAAGCAGCCCGGTTGCGGTCTACCGGTATGCCTGCCGGCTCACGCAGAACGGGGCGTGGCCGGCCCGATGCGACCAGCTTGTCCGGCCGGTCCACGAGACGGCGCCGCCGATCGGGCGACGGCTTTGTTTCCGACACGCTCAGCGAATCCGCCGGTGATGACTTTGAGTGCTCCCGATGCGGCGGCGACTCGGGCGGCCCCACCGGTGGCGTTCCCTGGGGTTTCTTCACCTCTGCCGGATCGGTGAGGTCCTGCGCCGTTGCGGAATTGGTGGATGTCTCTACTTCCACCGGAGCCGCGGCCGAGATCTGGAACTCGGGGTTCGCTTCCGGCTCGGAGGGCTCAAGGCCGATGGCCCGCAACCGGGCGGCTGCGGCTGCGGAAACCATCCGGCTGTCGTCGTCGACCAGCCGTAGGAGTTCCCCGCGCACGCGAGCCCGGACCATCCCGTTGCCGATCCGGTGGAGGTGGTCGAGCGTGTCCATGGCGTTGAGCCGGTCTCTGGCGATCGGGCTGCTCAGGGCATGGTCGATGTGCGGGGGCAGCGACCAGTTGACGTTCCGCGCGATGACGGTGCGGCCTTCGACGTTGTCCTGCCGCTTGGGTCGCTGCTGCGGCATCTCGGCCACGACGCGGTCGTAGACGTAGCCGTACAGTTCGTCGAGGGTGATGTCGCCGTCGCCGTCCATGTCGGCGCGGCCGGTGCGCAGCCCCTCCACCAGGTGGCGCGTGAACACCGATTGCGGTGCGTTCCCGTGCAGCGTGTCGCCCTCGAAGGCGTACTGGGTGGCGTCGGTGGCGGTGAGGACGGTGCGGCCGCGTCCGCGGAAGTGGTCCAGCGCATGGACCTCGCCTCCGGCCTTGGTCAGCCGCCCGGCCGGGTAGGCCCCGCTGTAGCAGCAGTCGAGGATCAGGACCTTCCGCCGTGACGCGCACCTCTCCATCGCATAGTCGATCTGCTCGCCGGAGATCGCGGTGAAGATCAGGCTGTCGCGGCGGGTGTTGCGCATCGCCAGGTGGAGCCGTCCGTCGTCGTCCTTGAGTCCGTGACCGGTGAAGTAGAGCAGGGTCAGGTCGTCGCCTCGCCGATCCCGGTAGAAGTCGCCGATGGCCTCTCCGACCCGGTGGTTCGGCTCGTTGACGAGCGTGGTGACCTCGAAGCCGCAGATCTCCGGGTCGCGGAGCACAGCGGCGAGCGCCTCCGCGTCGTGGGCCGGAGCGATGAGCCGCCGCAGTCCCGGATCGTCATACGCGTAGGTGGCGATCAACAACGCGAACCTGCGACCCATACGCTATCCGCCCGAATGCCGCCGGATGAAGGCGTCGATCAACTCGCGCCGCTCGGCGCCCGTGGCCCGGTCGAGTTCGATGGAGTCGCCGGCGATGGTGACCACGATCCGGTGCCGGGCCGACTGCCGGTTGAGCCAGTCCTGCAGTACTCCGACCAGCGAGGTGAATACCCCGCCTGAGGCGCTGAGGGCCACCAGGAGCGCGCCCACGGTGACCGGGTCCGCGCTCTTCGCCCCCTCTGGTGCCGGGCTGCCGGGAACTGCCTGGATCGACTCGACATCGAGTTCCTTCAGTTCCCCGCGGAGGCCCCGGGCGAGGCGGTCGTGCAGGTCGACGTCCACGTCCACGTCCGGTCGCAGCTCGACACGCACGCTGATCACGCCGGCAGCCTCCGGAATCCTGTTCATCCCGTCCCCTCGCCTGCGCAACCGGGTGGAGCCTTCGCCCGCATCGCCCTGCTTATCGTGGTTCTGCTTAGGTTTCGTTACACCCCGTACGGTGCCGGGGGTTGATCGCCCATGCTCCGCACCGGATGCGGGCCGCAGGAGGCGCGCGGGATGAGGGTCCCGAAGAAGGTCTCGTGCCGGCGCTCGGCACTGTGTTGATCAAGTAGCCGGTCGACGGATGCCTCGGCCATCGCCTCGATGGGCTGTCGTACCGAGCTCAGTGCGGGCCAGGAGTATTCGGTCTCCCATGATCCGTCGAAGGAGACAATGGCGATGTCCTCCGGAACCTGCACCTCCTGCTCGTGCAGAGCCCGGAGGACGCCGAGCGCGATGAGGTCGGAGGAGGCGAAGATCGCGCCGGGCCGGTCGTCGGCAGCGGCGAGTTCGAGGCCGGCCCGGTAGCCGCCTTCGCGGGTGAACGACGCGTACAGGCCTGGCGAGGCGAGCACGCCGTGTGTGGCGCAGGCGTCGCGCCAGCCACGATGCCGCGGCTCCTCGGCTCCGCCTCCGACGAACCCGACGCGCCGGTGCCCGTGAGCGATCAGGTGCTCGGTCGCTTCGAACGCGCCCCGATAGAGGTCGACCCCCACGCTGTCGACCCCGGGCAGCGGACTCGTCGTGTTCAGCCGCACCCACGGCAGGCCGACCAGGTCGAGTCCGGATGCGTCCAGCGAACGCGAACCCGGCACGATGAGCACTCCGTCGACCTGGCGGGCGGCGAGCTCGCGAAACCGCTCAAGCAGCTTGCCCGGCCCGGGAGCGTCGGTCGTCATGTAGAGCGCGTATCCCCGTGCTCGCGCCGCTTTCTCGACGGCGTGGGCGAACTCGGTGAAGAACGGGTTCGTGTAGGCGGGAGCGTCGTCGTCTTCCTGGAAGACCAGGGCGATGGTACGGGCGGAGCCGGACTTGAGGGCGCGCGCGGCGTGGTTGGGCTGGTAGCCGAGCTCGGCTATCGCCTTCATGACGCGTTTGGCGGTCGCCGGCGCCACCGGCGCCTTCCCGTTGAGCGTGTAGCTGACAACGGCGTCGCTCACGCCCGCGCGGCGTGCCACATCCTTGCGCGTGACCTTGCGGCCCGGGACGCCTTCGAGCTCGGCCATGTCTCCCTCCCCGGGCCGCGAGCCGTCAATCCGCCTAGATTATCTACCGCAACGGACTGCCGACGGAGACGGGAGCGTCCCCGAGATCGGGTATCGAGAGACGCTCGCCGCCGCGAAGGGCCGATTCCTGCGCGACCAGGCCGGGCAGCGTGAAACGGGCGGCGGCCCACGCGTTGACCGTCGGCAGGGTGCCGGCCCCGACGGCGCGGACGAAATCGTCGACCAAGAGCTGATGGCTCCCCTCGTGCCCGTTCGGCGCCACCTCGAACTCGGCGGGCAGACGTACGATCTCCTCATCGTGCACCGGAGCGTGCCCCGACGTGAACGCGGCGCGCAGCGACGGTGAGACATCGGCGAGCAGCGGATCGTCGAGGCTCAGGGTCGGCCGGGTCTCGATCAGTTCGGACACGTCTTTCGCCTCGTTCTTGTCCTGCCAGATCGAGGTCGTGGCCAGTTGCTCGAAGCTGCCCTCGGTGCCGAAGAAGCTGAACCGGCTCTCGCGGATCGGTGACGGGTAGCCCACCCGCCGGAACTCGTTGATCCGCATCGAGCCGCCACCGGCGAGTTCGAACAGCGCGGTCATGTTGGAGAAGTCGTTGCCGAACATGCTGACCTCGGTGTCGAAGACGCCGTCGCCTCTTTCGTCGTGAACGCCGATGCAGCTGACGCTCACCGCGTGGCTCGGGATCGCCCCGAGCACTCCGCCG
>NZ_JBEXCR010000101.1:0-14746 GCF_040605375.1 Nonomuraea sp. NPDC005650
GCCCTGCGCCCCCGAGTACGTTCCCGGTCCTCCCGAATCTCGAAGTCCATCGCATCCCCTCAACTGGGGTGTTGCGACAACCACTAGAAGAGAAGACGGCTCGGGGGCCGTTCCGCGTGTAGGCGTCGGTCCTCGGGTCAGGGCTGGGAGGTGAGGTGGGTGATGACGGTGGAGACGCAGGGGGCGTCGAAGAGGATCGTGTAGTGGTTGCAGTCAGGGACGATCTCGTCCCTGAGCCCCGGGAGGCGGGTGACCCAGGGGAGGGCCAGGTCGTCGGGGAGCATGCCGACGTCCTGGTTGAGCAGGCCGCGCGGCGCCCTGAGCAGGGTGAGCGGTGACCTGACGGCGGTCAGGGCGGCCCCGATGGCCTCCAACTCCAGGCGCAGCCAGCGTCCGTCCTGCAGCACCGCCTCCGGGGCCACGCGCGACCTGAGCGCCCCCTCGGGGCCTGTCAGGTCATAGCGGACGTAAGCCTCCACATCGGCGCTCCAGTGGCCGGCGAAGGCCGGATGGGCCTTGAAGAAGTCGACGTAGGCGTCCGCGCTGGGGAACGTCTGGCGCAGCCGGGCGAGTGCCGGCCCGAGCGTGGCCTCCATCGCCTCGTCGGCGTCCACCCCCTCGGGCAGCGGGGGGAAGGGCAGGCCGCCGTCCACCAGCACGACCCGTGCGAAGTCGCGTTCGGCGGCGGCCAGGGCGGCCACGTACGCGCCCATCGAGTGCCCTGTCAGCACCGCGTCCGGGCCCGCTCCCACGTGGTCGGCGACGCGCAGCACGTCCTCGGCGTGCCTCGGCAGCCCGTACGGCCCCGGCAGCGAGGCGCTGTGCCCGCGACCGCGCAGGTCCATGGCGACCATGGACCAGTCCTCGGGCAGCCGCCGCGCCACCGCGCCCCAGGCCATCAGGGAGGCCGTGATCCCGTGGACCGCGATGACCGTGCGCGGTCCCGTGCCGAACCTGGCGATCCGCAGACCGCCGACATCGTCGAACTCGAAGCTCATGGTTCGGAGCTTAGGGACGAACACCCCGCCCTGGCGATCGGCGCGCAAGGGACTGGGTGTGGGGAATGTGGTGATATTCCCGGATAATCCCCTGCTATGCGTATCACCGTTGTTCAGCACGAGGACGGGGCCGGGCTCGGATACCTCGCCGAGTGGCTGGGGTTGCCCTGTGACGTCGTCCGGCCGTACCTCGGCGAGGAGATCCCCGCGGGCCCGGCGGACGGGCTGATCGTGCTCGGCGGTGCGGCGGCCGCCTGGGAGGACGAGCGGAGCCCCTGGCAGCCCGCCACCCGCGACCTGCTGCGCCGGGCCGTGGACGAGGGAACGCCCACGCTGGCCGTCTGCCTGGGCGCGCAGTTGCTGACCATGGCCTGCGGCGGCACCGTCGAGCGGGGGACGAACGGGCTCGAAGTGGGCGCCCGCGAGGTGGTCGCGCTGCCCGCGGCCGCCGATGACCGGCTGCTGGCCGGGGTCGGGACGGCCGTGGCCGTCCAGTACCACCAGGACGCGATGACGCGGCTGCCCGACGGCGCGGTGCCGTTGATGACCGGGGCGCAGTATCCGAACCAGGCGTATCGGCTCGGCGAGGCCGCCTGGGCGGTCCAGTTCCACCCCGAGGCCACGCCGGAGATCTTCACCGCCTGGACCGACGAGTCGGACCTGGAGGCGGCCGAGGAGCTCAACGTCGGGGTCAAGGCCGCCGAGAGCGCGCTCGTGGCCACCTGGCGCACGGTGGCGGAGGCGTTCGCGGAGGTGGTCAGAACCACCGGCGGTCGCGCCTGAACCGCCGCGGCCGCCCGGCCACGCCCACGCCCGAGCCCGAGCCCGCGCCCGAGCGGGCGGCCGCCCGGGGCGTCGTGGGGGCGTGAGGCGTCGTCGTGGTGCCGTGAGGTGAGGTGCCCGCGGTGTCGTGCGTGCGGGGCCGGGTCAGGGCGTGGGCCGCGGCGTGGACGCCGGCCAGCACGACCGGGAGCGCGGCCAGGCCCGCCCAGCCCGCCGCCCCCGTACGCACCGGCACCCCTTCGGCCCGCAGCCGCCGCCAGGCCCACACCGAGAACGGGATGACCACCACGGGCGCGGTCACCGCCCCGGGGGTGTACCCCCGCGTCACCGCCGCCTGCGCGAGGTGCATGACCCCGTGCGCCCCGAACCCCAGCAGCGCCGCCTGGAACACCGGGCTCCGCCCGCCCGTACGCGCCCCCAGCGCCGAAGCCCCCGCCATCACCCCGCCCATGAGCCCGATGGCCACGTTCGCATGCCGCTGCGAGACCTCAAGCCGCTGCCACGGCACCCACGGCAGCCGCTCCTCCAGCCGGGGCCGGGCCGAGCGCGTCCAGCCCGCCATGGTCGCCAGCTCCTCCGCGTCGTGCACCGCCCACGCGGCCAGCAGACCCCACGTGACGGCAGAGGGAACCATCGCCGATCGCCTCCCAAGAATGCAACGCAACGTTGCGTTTCTATGCTACGGCGGAAGTCCTGTCAAGATGGAGGGGTGCCCAGGATCGAATCCACCGCCGCGCGGCTCGCCAGGCTCGGCTTCGCCGACGGGGCCAGGGCCGCCCAGCTCGTCCGGCAGGCAGGGGTCGACGTGCACGATCTCCTGGAGTTCCTGGTGGACGTGGCCGACCCCGACCAGGCGCTGGTCTCGCTCACCCGCCTGGCCGAGCGCGACCCCGCCGTGGTCGGCGTCCTGCGCCAGGACGACGCCCTGCGCACGAGGCTGCTGGCCGTCCTGGGCGTCAGCGCCGCCCTCGGCGAGCATCTGGTGCGCCACCCCGACCAGCTCGCGCTCCTGGCCGCGCCGCGACCGGACGACGTGCGGGCGGAGCTGCTGAAGGCGGTCGGCGCCGAGCCGGGCAGGGCCGCCACCGCCGAGCGCCCGCTGGACGCGTTGCGCGTGGCCTACCGGGGCCTGCTGCTCCACCTGGCCGCCCGCGACCTCACCGGTGAGGCCACGCTGGCCGAGGTCATGGCGGAGCTGTCCGACCTCGCGGGCGCCGCGCTGGAGGCCGGGCTGGCCATCGCCCGCGCCGAGGTCGACGACGGCGAGGTACGCCTGGCGGTCATCGGCATGGGCAAATGCGGCGCCAGGGAGCTCAACTACATCAGCGACGTCGACGTGATCTTCGTGGCCGAGCCGCGCGAGGGCGCCGACGAGACCAAGGCGCTGCGCACCGCGACCCGGCTGGCCCAGGCCATGATGCGGGCCTGCTCCGCCACCACTTCCGAGGGCTCGCTGTGGGAGGTCGACGCGGGCCTGCGGCCGGAGGGCAGGTCGGGCCCGCTGGTGCGCACGCTCGGCAGCCACCTGGCCTACTACCGGCGCTGGGCCAAGACGTGGGAGTTCCAGGCGCTGCTGAAGGCCCGGCCGGTCGCGGGCGACATGGAGCTCGGCTCGGCCTACGTCGAGGCGGTCAACGACCTGGTGTGGGCGGCGGCCACGCGCGAGCACTTCGTCGAGGACGTGCAGGCCATGCGCCGCCGGGTCGAGGCGCACGTGCGCGCCGAGGGCGACCGCCAGCTCAAGCTGGGGCCCGGCGGGCTGCGCGACATCGAGTTCGCGGTGCAGCTGCTCCAGCTCGTCCACGGCCGGCTCGACCCGCTGCTGCGCCGCAGGGCCACGCTGCCCGCGCTGGCGGCGCTGTCCCGGGGCGGCTACGTCGGCCGCGACGACTCGCGGGGGCTGGCGGAGGCGTACTCGTTCCTGCGCCAGATCGAGCACCTGCTGCAGCTCCACCGGCTGCGGCGCACCCACATCGTGCCCTCCGACGAGTCCGACCTGCGCCGGCTGGGCCGCGCGCTCGGCATGCAGCCCGACCCGGTGCGGGAGTTCACGGCGCGGTGGCGGCGGCACGCCATGGAGGCGCGGCGGCTGCACGAGAAGCTGTTCTACCGGCCGCTGCTCCAGGCCGTGTCGCGGCTGCAGGAGTCGGAGGCGCGGCTGTCGACCGCGGCGGCCAAGGCCAGGCTGGAGGCGCTCGGCTACGTCGACCCCGCCGGCGCGCTGCACCACATCGCCGCCCTCACCTCGGGCGTGTCCAGGCGGGCGGCCATCCAGCGCACGCTGCTGCCCGTCATGCTCGGGTGGTTCGCCGACACGCCCGACCCGGACGCGGCGCTGCTCGGGTTCCGGCAGGTCAGCGACAAGCTGGGCAGCACGCCCTGGTACCTCCGGCTGCTGCGCGACGAGACCGCGGTGGCCTCCAGGATGTCGCGCGTGCTCGGCACCAGCCGCTACGCGACCGGCCTGATCATGAACGCGCCCGAGGCGGTCGCCATGCTGGGCTCCAACGATGAGCTCGTCGTGCGCCCCCGGGAGTCGCTGGCCGGCGAGGCCGCGGCGGCGCTGTCCAGGCACCAGGGCGACCCCGAGCCGGCGGTCGCGGCCGTGCGGGCGCTCCGGAGGAAGGAGCTGTTCCGGATCGCCGCGGCCGACCTCTTCGGGCTCGTCGACATCGAGGCGGTCGGGACCGCCCTGTCGTCCCTGACCGACGTGACCCTCCAGGCCACCCTCGACGTGGCCCTCGCCAAGGCGCCCCGCGTCACGAGGTTCACCGTCATCGCCATGGGCCGGCTCGGCGGCATGGAGAGCTCCTACGCCAGCGACGCCGACGTCATGTTCGTCCACTCGCCGCTGCCGGGCGTGGCGGAGCGCGAGGCCACGGACGCCGCCTTCACCGTGGCCAACGAGGTGCGCAGGCTGCTCTCGCTGCCCGCCCCCGACCCGCCCCTGATCATCGACCCCGACCTGCGGCCCGAGGGGCGGCAGGGCCCGCTGGTGCGGACGATGGCCTCCTACCGCGCCTACTACGCGCGCTGGTCGTCGCCGTGGGAGTCGCAGGCGCTGCTGCGGGCCAGGTTCTCGGCGGGCGACGCGGAGCTGGGGCGGGAGTTCACCTCGATGGTCGACGAGCTGCGCTACCCCAAGGGCGGCCTGCCCGACGACGCGGTCAGGGAGATCAGGCGGCTCAAGGCCCGCATGGAGGCCGAGCGCCTGCCGCGCGGCGCCGACCCGGGCCTGCACACCAAGCTCGGCCGCGGCGGGCTGTCCGACGTGGAGTGGGTGGCCCAGCTTCTGCAGCTGCGGTACGCGGGCACGCTGCGCTCGCTGCGCACCCCCCGCACGCTCGAGGCCCTGCGCGCGGCCGTGGCCGAGGGCCTGCTCGCCCCGGCAGACGAGGCCGTGCTGGCCGAGGCGTGGCGCTTCGCCTCCCGCATCCGCGACGCGATCATGCTGGTCAAGGGCCGTCCCGGCGACAGCGTCCCGCGCGACTCGGGCGAGCGGAAGCTGATCGCCCAGACGCTCGGCTACCCGCCGGACGGCTCGGAGGACTTCCTCGACGACTACCGCCGCGTGACGCGCCGCGCACGGCAAGTGGTGGACCGAGTTTTCTACGGGGCTTGATCGGCGCCGCGCGGGGGTGTATCAAAGCCCGCGTGTTATCCGTTTATGTAGATTTGGCCTTGGGCCTGGTGGTGTCGTTCCTGCTGCTGTCGCTGCTGGTGAGCGGGCTCAATGAAGCGATCGTGCGGGTGCTCGCCATCCGCAGCAAGTTCCTGTGGGCCTACCTCAGGGACACGATGGACGGGTCCGACCCGCAGGGCAGGTCGTGGTTGCCGGCCAAGGTGCGCGACGTCTTCGCGGCGCTGCCCTTCGTCCGCGACCCCCGGCCCAAGCACAGCGACCAGCCCTCGCCGCCCGAGCCGGGCACGCTGCCCGCGCAGGAGAACAAGGCCGAGGATGCCATGGTCAACCTGCTCTACCAGCGGGTCCAGGAGATCGACCACCCGAAGACGGGCCGTACCAGCATCTCGAACATCCCTCCCGCGCGCTTCGCGGTGGCCCTGATGGAGCTGGCCGCGGGGGAGCCGGACGGCGTCGAGGGCTTCCTGGAGAAGCTCAAGGCCATGCGCAGCCCGCTCTACGGCCACCTCAAAGGCGTGTGGGAGACCGCGCAGCGGGACCTCGACCGGTTCAGGCAGGGGGTGGAGAGCTGGTTCGACGGGGAGATGCAGCGGCTGTCCATGCTCTACAAGCGCTACGTCAAGTGGGTCGTGGCGGTGCTCGGCGTGGTCGTGACGCTGGTGTTCACGATGGACGGGCTGGAGTACGCCAAGACGCTGCTGCGCGACAACGCCTTCCGCGCCTCGGTGACGGCCGTGGCGGGGGCGGGGCCGGACGCGTACAACGAGCTCAAGGCGCGCTGCACGGGCGGCGACCCGGTGCCGTGCGTCACCGAGACGCTCAGCCAGCCGGCGCTGGTCAAGATGCTCGACCATGCGCTGGTCAGCGTGTCGATCCCGGCGGAGGGCGACCCGTCCGTGCACTGGAACGGCGGGCTGTGGTGGCAGCGGATCACCACGCCCAGCCACTGGCCTGGCTTCCTGCTGACGTACCTGGCGCTGCTGTTCGGGGCGTCGTTCTGGTGGGACGTGCTGCGCCGCCTCACCGGGATCAAGAGCCGGCGCTGAGCCCGTCCCTGGCCGCCAGGGCGATCACGTCGGCCAGGTCCGCCAGCTCGCCGGGGTCGTCGGTGAGCCGGGCCGTGGCGAGCCGCAGGTGGTCCGTGGTCGCGGGGCGGATCACGTACCGGCTGCCGGGCGCCACGGAGATGCCGTGCGCGGCCAGCGTGACCAGCGCCGCCGACTCCTCGCGCACCGGCACCCACAGGACCAGCCCGTCGCCGCCGCCGGTGCGCACGCCGCGGGCCGCCAGCTCCGCGGCCAGCCGCGCCCGCCGCCCGGCGTAGACCGCGCGGGCGTGCGCCACGCACTCCCGCGCGCCGGCGTCCCCGAGCAGGTGGGCCAGCGTGTCCTGCAGGATCCTGCTGGTCCAGCCGGTGCCGAAGCTCCGTAGCACGCGCACCCGCTCGACCGCGTCCGCCGCCCCGCCGATGACCGCGATGCGCAGGTCGGGGCCGTGCGACTTGGAGTACGACCGCACCAGCACCGTACGGTCGGGAAAGCGTGTCCCCATGCTCACCATCGGCGAGACCGACAGCTCGCCGATCCCGTCGTCCTCCACGATGAGCGTCGAGACCGGCTCCAGCAGGTCGGCCAGCTCGGCCGAGCGCTCGGCGGTCACGGCGTGGCCGCAGGGCGACTGGCCGCGCGGCTGGTAGACGAACGCCACCGGCCTGGCCCGCAGCGCCTTGGCCAGCGACTCGGGGATCGGCCCCTGCTCGTCGCAGGCCACGGGCACGATCTGGACGCCGATCGTCTCCAGGATGTCCAGGAGCCGGGCGGCGGTGGGCTCCTCGATCGCGATCCGGTCGCCGGGCAGCGCGGTCGTCTGGCAGAGCAGCTGCACCCCCTCGTACCCGCCGCCGACCGCGAGCCAGCCCCGCGCGGGGAACGGCCAGTCCGGCTCCACGGCGGCACGCAGCCGCGGCGTGATCGTCTCGCGGGCGTAGTCGTTGAGCCCGTCCGCGCCCGCCGCCGCGACCAGGGCGGCCTCCAGCGGCGGCATCAGCGCAGGGTCCGGCGAGGCGATGGCCAGGTCGATCGCCAGCCGGTCGCCCCAGTGGCCGACGCGCTCGTAACGGATGGGACGGGGCACGTCGGGCGGCCCGAGCACCACCGTGCCGCGACGGCGATCGGTGTGGATCATCCCGTGCCGCCGCAGCTCCGACCAGGCCTCCGCGACGGTCCCGGAGCTCACGCCCAGCTCCCTGGCCAGGCCGCGCACCGTCGGCAGGCGCGTCTGCGCGGTGACCGTGCCCTGCCTGATCAGATCGGTCAGGGCGGCGGCGATCCCGCGTGCGGTCGGCTCGCCGATCTGCTGCGCCAGCCAGGCGGCTTCCACATGACCTCCTGTAAATCTTTGTTCAGCAACAAAGATCGTCTTGTGTGGGGAAACGTCCTGAACATATGGTTTCCAGCAATTCAAAGCAAGGGAACTTTGGGGTGTTTGTGCGTATTCGGTTGGGTCTGCGGGACTGGGACCATCTCGTACCGGTGGCGACGGGGGAGGTGCGGCCCGAGGGGTTCGAGCTGGACCTGGAGTCCCGCGCCGTCACCCCGGACGTCCTGAGCGAGCCGGACCTGGACGGCGGCGAGACGTCCTTCAGCAGGTACGTGCTCGGCCGCGCCGCGGGCGACGACCGCCTGGTCGGACTGCCGGTCTTCGTGATGCGCGGCTTCCGGCACCGGTGCGTCCTGGTCCGCCGCGACAGCGAGCTGACCGCGCTGGAGGAGCTCAAGGGCGCCCGCGTCGGCCTGACCGGCTGGCCGGACTCCGGCAACACCTGGACGCGCGCCCTGCTCAGGGCCGCCGGGGTGGACATCGGGGGCATCGAGTGGACGGTCGGCCCGCTGGTCGCCGGGGAGACCGGCAAGGACCGCGTCGGGCCCGTCCCGTTCCCGGACAACGTCTCGCTGACCGACGACGGCCTCGCAGAAGGGCTAGCCGAGGGCCGCTACGACGCGATCATGACCCCGTTCATGCCCGACGAGTTCTTCACCCCGGGCAGCCGCTTCCGCCACCTGCTCCCCGACCACCGCGCCGCCGAGCTGGCCTACTACCGGGAGACCGGGTTCGTGCCCGGCATCCACCTCGTGACGCTGAAGCGCGAGGCCGTCGAGCGCGACCCGGGGCTGCCGCGGGCCGTCCAGGACCTGTTCGAACGCTCCAAGCGGCACTGGCTGGCCCGGCGGCGCCTGCTCACCGACACCACGCCCTGGCTGCTCGCCGACCTGACGGAGACGGCGCGGACCTTCGGTCCCGACTGGATGCCGTACGGCGTCGGGCCCAACGCCGCCATGGTCGCCGCCTTCTGCGCGGAACTGCACGCCCAGGGCATCTCGAACCGCCGCATCGGACCTGAGGAGGTCTTCGACCTATGAGAATCGCCGTTGGACAGTTCGCGTCCTCGGAGGACTGGACGGCCAACCTCAAGACCTGTCAGGACCTGGTCGACCGGGCCGCCGAGGGCGGCGCCGACCTGCTGGTCCTGCCCGAGGGCGCGATGGCCCTGTTCGTCGACGAGCCCACGCGCATCCGCGAGGCCGCCCAGCCGCTGGACGGGCCGTTCGTCAGCGGGCTGGTCGAGCGCACGCGCGGCTCGTCCACCACCGTGATCGTCGGCGTGCACACCCCGTCGGGCGACGGGCGCGTGTTCAACGTCCTCGTGGCCGCCAGGGACGGCGAGATCGTCGGCACGTACACCAAACTGCACCTGTACGACGCCTTCGGCCGCCGCGAGTCCGACAACGTCGTGCCCGGCACGAACGCGCCCGTGGTGATCGACGTCGCCGGCTGGAAGGTCGGCATGATGACCTGCTACGACGTGCGCTTCCCCGAGCTGGCCAGGCTCCTGGCCGACCAGGGCGCGCAGGTGATCGCGCTGCCCACGGCGTGGGTGCGCGGCCCGGCCAAGGAATGGCACTGGGAGGTCATGGTGACCGCCCGCGCCCTGGAGAACACCGTCTACCTGGCCGCCTCCGGCGAGTGCGGCCGCCGCAACATCGGCGCCAGCATGGTCGTCGACCCGCTCGGCATCACCCGGGCCCGCCTCGGCGACGCGCCGGGCCTGCTGTGGGCCGACGCCTCCAAGGAAGAGCTCGAGCGAGCCCGCCTCAGCCTCCCCGTCCTCGAGAACCGGCGCTTCGCCGTCGACCCCCGATTGGAGCGAAATGTCTAAGTATGCGACGGCTGCCCTGCTCGGCGCCGCCCTCCTGCTGGCCGGCTGCGGAGCCAACCCGGAAGAGGCCCAGGGCGCGCTGAGCTCCCAGCCCGCCGCCTCCGGCACCGTGGCCGCCCAGGACAAGGACCAGGCCCTGTTCGACCGGCTGCCCGACAAGGTGAAGACCGCCGGCAAGCTGGTCTCGGTGAACAACGGCTCGTTCCCGCCGTACGAAATCGCCGGGGCGGACGGCAAGTCCATGACCGGTGCCGCGGCCGACCTGTCGGAGGCCCTGGGCCAGGTGCTCGGCGTCAAGATCGAGCACGTCACCGTGGACGGCCTGCCCAGCCAGCTCACCGGCATCGCGTCGGGCCGCTACGACCTGGCCATCGGCCCGGTGGGCGACTTCCCCGACCGGCAGAAGTCCAACGATTTCGTGGACTGGGTGAAGGAGTTCGTGGTCTTCGCCGTGCCGAAGGGCAACCCCAACAAGATCAACTCGGTGGCCGACACGTGCGGGCTGAAGATCTCGGTCATGGCCGGCGGCTCCGCCGAGGCCGTGATCAAGAAGCAGTCCGAGACCTGCGCCACGGACGGCAAGCCGAAGATCACCGTGCAGTCGTACAAGGACCAGCCCACCTCGGTGCTGGCGGTCAGCTCCGGCCGGGCCGACGCGTTCTTCTCCTCGCAGGCGCCGCTCACGTACTTCGTGTCGCAGGCGGGCGGCAAGCTGGAGCTGGCGGGCAAGGGGCAGGCCAACGGGTTCGACGACCTCTTCCAGGGGGCCGTCGTCGGCAAGGACTCGCCGCTGCGTGACGTGGTCAGGGACGGCATCCAGAAGCTGATCGACAACGGCACCTACGCCAAGATCATGGACAAGTGGGGCACGTCCGACAACAAGCTGGACAAGGCCGGCGTCAACCTGGCGGGATCATGACCGCCCCGCCGGACGTCGACGTCGCGGGCGCGTCCCGCACGCGCCATCCGCTGCGCTGGGTGGCCTCGCTCGTCCTGCTGGTGCTGGCCGCCCAGCTCGTGAGCCTGCTGGTCACGAACCCCAACTTCCAGTGGGACGTGGTCTTCAGGTACGTCAACGCGCAGGTCATCGGCCAGGGCGTGTTCACCACGCTGCTGCTCACCGTGATCGCGATGTTCGTGGGCGTGGTGCTCGGGGTGCTGCTGGCCGTCGGCCGGCTCTCCGAGAACCCCGTCGCACGGTCGGCCTGCGGGCTCTACGTGTGGTTCTTCCGCGGCACGCCGGTGCTGGTGCAGCTCGTGCTCTGGTACAACCTGTCGTACCTGCTGCCGAAGGTCTCCCTCGGCATCCCGTTCGGGCCGGAGTTCGTCAGCGCCGACACCAACCAGGTCATCACCCCGCTGCTCGCGGCCGTCCTCGGGCTCGGGCTGAACGAGGGCGCGTACATGGCGGAGATCATCCGCGGCGGGCTCATGTCGGTGGACCACGGGCAGACCGAGGCCGCCTCGGCGCTCGGCATGAGCAACGCGCGCACCTTCCGCAGGATCGTGCTGCCGCAGGCCATGCGGTTCATCATCCCGCCCACCGGCAGCCAGGTGATCAGCATGCTGAAGGCCACGTCGCTGGTGAGCGTCATCGCGCTGGCCGACCTGCTGTACACGGTGCAGTCGATCTACAACCGCACCTTCCAGACCATCCCGCTGCTGATCGTCGCCTGCGTCTGGTACCTGTTCATCACCTCGATCCTGTACGTCGGCCAGTCGTTCATCGAGCGGCACTACGCCCGCGGGGCCACCAGGAACGTGCCACAGAGCTTCTGGGCGTTCCTGACCTTCCGCCGGCGCCGTCCCACGGAGGTGACGTCATGACCGTCCCCATGGTCCACGCCCACGCCGTACGCAAGCACTTCGGCCATCTCGAAGTCCTCAAGGGCATCGACCTGGACGTCCAGCCGGGGGAGGTCGTGGTGATCCTCGGCCCCTCCGGGTCGGGCAAGTCGACGTTCCTGCGCTGCGTGAACCACCTGGAGACCATCGACGGCGGCTCCATCTTCGTGGACGGGGAGCTGATCGGGTTCCAGGCGTCCGGCGGCAAGGTGCGGCACCTGCGCAAGCGCGACATCACCCGCCAGCGCAGGGAGATCGGCATGGTCTTCCAGCAGTTCAACCTGTTCCCGCACTTCACGGTGTTGCAGAACGTCATGGAGGCGCCGGTCGGCGTCCGCCGCGAGTCCCGCGAGCAGGCCAGGGAACGGGCGCTCGGCCTGCTGCGCCGCGTGGGCCTGGAGGACAAGGCGGGCAGCTACCCCAGGCAGCTCTCCGGCGGGCAGCAGCAGCGGGTCGCGATCGCCAGGGCGCTGGCGATGCGGCCCAAGCTGATGCTCTTCGACGAGCCGACGAGCGCGCTCGACCCGGAGCTGGTGGGTGAGGTGCTGGCCACCATGAAGGGCCTCGCCGAGGACGGGCTGACCATGATCGTGGTGACGCACGAGATCGGGTTCGCGCGGGAGGTGGCGGATCGGGTGGTGTTCATGGACGGCGGCGTCGTGGTCGAGTCCGGCACCCCCAAGGAGGTCCTGGACAACCCCACCAGCCCCCGCACCAAGGCGTTCCTCAGCCGCGTCCTGTAACCCGCCCCGCGCCCGTCCCTTCCCCCCTCATCCCAAGGGACAGAAGGGATGGCGGTGGGAGAGGCGCGGACGGTCCTATCGTGGGTGGGATGGAGACCCAGCGTTTGATCATGCGCAGATGGCGCGACGAAGACCGGGAGCCGTTCGCCGCGATGAACGCCGACCCCGTGGTGATGGAGCACTTCCCGGCCCCGCTCACCCGCGCGGAGAGCGATCACTTCGTCGACAGGATCGAGGAGGAGTTCGACAGGCACGGTCATGGGCTGTGGGCGCTGGAGGTGCGCGAGAGCGGGGAGTTCGTCGGCTTCACCGGCCTGATCTGGCAGACGTTCGACGCGCCGTTCCTGCCCGCGTGGGAGATCGGCTGGCGGCTGGCACGCCCCGCCTGGGGCCACGGGTACGCCACCGAGGCGGCCGGGGAGGCGCTCGGGCACGCGTTCGAGGAGGCGGGCCTCGACGAGATCATCTCCATGACGGCCAGGAGCAACACCCGTTCCCAGGCCGTGATGAAGCGTGTGGGGATGACCCACATGACCGACTTCGGCCACCCGCGGCTGGCGCCGGACCACCCGCTGTTCCCCCACGTGGCCTATCACCTCAGGCGCCCGTAGGGGCGCTCATGGCGTAGAGGACGTCGCGCAGGACGGGCTCGCGGCCGCGTAGCCAGACCAGTCGCAGTGCCAGCGCGGGCGCCTCGAAGCCGAGCCGCACCAGCGCGCCGGAGGCCAGATCCGGCTCCAGCGCGAAGTCCGGCAGCAGCGCGCTGCCGAGCCCCTGCCTGGCCCACTCGCGGGCGGTGGCGATGCCGGTCAGCTCCCTGCGCGGCACCTCCGCGCCGAACGCCCGGTCGGCGGCCAGCCGGATCGAGCAGCCCGGCGGGCTGACCAGCAGCGGCTCCCGGTCCCCGTCCGGCGCCGCGACCAGCGCCAGCCCGACCTCGCCGACGTCCAGAAAGTCCATTGCCCGCGCTGACGGCGGGCATGGTCGACAGCGCGCCGCCGGGGACGGCGGACGGGGCACCCGCACGGCGGCCCTGACCTGACCTGACGATGCGAGTATCGTGATCGGCGCAGTGGGGCTTCACGACGGGGGCGGCGAGGTAGACCGTGCGTTTTCAGCATTCGAGCGACATCTGGCGGGACTTCCCGGAGCTCGTCCCCGGAGTGCTCGTCGCGAAGGGCGTCACGGCGGGCGTCTCCGTCGACGACCAGGTGGCCCGGTTCGGCGAGCTCGCCGCCAAGCGGCTCGCGACCTCCTCGGAGGGCGAGCTGCCGGAGATCCAGGCGTGGCGGCGGGCGTTCTCGAAGATGGGCCTGAAGCCGACCCAGTACCGCTGCGCCTCGGAATCCCTGCTGCGCCGCTTCAGGAAGGAGGGCGCGCTGCCGCGCCTGCACCCGCTGATCGACCTCTGCAATGCGGTGTCCATCGCGTACGCGATCCCGGTGGCGGTGTTCGACGTCTCCAAGATCTCGCAGTACGTGGAGGTCGGGTACGCGGCGGGCGACGAGACGTACCTGACCTTCTCCGGCGAGACGGAGCACCCGCCGCCCGGCGAGGTGATCTTCGCCGACGCCGAGGGCAGGGCGCACGCCCGCCGCTGGACCAACCGCCAGAGCGGCCACTCGGCCGTCCGCGAGACGACCGCCGACGTCCTGATCGTCGCCGAGGCGCTGCACGACACGGCCGGGAAGGACCTCGCCTCCCTCTTGACCACGCTCTCGGACGAGCTGGCCGCGGTCTGGCCCGTGACGCCGAAATCCACGATTCTCAGCCCGTCCGAGCCCCGGTTCGAGTTCACGCCGTAAGGTCGAGCGCAGGCGAGCGAGTGGTTCGGCCGACAAGACTGAAGGTCTGCGTGCGGAAGGGGGCCCTGTGGGAGCCATGCTGCGGCCGATCCGCGAGCCGGATATAAACGTCCTGGAAGCTGCGGCCGCCACTCCTGAGGGCGTAGGTGATTTCCAGTGGTTCGGATTTCGCTCTTTTCATAAGATGAGGAAAAGGGTGGCTGAGGACGGATATATCGGTCCGGATTCCGGGGCGTTCGTGGTCGACGTCGAAGGATCGATCGCGGGATGGGTCTCCTGGGTCAAACACTGCTGGGGTCCTGAGGACACGTCCTGGAGCTGGACGATCGGGATAATCCTGTTTCCCGACTTCCGGGGGAAGGGCATCGGGACCGCGGCCCAGAAGGAGCTGAGCGACTACCTCTTCTCGCACACCCTGGCAGAGCGAATCCAGGCTTCCACCGACATCAACAACATCGCGGAGCAGCGCGCCCTGGAAAAGGCCGGATTCCAGAAAGAAGGGGTGCTCCGGAGGGCTCAATGGCGGATGGGGCGGTGGTACGACCAGGTCCTGTACTCCGCGATAAGGGAGCGTAACTGACGCTCCGGGGCGTACGGAAACGGCCCGGCATCGATGACCTTCTCTTCTAGTGGTTGTCGCAACACCCCAGTTGAGGGGATGCGATGGACTTCGAGATTCGGGAGGACCGGGAACGTACTCGGGGGCGCAGGGC
>NZ_JBEXCR010000102.1:0-13969 GCF_040605375.1 Nonomuraea sp. NPDC005650
CAAGCTGACCTTCCTCGCCCACCAAACCCCCGCCGAACACCAGCTGGGGTTCGCTGCCGCCTGCCCAGCTGAGGCGGGATTTACGGGTCAGATTCATACGGCGAGGTCAGTGCGGATGCACCTCGTCGTGAGCCTCTTCGAGAGAGGATCCCGCCAGGAACGCCGCGACCCCGCCGGTGAAGTTGGAGCACTCGAAGATGTCCTCGTGCGGGCAGGCCAGGCCATGGGCGATGGCGGTGCGGGCCACCTGAGCCTGGGCGATCCGTTGATCCAGCTCGGCGAGCTTGCGCTGGTACAGCTCCCGCCAGCCGTCGCCGGCCGGCGAGCGAGACGCGATGAACGCCTTGATCTCCCGCAACGTGAAGCCGACATCTCGCAGCAACAAGACCACGCCGACCAGCCCGATCGCCGACGGCGGATAACGCCGTTGGCCTGAGACCCGGGCCGGCGCCGGCAGCAGGCCGAGCTCCTCCCAGTAGCGCAGAGCGGAGGTGGCGACACCCGTACGGCTCGCCAGCTCGCCGATCGTCAACTGCTCACCCATTTGACTTCAAGCATACTTGAAGCCGTTGACTGGCGATCATGCAGACAACAGGCGCCTCCCTCAAGCAACGCGCGCTCAGAGCATTGGTACGCCAGGCGCACCACCCCCGGGGCGTCGTCGGATGGGCGATCGGCCGGATGTTCGCTCATCGCCCCTCCAACCGGCGGCGCAACACCTGGGCGGTGTCGTTGCTGGACGTGCGGCCCACCGACCGGGTGCTCGAGATCGGCTTCGGTCCCGGCCTCGCCATCCGCGAGCTCGCCGGGCGCGCCACCCAGGGCCACGTCTTCGGCATCGATCACTCGCAGGCCATGGTCCGGCAGGCCACCCGTCGCAACGCGGCCGCCGTCCGCGCCGGCCGCGTACACCTCACGCACGCCTCCGTGGAGCGGCTGCCGAGCTTCGGCGACCCCCTCGATGCCATCCTCGCCGTCAACTCCGTGGGGTTCTGGCCCGACCCGGTGCAGCGGCTTCGCGAGCTGCGCCGCCTGCTCCGCCCCGCAGGACGCATCGCGCTCGTCAGCCAGCCCCGCTGCCCCGGTGCCACCCGGGACACCACGACCCGAGCCGCCCAGGAGCTGCAGGACCTGCTCACCCAGGCCGGCTTCACCCATCTACGGGTCGAGACCCTCGAACTCGACCCGCCCGTCGCCTGTGTGCTCGCCGACAATCCGACCGGCCTGCCTTCATGACCGCGGCGGACACACCCACCGGCTTCATCGCATGAATCGGCGATGGCAGGGTGAACGGCCGCATAACCGCCGCCGACCACGACGGCGAGCGCGGAGCCGTTGCCCAGACGTCCTCACCGACAGAGCGAAGAAGTCCCACTGCGCTCAGCCTCCTAGAAGGCCCACCATATGGACATGACGAGCAACGACGAGACAACCGGCGGCGGAGCCCTGGACAAGGTCACCGCGTGGCAGGCCCTGACGCCGCTGATGGACCTGGTGACCCCCATGGCGCTCCGGGTGGCCGTCACCCTGCGGCTGCCCGATCTGATCGACGAGAACGGCTCGGACATCGACGACCTGGCCGCCGCGGCCGGCGCCGACCCGGACGCGCTGGGCCGGCTGCTGCGCCAGCTGATCAGCCGTGGTGTGTTCGCCGAGCCCCGGCCCGGCACGTTCGCGGTGAACGAGACGGCCGCCCAGCTGCGGCGGGACCACCCGTCCGAGACGTGGCGGTGGCTGGACCTGGACGGGTTCGGCGGCCGGATGGACCTGGCCTTCACCGGCCTGGCGGACACGGTACGGACCGGCCGACCGGCCTGGCAGGCGGTGTTCGGGGCGCCGTTATGGCCCTACCTCGACGCGAACCCCGAGCTCAGCGCGTCCTTCGACGCGACGATGGCGGCCGACGACGGATACCGCGAGCTGGCGGAGGGCTACGACTGGCCGGCGCTGACCCGGGTGACCGACGTCGGCGGCGGCACCGGGGTGCTGCTGGCCGAGCTGCTGCGGCGCCACGACGGCCTGCGCGGCGTGCTGATCGACCTGCCGGACACCGCCTCACGCGGGCAGCGGTACCTGGCCGGACGCGGGCTGGCGGACCGGTGCGAGACGGTCGGATGCAGCTTCTTCGACGAATTGCCCGGCGGGGCCGACGCGTACGTGCTCAACCGGGTGCTGCACGACTGGGCCGACCCCGAGGCCAGCGCCATCCTGCGCCACTGCGCCGCGGCGGCGGGCCCGAGCGGCCGGGTGCTGATCCTCGAGTCGCTCAGCAGCCCGCGAGCCGATCCGGCCGCGTTCGCGGAGATGAACCTGCGGATGCTGGTCCTGACCGGCGGCCGGGAACGGACCGTCGACGACTACCGGGCGCTGGCCGCGAGCGCCGGGCTGCGACTGTCCGCCGTGCACGACGTCCCGCCGCGGCACACCGTCATCGAGTGCGTCCACGCCGGCGCCTGACCCCCTCGAGTGTCAGTGGCCTGTGCCAGAGTGAACCGCATGCTTGCGATCACGGTGCAGACGGAGAACGGACAGCGGCACACCCGCGTCACCACGCAGGAGCTGGCCGAGCTGGTCCGCCGGACCGGCGAAGGCGACGACCGGTTCCTGGTCGTCCAGCGCATCCCGGATCTGCCCGACGTCTACATCCAGGTGTGGCACGAAGCGGGGGGCGAATACACGCTCGAACACCGCGACAGCGGCCCCGAGCGGCACTTCCAGGTGACGCTCGGGGAGCCGGAGCCGGTGCTCGCGGCCATGACCGGCTGGGCATGCCAGGACCACGACTGGGGGTCCGGGCTGGACTGGGCGTCGCTGGACCTGGGGCCGGCCCCGGATCCCGCTCCCCCGCTCGACCTTGACGACGATTCGCGTGAACGGCTCCAAACGCGCCTGCGCGAGGTGCTGGTCGGCGGTTATGCCACGCGAGCGCAGCTGACGGAGGTCGCGCAGGACTATCTCGTCTCCGGCGACCACCGGCCGGTCTCACGCGAGCAGGCAGGGCAGCTGGTCGACCGCATGTGGCTGGAGCGCGTCGAGGAACAGGCCGCCTGGGAGGGCGAGACGGACCCCGAACGGCTCGCCCGGGCCTTCGCGGCACTGGCGCAGGCGGGCATCACGACCCGGGAAGACTTCGCCTGCTGCCGTTCATGCGGTGACGCGGAGATCGGCGGGGCCGGCGCGGCGGACGCCCGCGGCTTCGTGTACTTCCACTCGCAGTGCACGGACGCGGCCGCGCGGGGGCACGGGCTGATGCTCTTGTACGGCGCGTTCGAAGGATCAGCGGCCACGACGACGTCCATCGGCGCGGAGGTCACGGCGGCGCTGGAGGAGTGCGGCCTGTCGGTGGAGTGGAACGGCGACCCCCTGCATGCGATCACCGTCACACCGCTCGACTGGCGCAAACGGCTCGTCGGCTAGGCCCCGTCGTCCCGGCCATTGCCCGCCCTCCTCGAATCGCCCGCACGGCCCCGCCCCGGCGGACCCTCGGCTCAGGCGCGCTTCGGCTCGTAGCGCAGCGCGGTGATCCCGCAGTCGAACGGCCGGGCCGTGATCAGGCGCAGCCGCTTGTAGTCGCCGCCCTCCCCGAACACCGGCATCCCGGCGCCGATCGCGACCGGGTTCACGAACAGGTGGAGCTCGTCGAGCAGGTCCTGGGCGATCAGGCTCGACACGAGCGTGCCACCGCCGTAGGCGATCATGTCGCCGCCCGGCCGGGCCTTGAGCCCGTTGACGATCTCGGCGAGGTCGCCGCCCGCGACCACGGCGTTGTCCCAGGGCGACTCGGTGAGGGTGTTGGAGATGACGACCTTGGGCGTGTTGTTCATCTTGTCGATGGACTCCTTGTCCTCGCCCTCGGGCCCGGCCGCCCACGTCGGGATGAACCCCTCGGCGAGCCTGCGGCCCAGCACGATGCAGTCGACGGGGTCGGTGAACGCGTCGATGTAGGCGTTGATGTCGTCGGTCCAGGGGAACGTCAGCCAGTCCATCTCCCCGTTCGGGCCGGCCATGTAGCCGTCGACGGTCACCTGGACCTGGAGCTTGAACGTGCGCACGAGGTGCTTCCTTCCGGGCTGAGGGGGGTGTCGATCAAGAGGGTAGCGGCGGGTCCCCGCGACCCGCCGGATTTCCCTCCGCTCAGGCCAGGCACCCGTTCCCGCCGTGATCGTGGAGCCCGACCGCGCCTTCGTGGAGCCCGACCGCGCCTTCCACGATGCGCCGGTAGTCGGGGCACCGGGTGAAATCGTCCGCCGTGCACCGCATGAGGTGCTCGATCAGCGCCTTGGACGCCGCGATCTCCCGCAACCGCTCCTCCAGCGCCGCGTGGTGGCGCTGGAGGAGCGCCTGACGTTCGGCCTGGCCGCAGGCGGCGAGCATCTCGCGGATCTGCTCCAGGCTCATCCCCGCCGCCTTGGCGCGGATGATCGTCAGAACGCGGACGACGTGGTCGGAGGTGTAGCGGCGGCGGCCGCTCACCCGGGCGGCCGGACTCAGCAGGCCCATCGCCTCCCAGTGGCGCAGGACGTGCGGCGCGAGATCGAACCGCTCGGCCAGCTCTCCGATCCGCATGAACTCGCTCGACTTCATGTTCACATTAACTTGCAGAGTCGCCGCCACGTCAAGCGATCATGCTGCCGGTCGGCTTCCCCATGGAACGGGTTGAATCGCGAAAAGGCCGACCTGGGAGAACCGGCGCGTACGGGTCGTGCGATAGATACACCGTGAGACCGTTCCCCTTCCGGCGGCGCGTGGCCCCGGACGTCACCGCGCAAAGCGATGACGCCGACCTCATCACCGCCGTCGCCGCGCGGAGCACCGTCGCCCTGCGCATCCTCCATCAGCGCCATGCCCCCTGGTTACGCGCCCGGCTGGCCCGCCGCTGCGCCGACGCGGACGCCGTCGACGACGCGCTGCAGGAGACGTTCCTGGCCGTGTGGCGCTCGGCGGGCGGCTTCCGCGGCGACAACCCGGCCGGCTGGTTGTGGACGATCGCCATCCGCCGCCTGATCTCCGCCCTGCGCGGCCGCGGCTCGCGCTGGATCGGCTCCGGCATCGAACCAGGCGAAAGCTCGCCGGTCGCCTCGGCCGAGGACGTGGTGCTGCTGAACGTGGAGCACGGCGATCTCGGCACCGCCCTGACCAGGCTCTCCCCCGAACTGCGCGCCGTCATCGAGGCGACCGTCCTCGACGGCCTCACCACCAAGGAGGCCGCCGGTCTCCTGGGCATCCCGGAAGGCACGGTCAAGACCCGCGCGATGCGGGCCAGGGCCCGGTTGCGCGAGGAGCTGTCATGAGTAGCTGGCACATCTCTGACGACCTGCGCGAGCGCTACCTCGAAGGCAGGCTCGAACCGGCGCAGGCCATGTCCGTGGACGCGCATCTCGGCCGTTGCGCCGGCTGCCGGGCGGCGGTGCCGTACGAGAAGGACTGGCTGGAGGCGTCCTGGGCGCGGCTGGAGGCCGAGCTGATCACGCCGCGCCTGAGCCTGTCCGAGCGGTTCCTGCGCCACGGCGGGGTGCCTGACCACCTGGCCAGGCTGCTGTCGGCCACGCCGACGCTGAGCCGGGCCTGGCTGGCCGCGGTGGTGGCGGTATTGGCGTTCGCGGTGCTGGCGGCGCGCCAGCAGGCCGAACTGTTGCCCGCCTTCCTGATCGCCGCGCCGGTGCTGCCGCCGGCGGGCATCGCGCTCGCCTACGGGCCCCGCGTCGATCCCGCACACGAACTGCTGGCCGCCACCCCGATGTCGGGGCCGCGGCTGCTGCTGACCCGGGCCACGGCTGTGCTGGCGGTGTCGGTCGTGCTGGCCGGGCTCGCCTCGCCGCTGCTGCCGGCGCCGCCCGGGCTGGCCGCCGCCTGGCTGCTGCCCGCGCTCGCCGCCGCCGCGGGCTGCCTCGCCCTGTCGAGCCGGCTGCCCGTGCCGATCGCCGCCCTCGCCGTGGGCGGGATGTGGCTGGCCATCGTCGGCACGGGCCGCTTCGTCGGCGACTGGCTCGCCGCCTTCGGTCCCGCCCCGCAGATCGGGTACGGCGTGGCCGGCCTCCTGCTGACCTACCGCCTCTACCGAGTGAGCGCCAAATGATCCAGATCAGGCAACTGACCAAGACCTACGCCGCCAGACGAGCACTCGACGGCCTCGACCTGACCCTCGACACCGGCGTGACCGGCCTGCTCGGCCCGAACGGCGCCGGCAAGACCACCCTGCTGCGCTGCCTGGCCACCACCCTCGCCCCCGACCGCGGCACGGTGGACGCCTTCGGCCTGAACCCGGCCGACCGTGTGCAGCGCACCGCGCTGCGGCGCAGGCTCGGCTACCTGCCGCAGAACCCCGGCTCCTACCCGCACTTCACCGCCTTCGACCTCGTCGACTACGTGGCGATCCTCAAGGAGCTGACCGACCGCGAGCACCGGCACGCCGAGGTGCGCCGGGTGCTGGCCGAGGTGGACCTCACCGACCAGGCCAAGACCAAGGTGCGCAAACTGTCGGGCGGCATGCGCCAGCGGCTCGCCCTGGCCCAGGCCCTGCTGGGCGAGCCGGACCTGCTCATCCTCGACGAGCCGACCGTGGGGCTCGACCCTGAGCAGCGGATGATGTTCCGCGCGCTGGTCTCACGGCTCGGCGAGAGCCGTACCGTCGTGTTGTCCACCCACCAGACCGAGGACGTCGCCGCGCTGTGCGAACGGGTGGTGGTCATGCGGGACGGCCGGGCGGTCTTCGACGGCACCCCCGGCAGGCTCGCGGCCGTGGCGGAGGGCCGGGTGTGGCTGTCGGACACGCCGCCCGCCACCACGGAGCTGTTCTGGCGGACGGCCGACGGCCGCTACCGCACGCTCGGCGCGCCCCCGCCGGCCGCGGACGCGGCGGTGCCCGGCGTCGAGGACGGCTACCTCATGCTGCTCGGGGAGGCGGTGTGACCCGGCGGCTGTTCCTGTTCGAGACGCGCAGGCTGGCGCGGCACCCGCTCGTGTGGGGCGCGACCGTCCTGGTGCTGGCGCTGCAGACCTACCTCAGCCGCGACCAGCAGCCCGACCTCACGATGGACCCAATCAACGCCACCGGGCTGGCCACCTGCCTGGCCGCGGCGGTCCTGGTCGTGGCGAGTCTGGCCGCCTCGCGCGACGGGCGGCACGGCATGCCCGAGAGCCTCGCGGGCCTTCCCGGGCGGGCCGAGCACCGAACGCGGGCCCTGCTGCTGGCCACACCGCTGATCGCGGGGCTCGCGGCGGCCGTGGCCATGGGCGGCTACCTGGCGATCCGGCTGCTGAGCGGCCCCGCCGGGGGCCGGTTGGACGTGTGGGAGCCGCTGACGGCGGTGGCCGCCGCGGTCCTCGCCGCGACCCTGGGCGTGGCCGTCGGCCGCTGGTCACCGTGGCTGATCGCCGGACCGCTGGTGGTCGCCGTGCTCGGCTTCCTCATCTTCACGAACCCGGCGAACGGGCCGGCCCGCTGGCTGCTGCCGGTGATGCAGGTCCACCAGCCGGACTGGCCCGACCGCCCGTCGGCGGTCCACCTGGTGTACGTGCTCGCCGTCGCGGCGTTCTTCGGCGGGATCGCGCTGCTCAGGCATCGGGTACGGCCGGCACCCACGGCGGTCGTGGCGGTGGCGTTGGCTGTCGCGGTGCCATCGGGGGCCGCCGCGGCGTCCACCCGGCCGCCGACCATGTTCCCCACGAACGTGGAGCTGACCATCGACCATGTCGACTCCCGCGTGCGGGAGCGCTACTTCGGGCCACACGCCTACCGCTGCACGGTGCGGCAGGGCCTGAGCTATTGCGCCTTCCCGGGCTACGAACCGTGGATCCCGCTGTGGGAACAGGCGGTCCAGCCGGTCGTGGCGGCGCTGCCCGCCACGCTGCGAGCACCCCAGGTGCGGCAGATGAGCCCGAACTGGAGCTTCGCCGACGATTCCGGCGTGATCCGGCCGTCGATGAGCTGGGGGCATCCCGACCAGCGCAGGATGCTGGCCGAGGACGTGTCCTTCTTGGCGACCGGGCTGTACGACTCGGCCACCAGGCACTTCAACCGCTCCCGGCGCGCCGTACCGTGTGACGTGCGCGGGCAGGCCCGCACGGTGGTGGCGCTCTGGCTCGTCGGCCAGGTCTCCCCTCCCGAGGCCCGGCGGCGGCTCTATGTCGACCGTGACCTGGGACGCCTGTCCGGCCTGGACTGGGGCCCGGCCGAGATCGGCTACGCCAGGCAACTGCTGGCCTCCCCTGGCGCCCGCGAGAAGGTCCGGGCCAACTGGGACACGCTCGTCAAACCCACCACCACGATCGACCAGGCCTTGCCGCTGCTCGGGCTGGAACACGAGTTCAACGCGCCGATGGGAGCCACGCCATGCCTGTGACACTGCCCGCCCGCCCCCAGGCCGTCCCCTCCACCACGGCCGTACCCGCCCCGCCACCATCCCGCCAGCAGTTGGCGCTCCTGCTGGTGCGCCCCCTCGTCCGGGCCATCGACTGGGGGCCGCTGGCCGTGGTCGCCGCCTTCACCGCCGGACTGGTGAGCCTGGTGGAGTACGGGCAGGCACTGCCCGGGGGCGACGCGCTCGTGCTCATGCGCATCTGTGGCACCCTGCTCGGCGCGGCGGCGGCCTTCGGGCTGGTCGATGCCATGTCCGCCGACCTCGGCGCCGCCGCGGTCCCCCGATGGGTCCGGCAGGCGCTGCGCTGCCTGTTGCCCGGTGGCGCCGCGATCGCGATCTGGCTGGCGGCCTTCTCCTATGTCCTGACCCGCCTGCCGGAGGGCGCCCTGTTCCCTGTCGGCGACCTGCTCATCGAGGTGGGCGTCTGCCTCGGCATCGCGCTGGCGGCCGCGGCGACCGCCGTGCGGTTCGCACCCGGACGGCAGGCCGCCATGGCCGCCGGGGTGGTCCAGCTGGGAATGGTGCTGGGCACTGTCCTGCTTCCCGAGCAGGTCCGGCTCTGGCCGCCGACCTGCGGGTTCGGGTACTGGGATCAGGCCCACCTGTTCTGGCTGGCGATGCTGCCCCTGCCGTACCTCTGGCTGATCGCCGCGGGACGCGACCTGCGGCGCTGAACGGCCGGCGGGGTCAGCCTCACGGGCGGTTCCGCTTCCACTGCGCTACGAGGGGCTCAGCGAGTCGAGCAGCCGGAGGCGGTCGGCCGAATCGGTGCCGGGGGCCGCGCCCAGGAAGATGATCCGCTGACCAGGGTCGTCGGGCAGGCGCATGGTCTCCTCGTTGAGCTCCAGCGGCCCCACGAGAGGGTGGTCGATCCGCTTGACCGAGTACGTGCACTCGGCGACCCGCTGGGCGCCCCAGGCGCGGGTGAAGTCAGGGCTCTTGATGCTCAGCTCGCCGATCAGCTCGGCCAGCATGGGATCGTCCGGCATGTCGCCGGTGGCCATGCGCAGATAGGCGGCGACGTCGCCCGCATGCACCTCCCAATCGGGATAAAGGTCGCGCATCGCCGGGTCGAGGAACATCATCTTCGCCAGGTTGACCTGCTGACCGGGATTGAGCCCGTACAGCGCGTAGCCGAGCCGGTTGCCGCCGAGCAGGTCGAAATACCTGCCGACGACGATCGCCGCCTGGTCGGCGACCCCCGCCACCAGCGCCAGCACCGACGGGCGCAGCAGCTCGGGGCCGTAAGGGCGGCGTACCGCCTGCACCTGTTCGGGCCGGGCCAGCCGCAGCAGGTGCATGCGCTCATCGGCGGTGAGCTGGAAGGCGTTGCCCAGCGCCTCCAGCACCGAGTCCGACATCTGATGGCTCTCGCCCTGCTCCAGGCGCGTGTAGTAGTTCACGCTGATGCCGGCCAGCTGCGCCACCTCGTCGCGGCGCAGCCCCGGCACGCGGCGCTGCGTCCCGTACGTCGGCACACCGCCCGCCTCGGGCGTCAGCGCGGCACGGCGGGCCCGGAGGAACTCCCCCAACTGCTCTCCCATGCCCCCATTGTCACCGCCCGCGCGGGCCGCTCCCATCCCCTGGCATGGGTACCCAGGACAGGGGCAGGCGCCGCCGCGAGAACGCCGCCAGGGTGGAGGCATGAGCGACAAGAAGATCATTGCTGTGGTGGGGGCGACCGGAGCGCAGGGCGGCGGCCTGGTGCGCGCGATCCTCGCCGACCCCGACGGGCCGTTCACCGTCCGCGCCCTCACCCGCGACGCCGACTCCCCGCAGGCGCGCGCCCTGGCCGACCGGGGCGCGGAGGTCGTGTCCGCCGACCTCGACGACGAGGACAGCGTCCAGCGCGCCTTCGCCGGCGCCTGGGGCGCCTACGTCGTGACCAACTTCTGGGCCCGGCGCACCCCGGAGCAGGAGGCCGCGCGCGACGCCGCCCGCATGGAGATCGACCAGGCGCACGTGGCCGCCCGCGCCGCCAAGGCCAACGCGCTGCGGCACGTCGTGTGGTCCACGCTCGAGGACACCCGGCCGCACTTCGCCCACCTGGGCCGCCAGGTGCCGCTGCTGCTCGGGGACTACGCGGTGCCGCACTTCGACGCCAAGGCCGAGGCCAACACGGCCTTCACCGGCCTGGGCGTGCCGACCACGTTCCTGCAGACCACCTTCTACTACGAGGCCTTCCTCCAGGGACAGGGTCCGAGCCGCGACGCGAGCGGCCGGCTCGTGCTGACGCTGCCCATGGCGGGCAACCCGATGTCCATGATCGCCGCCGAGGACATCGGCCGCACCGCGCTGGGCATCTTCAAGCGGGGCCCGGAGTTCGTCGGCCGCGCCGTGAGCATCGCCGGTGAGCACGCCGGCGGCAAGGAGCTGGCGGAGAAGTTCACCACGCTGCTCGGCGAGCCGGTGACGTACGAGCCGCTCACCTACGACCAGCTGCGGGCCGCCGGCTTCCCGGGGGCCGTGGAGATCGGCAACATGTTCGAGTTCTACTCCGAGGCGTCCGCCTACTTCACCGGCGTACGCGACCTGGACCTGGTGCGCGAGCTCAACCCCCGGCTGAGCTCCCTCGACACCTGGCTGAACAAGCACCGCGACGAGATCGCGGCGACGATCTGACGACCACCGGGATCACGCTCCCGCCCCGGCGGTCGGACGTCCCCGGAAGATCCGCCAGATCAGCCACGCCTGCAGCAGACCGGCGCCGCACAGGACCACCGTGAGCAGCACCGGGTCCGCGACCTGCGGCGGCACCAGGTCCCACCCCCACCAGATCAGCCAGCCGAGGGGGAAGGTGACGCCGATGAGCGCGACGCCGGTCAGCAGGATCGGATCCTGCACCGTCAACAGGATCACCAGCGAGATCACGCCGAGAACCACCACGAGCGCGGCGTAGACAAGGGCGAGAACCGCCGCGACCAGGCCGTTCCTGTAACGGCGCATCCGACCACGTCCTTCAAGGGAGACAACGGCGTCCACCCACGATCCTTGCATGAACGCACGTCCGGGGCTGTCCTGAACACTTCGCGCGCAGGGACGATGTCGCGCCCCGGCCCACATCACCCCCCGTACTCCACCCGCCGTAGCCCCACCGCCCGATACCCCCCGGGGAGTATCGGGCGGTGTCGTCGCCGGGACGACGACACCGCCGCACCCGGGCCGCGATGCTCGAACCTCACCCGAAGAAAGGCATCGCCCCATGTCATCGACCCTGGTACGGCACATCACCCCCGTCCTCCCGGACCGCGCCCGCGGCGTGGTGGCCGAGGTGTACGCGCAGGTCAACGCGGAGTTCAGCACCATCGGCCCGGCCGTGATGATGATGTCGCCCTCCCCCGAGCTCATGGCCGCGGGCTGGTCGCTCATGCGCGAGAGCCAGCTGGCCGGCGACGTGCCCGCGCTGGAGAAGACCCTCGTGGCGCTCGGCGCGGCGCAGGCCAACGACCTCGACTACGACATCCAGGCGTTCCTGGCGGTGCTGCGCCTGCTGGGGGAGGCGCGGCTGGCCGACACCGTCGAACGCGGCGACCCGCCCGCAGACCCCCGGCACGCCGCCCTGCTCGACTGGGCCGCCTCCACCGGCGTGGCGGCCCGCGAGCCGCTTCGGCCCCCGTTCGCCGCCGGGCCCGAAGCGGCCGAATTCTTCGGTACGGTCCTGTTCACGCACTTCCTCGACCGGGTCGCGGCCGCCATGCTGCCCGCCGGGCTGACCCCCGGCACCCTCGGCCCCGACGACGAACCGCCCTTCGACGGCGCCCCCGTCCTGCGCCCGCTCGACCAGGACCTGCGCCCCGGCGCCACGCTCCCCCTGCTGGACGGCCTGCCCACCGCACCTCCCCCGTCGTGGGCGGCCGACCGGCCGATCGGCACCGCGTACGCCGCCCTCGCCGCCACCGCCGCCCAGGGCGCCGGCCTGCTCACCCCCGAAGCCGCGAACGTGACGGCACAGGTGATCGCCGAGCACCGCGGCCGCCTGCTGCCGGCCGGCGACCTGCTCGACCAGCCGCTGGAGAGCCTGACACCGGACGAGCGCGCGGGGGCGCGGGTCGCGATCCTCGCCGGGCTGGCGCCCCAGGCCATCACCGACGAGCACGTCGCCGCCTGGCGGGCCACCGACCGCCGCTTCAGCGACCACTGCACCGTCTTCCTGCTCGCCTACGGCGCCATGACCGCCGTCACCCACATCGAAGCCGACCTCACCGCCTGACCCCACCACCCGCGCGGGCCGCCCCAAAACCCACACGGCCCGCGCGGGCCGCCCAGCCCCCACGCCGCCCGCGCGGGAGCAGCACCCCGCCCCCCTCAATGACGGCGCGGCACGAACGCCGGCAACCCCGCCACGTCCACATCCGCGTCCGGCCACCGCCACCGCAGCGCCTCGGCCACCCGCCACCCCCACCCGGCCAGCCCCGGCAGCACCCCGAACGACTCCGCCACCCGCGCAGCCGCCTCCATCGTCGCCACCAGCTGCACCCGGCTGTCGTCACCCACCGCCCGCCCGTCCAGCAGGGACAACCGCTGCAACCGCAGCAACGCGTACGAGAAACACGCCGCTGCCAGCCCGAACCCGAACCGCCGATCGTCCTGCGCCTCCGGCACCCCCGCGGCCAGCGCCCGCCGGTACGCCTCCCCCATCCCGCCGTCCACCGACAACCACCCCGGACCCGGGACGTACAGGCAGACCGCATCGTGCAGCGCGTGGGTGAACCCGGCGAACTCGAAATCGATCACCCGCGCGTCCGGAACCCCCGACGACCGCACGAGCACGTTGTTCGCCTCGGCGTCACCGTTGCTCAACGCCAGGAACGGCCCCGGAGCCTCCAGCTCCTCCAACACCACCGCCAGCTCCCGCTCGGCACCGCCCGCCACCTCCAGCCCCAAGGCCGCGACCTGCAGCCGGCCCTCCTCCCGGAACCCGGCGAACCTCCCCGCGCAGTCCGCCACCCGATCCACCGCCCCCAGCGCCGCCCTGCGCGCGTAGTAGACCTCCGCCCGCCCGGCGGTCACGGCGTTGAGCTCGCCACGCACCCGGGCGAACGCCGCCAGCCGCTCCCCGTGCGCCGCCGCGCCGTCGGCCCGCAGCAGGCCGTCCAACGCCACCCGAGGCCTCAGATCCTCCAGCACCACCAGCCCGGCCTCCAGGTCCGCGGCCACCACCCGCGGAGCCAGCCGCACGCCGAGGTCGTCGGACAGGAACCGCAAGGCGGCCACCTCGCTCCGCAGCCGCCACGACTCCGAACGATCGGGACCGGGCCGATGGGGCCGCATCCACTTCACGATCACCGCGCCGGGCGGACGGCTCAGCTCCGCCCGCGCGACCGCCCAGGGCTCCAGTCGCCGCCACCCGACGACGGTGGCGGGCGCGAGCAGCCTTTCGACGTTGTTGACAAGGGTGTTCTGAGGGAGATCGAGGTCGACCACAGCCCCGGCGCCTTTACAAAGTAGACTCAGCGGGCCCCTTCGGGGCGTGGCACATGTGGGAAAATCCTGCTCGGTCGCTCGCCGACGTCCCCGAAATCATGGCGCAGCTGAGGCCGCAAAGTAGCTTGACGCTGGGAGCCGCTCTTTCGGGGCTGCGCATTGTCCGCCACGAGCACGAGGGTCCG
>NZ_JBEXCR010000103.1:0-13680 GCF_040605375.1 Nonomuraea sp. NPDC005650
TTGATCCATGCGCCGACCTGCAGCCCTCCGCAGGTTTGCAGATCTTGAGCGGTTGACGTCTGAGCAGTTGCTCAAATGACTTGAGTGACTCTAAATCGGTCCCGAACCCCAAGAGGAAGTCCAAGATCAATAAGACCGTTGTCGGTTTCCCAAGTGGTCTGCACGGATGCGCGAAGTGGTCTCTACGCTGCGGCACACCCCGGGACGCGGTCAGGGCCCGCGCGGTGCGCGGGCCCTGACCCGTTGTGGGGTTTCCTGCGTTATGCGGTGGCGGGCCGGAGGCGTGGTGGAGCTGGATGCGGCGGTTTCAGGTGGGGCGGCGGATGGCCTCTACGGCGGTGTCGTAGAGGTCGAGCATGTCGGCCTGTCCGCGCAGGCGTACCCATTCCTCGTTGGCTGCCTGCAGGCAGATGATCGCTGCGGCGGCGATCGCTCGGGCTTGCAGGGTGCGGCGGTCGGAGTCGGGCAGTCGCGGCTCGATCAGCGGTGCGAGCAGATCTTGCCAGCGGGCTTGCTTCTCGGCGTGTCCGGCGCGTAGGGAATCGTTGCCGAACAGCAGCGTGATGAACTCCAGGCGCCCTTCGGCTGTCATGTCGATCTCCTCGAGCACCTGGAACGCCGCGCGCAGCGCCGCCCAGGCATCCTCGTCGGCCGGGCGTTCGGCGAGGCGCGCAGCGATCAGTTCACCTTGTTCGGCCAGGCTGCTGAGCGCGAGGTCTTCCTTGTTGCGGAAGTAGTTGAACAGGGTCCGCCGGGAGATACCCGCGGCGGCGGCGACCTCTTCGAGGGTCGTGTTGTCGTAGCCCTTGGCGGCGAACAGCTCGATAGCGGTCCGGGCCAGCAGCGAGCGGACCACGGAGCGGGTCTGTTCCCGAAGAGGTGTCGGTTTCTGAGCCATGCACCGATGGTACGTCATCTCACACGATGCAGCTACTTGCACTCCGTGCAAATGCGTGCGTAGAGTGAACGCCATGAGCACAATCGACTACCACCGCCAGACCGTCATCGTCACCGGCGCCAGCTCCGGCCTCGGCGCCGAATTCGCCCGCCAGCTCGCCCGTCGCGGCGCCAACCTCGTGCTGGTCGCCCGCCGGGCGGATCGGCTTGAGAGCCTGGCCGCCGAGCTCACCCGAGCCCACGGCGTCACGGTGACCACCGTCGCCCGCGACCTCGGCCTGCCCGACGCCGGCCGCACCCTGCGCGCCGAACTCGAGTCCCGCGGCATCTACGCCACCGGGCTGGTCAACAACGCCGGCTTCGGCACCCACGACGCGTTCACCGACGAGGACCCCGACCGCCTGCAAAGCATGATCGCGCTGAACATCAGCTCCCTGGTGGACCTCAGCCGCGCCTACATCGACCCGCTGACCGCAGCCGACACCGGCATCCTGATCAACGTCGCCAGCCTGCTGGGCTTCCAGCCCACCCCGTACATGAGCGTCTACGGCGCCACCAAGGCCTTCGTCCTCAGCTTCACCGAATCACTGTGGGAAGAGACCCACGACACCGGCCTACGCGTGCTGGCCGTCTGCCCCGGCGCCACCCGCACCGAGTTCTACGACGTCGCCGGCAGCCAGACCGCCGACTACGGCACGAAACGGGCCACCCCCGAACAGGTCGTCACGATCGCCCTCGACACCCTCGACCGCCGCTCCGCACCCCCGTCGGTGATCACCAACGGCCGCCCGCTCGCCCTGGCCAGCAAACTCCTGCCCCGCCGCACGATGGTCCGGCTCATGGGCCGGATGGCCCGCCGCCCGCACGCCTAGCCCACCGCCGCCCGCACCAACCGCTGAGGAAGCCGACACCCCCAGCCCGCCGCCGCCATCCGCACCAAACCCACATCGCCGGCCTGCTCGGCCAGGCTCATCGACCAGCTAAGGAGCACCGTCATGACCACCACCGACGTCACCACCCAGCCCACCGACGCCGAGCGCTTCCAGCACATTCTGCAGGTTCAGCGTGCCGCCTACCTGCGCGACGGCGCGCCGTCGCTGGCGGCGCGGCGCAGCGACCTGGCCAGGTTCAAGGCGGCGCTGATCGCCCGGCGCGGCGCCATCGAGGAGGCGATCAACACCGACTTCGGACATCGCTCGCGCCACGAGACCGCGATGATGGAGATCGTGGGTGTCGTGCAGGGCATCGACTATCTGCAGCGCAACCTGCGCCGGTTCATGCGCCCGACCCGCCGGCACATCGAGCTGCTGCTGCGGTTCGGCAGCAACCGCATCGAGTACCAGCCGCTCGGCGTGGTCGGGGTCATCTCGCCGTGGAACTACCCGGTCAACCTGTCGCTGATGCCCGTGGTCACCGCGATCGCCGCCGGCAACCGGGTCATGCTCAAACCATCGAAGCTGACCCCGGCGACGAACGCGGTGCTCGCCTCGATGCTCGCCGAACTGTTCCCGCCGGAGCAGGTCACCATGGTCAGCGGCGACGGCTCCGCGTTCTCGGGCCTGCCGTTCGACCATCTCGTCTTCACCGGCAGCACCGAGGTCGGCCGAGCCGTGATGAAGGCCGCCAGCGAAAACCTCGTCCCCGTCACCCTCGAACTCGGCGGCAAATCCCCGACCATCGTGGCCAAGGGACACGTAACGGATCAGGCCGTCGCCGACATCGTCTTCGGCAAACTGCTGTCCGGCGGGCAGACCTGCATCGCCCCCGACTACGCCCTGGTCCACGAATCCGAGATCGACACCTTCATCACCGCCTACGACAGACTGGTCAAGGCCGCCTACCCCGACGGCCCGACCAGCGACGACTACACCTCCATCGTCGATGACAAGCAGTACCAGATCCTCACCGACCTGATCGACGACGCCCGCACTCACGGGGCCCAGGTCATCGAGGTCGGACACCGGCCGGGCGACGCGGCCCGCCGCCCGCACACCCTCGCACCCACCGTCGTGCTCGGCGTCACCGACGACATGCGCATCGCCCACGAAGAGATCTTCGGCCCCATCCTGCCGATCTTCGGCTACCGCGACATCGACGACGCCATCGACTACGTCAACGCACGACCCCGGCCGCTCGCGCTCTACTACTTCGGCGACGACGGCCCCGACCGGCGCAAGCTCCTCGACCGCACCACCTCCGGCAACGTCACCATCAACGGCACCCTCATGCACGTCGCGCAGGACGACCTCCCCTTCGGCGGCGTCGGCGCCAGCGGCATGGGCAAATACCACGGCATCGAAGGCTTCCGTACCCTCAGCCACCCCAAGGGCATCTACACACAAGGACGCTGGAACGCCACCCGCCTGCTGCGCGCCCCCTTCAACAAGCGCACCGATGCCCTCCTCAACTTCTTCCTCCGCTGACACAGCCATCACCCGCGCCACGCAGGTCCTGAACACCACACCCACCCCCACGAGTGCGGCCGACCGTTCGTCGAGACCATCGGCGCATCGGCGCAGACCCCGAGCGGCGACGTCGCGCACCAGGACGCACTACCACCCGCGCCTCGGCCAAGCCCTGGCCAAGGCGAACACCTCCGAAAAGGAAGCCCACCGATGACTGACCACGACCTCGTTCTCGTCACCGGCGCCGGCGGCGTGGGCCGCCTCGTCACCGAACGGCTGCGCGCGCAGAACGTACCGGTCCGCGTCCTGACCCGCCGCGAGAACGACCGCACGGCCGAGGTGCGGGCACTGGGCGCCGAGGTCGTCACCGGGGACCTGACCCGAGCCGAAACGGTGGCGGCCGCGCTCGACGGCGTCCGCCGGACATACTTCGGGCTCAGCGTGTCCCCGGACCACCTGCTCGCGGCGACCATCATGGCCACCGTCGCGAAGGCACACGGCGACCTCGACCTGCTGGTGGACATGTCGCAGATGACGGTGTCGCAGATGACCGCCACCAGCACCGCGGAATCCCACCAGCAACGGCTGCACTGGCTGGCCGAGCAGGTGCTGGACTGGTCGGGCCTGCCCGTGGTGCACGTACGCCCGACGACCTTCCTCGACAACCCGCTGTTCACCGCCCTCGCGGCACAGTCGATCCGCGCCAACGGCACCCTCGCCCTGCCGTTCGGCACCGGACGCACCTCGCCGGTCGCCGCCGACGACGTCGCCCAGGTGGCCGCGACCATCCTGCGCGATCCCGGCGAGCACGCCGGCAAGGTGTACGAGCTGACCGGACCACGAACACTCGACATGACCGAAGTAGCCCAGGAATTCTCCAAAGCGCTCGGCCGCACGGTCACCTACCGGGACGTCCCCCTGCAACAGTGGCGCACCGAGGTACTCGCCAAGGCGGGCCTGCCACAGCACACCGAGCAACACATCGCGACCATGGCACAACTGCACCGCGCGAACCGTTACGACAGAGCGACCACCGACGTCGAACGCATCACCGGGAAACGGCCCCTGACCGTCGAGGAGTTCGTCACCGCCCGCAAGGACTTCTACCTCGGCTGACTGCCGCAGCAATCCCAGGCGGCGGCATCACCGAAGCCGCGGCCAGGCACGTCAACGGCGCGCCCGACCGCGACTGCCGTGGATGACACTGCGCCTGCCGATAATCACATCCGCCCAGGTCACGACCATGTGAGGGCTTCGCGTGGCAGCGTGAACTCCAGCCACCCAGGAGACGAACCAAGTGCGGCGCGATAATCGGCCGTGCTCCTTCGCCTGGCCTACCTCACTGTCACGAACACGTTCGCCGCACTGCGACTGCTGCCCATTGGCGATCGAGACAAGGACATCGAGATCCTCGCCCTGCGCCACCAGATCACCGTCCTCGAACGCCAACTGGGCGCCGACACCAGATTGACATTCGCGCCCGAAGACCGGGCCTTTCTCGCCGCTCTCCTCACCTCGCTGCCCCGCGAGGTCCTGCGCCGGCTGCGGCTCCTCGTCCGCCCGGACACCGTCCTACGCTGGCACCGCGATCTAGTGAAACGGCGCCATGCCCGTACCTGCCGGCCCAAGCGGCCTGGCCGTCCACCCACCATCCAGTCCATCCGCGCTCTCATCCTGCGTCTGGTCCGGGAGAACCCCGGCTGGGGTTACCGGCGGGTGCACGGTGAGCTCACCACCCTTGGTATCAAGATCGCGCCGTCCACAGTGTGGGAGATCCTCAAGCAGGGAGGTCTTGATCCGGCACCCGAGCGGGCGTCCACCACCTGGGCCGACTTCCTGCGCTCGCAAGCCGATGCCCTACTGGCCGCCGATTTCTTCGAGACCGTCACCTTGAACGGGCAACGCCAGTACATCCTGGCCCTCATCGAGCACGCCACCAGGCGCGTCCGCGTGCTCGGCACCACCGCTCACCCCACCGCGAACTGGGTCACACAGGCGATAAAGAACCTGGTGATGGACCTGGACGATGCGGGCTGCCGGGCACGCTATCTCCTCCGCGATCGAGATGGGAAGTTCCCGGCCCTCATGAACGAGATCCTCGCCGAGGCCGGGATCAAGACGGTGCTCACCGGTATCCAGATGCCGCGGATGAACTCGATCATGGAGCGGTGGGTGCAGTCGTGCCGCCGCGAGCTTCTCGACCGCTGCCTCGTCTGGAACGAACGCCACCTGCGGCACGCCCTGCGCGAGTACGAACGGTTTTACAACCAGCACCGAGCCCACCAAGCTCTAAACCAAGCAGCCCCGCTGCGTCCCATCCCCAACCCGATCAAAGACTCGGGGCGAATCATCGACCTGAACATACGCCGACGAGACCGGCTCGGCGGAATCCTCCACGAGTACTCACATGCCGCTTGAACTGCACGGATGGAATTTTCGGCAGGCGCACACTCCGGCGACGTAGTTCAGCGTTGAACGCGACCAATCGACGGCAGCACGATAGAAAAGCATTCGAGGCCCCTGGTTGTGACGGATCTGGTTGTGGTGATCAATCCATCTACCAGGGGTTTCTTACGTCGTCAGGCGAACACCAGGCTCGCAATCATGCTGTTACCAGCAACCCGCAGCCAGGGGGATGCAAAAGCCTCAGTGGACCGTCCGCCGAAAACCCGTTGTCGTAGGCACGATCAGCGAATACCCCCACGCCGCTTAACCGCAAGTCAGGGCCCGTAACTCAATATTCGAGCGGCACAGGCTCGGCTCTCCCCTTCCCTGACCATTGGCCGGGACCTCCAACGACGCCGCAGGCTTCGCTTCATACTACGGACCGCATCGTTGCTCCCCTTATTACAGTGCCTTTGACGCTTAGCTTCGACCCCGCTCGTTTCCAGACGAAACCGCCAGCCTGCTATCGGGCCTCCTGGCAGCTACCCGGACCGGACTCACACCGGCAAGCGACGACGGGCATACAAACAGACGATCAGCCGCTACGTCACGGCTTCACCTCTGTCCTGCCGGGCACGCGAGTTATCGAGGTTGGGTTTCATACTGCCGAATCCAGGGTCAGAACGTCATAAGCGGTGGATGCCGCATGGACCACTGCCTGCCAGTGCGGCGAACCAAGGTATTCCGAATCACTTCGATCCTCGCCTTCGACTGCAAGTAGCGCATTGAGTGCATCCGCGAGTTGCGAAACGACCTCGGCCTCCCTTTCCGATCTTAGGTAAGATCCGATGGACCCAAATGGATCCTCACAAACACCGCTATCGTCATAGAGGATATGAATATTTAGACTAAAGTCATCATAGTATTCGGGATGGGGAAATTCGCGCCTTATCCAGACAGCTTTCTGGTAGTCCGGGTCGGCAAGGGCGCGAACAGCCCCCACGACTTCGTTTCGCATCTCAGGGAACCTAACTGGACTCACGGCTCGTACCACTTGCCCCACTTCTTCCATTCCCTATAAGGGATATGGGCATTATCGAAGTCATTCTTGACGGACCCGTTGATTGGCTTGCCATCTCGCCCGATTACCTTACCGTTTCGTCGAACGACGACATGGTCTTGCCGTTGGGACGGTTGCGGATTCTTTGGGTTTCCCTTGTCAATCCTAACCCCATTCCCAGGGTTCTTCGGATCTTCCCACCGGGTTCCTATACCCTTCTTGTTGGCCTTTCCCATCCAGCTCTCGGGTATTTTCTTCGTCGCCCCCCTGGGAGCCCACAACGCTCCCCTGCCGGCAGAGCCGCGACCACGAGTGACGGCAGCCAGTAGAGCGCCTTCAATAACTCCTTCGCCCTCGCCGACGAGTCCTGCGCGTTCAGCTCTACCACTGGCGCAGCGCTTCTCGCCACAATGTGTTCTGCGGTACCTGTCCTCCGCCTCTTTGTGGAGATTGTAATCCTTTTTCAGCAGGCGGTCGCGGGCTTCCCTGCGCTGCTCCGCTTGACGCCGCCTCTGGGTCTCCCGCTTGCGGTCGCGCTCGTATTGCTGGTGCCGCTTCTGGTGGATTTTGCGTTCGCGGGCGGTCTTCTTCGAACCGTTGGGGTTGTGGGTTTGGGCGAAGTTCTGGTTGGCGTTGGGGCGCTTCTTGTCGCGGGAGTAGCCGTAGCTCTTGTCGGAGCTGCCGCCGCCCGCGTCGACGCGGCGGCCGTCGGGGTCGGACTGGTCGATGGGGTTGTTGGCGGCGTAAGAGTAAGGGTTGGCCCATTCAGGGGTGCGCAGGTCGAGTTCGGGGTCGGTGGAGATGAACTTGGCGATGGCCGGGTCGTAGTAGCGGGCACCCAGGTAGGTCAGGCCGGTGGAGGCGTCTTCGGTCTTGCCGAGGAAGCCGCGGTCGGTGAAGGGCAGGTCGTCGCCGCCGCGGCGTTGGCCGAAGGGCAGGTAGCGTTCGCGGCTGACGGTGCCGGTGGTGTCGTTGACGGCGAGTTGGGTGCTGCCGTGCATGCCGGCGAGTATCCAGGTGACGCCGCTGGTGTCGCGCATGGCCACCAGGCCGTCGTCGATGGCGGAGTAGTAGCGCTTGGCGGTGACCTGGCCGCTGGCGAGGCGTAGTTCCATGGCGTCGAGGTAGAGAGTGGTGCTGCCGTCGGGGTCGCGACGGATCAGTCGTTCGCCATCGGCGTCGTAGACCATGCTGGTCTGCTGGCCGTCCACGGTGGCCTGGGTGAGTTCGCCGAGCTGGTTCCAGTCGAAGGTGGCTTGCTTGCCAGCGACGGTGCGGGCGGCGAGCTGGCCGTTGTTGTCGTAGGCGTAGGTGTCAGTACCGCTCGGGCGGGTGATGCTGGTGACGGCGTTCGGGCGGACGGCGTTGGGGCCCGGTGTGGGGTAGGTGTAGGTGGCGCTGTGGCCGTTGTCGGTCAGGGTGGTGAGGTTGCCGACCTTGTCGTAGGCGTAGGCCTGGCTGTAGGGGTCGATACCCTTGGCGTCGCCGGCGCCGGTGCAGGAGCTGGCGGTGGTGGTGTAGGCGGTCTTGAGGCGGAGCAGGCCGTCGTAGGTGAAGCATTCGGACTGGCCGTCGGTGCTGCCGGGGATGGCCGAGGCGGCGTCCAGGACGCGGGTGATGTTGCCGGCGATGTTGTAGGCGTAGCGGTCGTCTTGGACGGTGTCCGGGGTGGAGGTGTCCGCCTTGGTCTGGGTGGCGACGCGGGAGAGCCAGTCAGTGGTGGGGTCACGTTCGAGGACCCGTTTGATCTGGCCGTTGCCGCCCAGAGACCGGGTCTCAAGCTTGCCGGTCAGGGTGAAGGCGGTGTCCTTGACGTAAGTGAAGCCACCCAAGTCGGAGCTCAGACCCTTGGCGAAGCCGAGGTCGGTGTAACTATGGGTGAGTTTCTCGGCCGGCAACCCGCCAGCTGCGGGCAGGTTCTCTTCACGGAGGTTGCCAGCTGCGTCGTAGACGGAGGTGAAGGCGTAATCGCGGCCGAGCAGGCCTTCGCCGGCCGGGATGGTGACCTTGGTGGCGGTGGGCCGGTAGTCGCTGTCGTAGGCGGTCACCGTCTGGGTGTAGGGCTGGCCCCCGGTGTAGCGGGTAGCGGCGTCGGGCTGGCCCTTGGCGAGGGTATCGTAGCTCCATTCGGCGAGCTTGGTACCGGTGTTCGGCTCGCCCGCCCACTGAGCGGTGCGGCGGCCCATGTCGTCATAACTGGTGGAGACCTTCTGGCCCTTGCCGTCGATACCCCAGATCTGCTGGCCGGCCAGGTCGTAGCCGTAGCTGGAAGAACCTGCGTCCGGGTCGGTGGCGGCGGTGCGCCGCGTCAGCCAGTCGTAGGTGAAGGTGCGGACGTTGCCGTTGGCGTCCGTCATGCTGGTCAGGTTGTCGCCCAGGTCATAGCCATAGGTGCTGTCGGCGTGCGTGGTGGCATCCGACCATTCCTCGACCTTGACGACGCGGTCGAAGGCATCGGTGACGGTGGCGGTCTTGCCACCGACCGGCGGGGTGACCTCGGTGCGCTCGGTGCCGAGGTAGGCGGTGGTGGTGCGGCGCAGTTCAGTGCCCTGGCGGTAGGAGACGGATGCGACCGGGCGTTCCAGCCCGTCGTAGACGGTCTTGGTCCATTGCGGCAGACCCGTGAGAGCGGGGTTGAGCAGTCCGCTGCCCGGATCGCTGGTGTTGTGCACGGGTTCAGAGACTGCTTCGGCCAGACCGCGCGCGTCGTAGGTGGTCGCGATGACGATCCGGCCACCACTGGGGGAGGCGGTCTGCGTCTCACGGGTACGGCCGAGCCCGTCGTCATAGCTGTGTGCGGTGGTCCACTTAGCCTGGCTGCCGGTACCGGTGAGCAGTTGCTTGACGGTGGTCTTGATCGGCGCGGTCGGCTGCCCTAACCAGCCATCGAAGGGAATGCTGTAGGCGACGGTGGCGGTGGGGGTGCCGCCGCTGCGCGGCTGGCCCGGCTCCCACAACGCGGTGGTACGGCCCAAACCGTCGTAGTCGATCTCGGTGGTCTTGCCGTTGGCATCCACAACGGAGACTGGCTCGCCCAGCGTATGCGACAGGCGCGACGTGACGGTGTGGCCGAGCGGGTTGGTGACCGTGATGCCGTCCTTGGGCCAGCCAACGGTCGGGGTGTAGGTGGTCGTGGTGGTCTTGTTGAGCGGGTCGCTCACACTCAGTGGCCGGCCGTAGTCATCGAAGGTAGCCTTGGTAGTCGAGACAGTGCTGGCGGCTGCGTAGGCGCGCACCTCGGTGGGGTTGCCGTCGCTCGGCTTGTTCGTGGCCGGGTCGCTGCCCGCGTCGTACAGGGTGATCGTCTTGCCGATCAGAGTGCCGGCCGTGCAGTCGTCGCCGGAGCGTTTCTCCACCACGGACGGGAAGTCGGTCAGCCACTGCCCGGAGTCGGCGTTGCGGGCATAGGTGGTGGTGACGCAGGAGTTGTCGCCTGCGACGCCGTCCTGCCCGTAGTCGTTGACCTTGATCGGCAGGCCGTCGGCGTTGTAGGCGGTCTTCTCGTCGGTGTAGCGCCAGGTTCCGCCCGTCACCTTCTGCCGGGAGCGCTCGCGGGTCTGCAGCACGTAGGCGGGGTCCATGGTGCCGGGCCCGTTGCCGGTGGTCTGCAGCGTGTACTCCCACCGGGTGGAGTCGACCTCGGTGTAGGCGCCTGGGCTGAGCGAGGTCATCTGCCACGTCTGCTCCTGCAGCACCTGGCCCTGCAGGAGCGGCGCGTCGGTGATGGCGGTGCCGTCGAAGTCGGTGACGCTCTGTCCGGAGCCGCGCAGGAACGTCCGGGTGCTGACCGAGTAGGCGGACGGGTCGGTGCCCGAGCCCTCAACGGTGCGGACCTGACTGTAGCCGCGCCAGTCCGTGCCGTCCGGGGCGTGCTCGGGCTCGGCGAACTGGACGGGATTCGTCCAGCGCGGGCTGCCGAGGAACTCGTAGCTGTGCACCATGTCCGGCGAGCCGGCGACCATGTCCCGCTCGACGACCTTGGTGGCCAGCTGCTTGTAGTAGCGGGTCCAGGCCTCGTAGCCGGATTCGGGATCGCTGCCCATGTCGATCTGGTAGCAGTCGCCCACCTGGTCGGTCAGATAGTTGCTGCCGTCGCGGCCCTTGCCGCCGCCGCATGGGTCGGCCTGGCCGTAGGTGACCTCGACCCGGCCGCCCATCCCGTTCTTGACGGCAGCCATGCGTGGCACCATCCGCCAGGACACCTGATCGACCCAGTCGGAGTTGTTGATGTAGTCCATCTTTCCGGCCAGCATCACCGCGTCGAAGTCCAGCGGTGGCAGCATCACCTGCGGGCTGGTGGCAAGGCCGGTCTGTTGCACCGTGTCCAGCCACATCGCCGGGTCGAACGGCAGGCCCTGGTCGGTGCGCTGGTACATCCACGTGTGCGCGAAGTCCAGCCGGTCAACCGGATCCCACACCCCTGAGGTGGGGTTGCGCGACTCGGTGAGCACCGAGGTGAGCCGGCGGGTGGTGTAGAAGGCGATCGCGTCGTTGGTGCAGCCCGCCTGCTGGGTGCAGTTCAGGTCGGTGGGCACGTCCTCGTTCGGGCGGGCGGCGGTGGTGAAGGTGGTGCGCGCGGTCGGTGTACTGCCGGCAACCTGGGTGTTGTGGCCCCACGCGGCCGAGGTCAGGAACCCGCCCCGGTCGTAGGGCAGCACCTGGTAGACCTCGTCGGTGCAGGAGGGCAGGCAGAAGTAGTTGCTCTCCCGGGTGTAGGAGTAGTCGATCACGTTCTCGTTGCGGTCGACCTCCTGGTCCAGGTTCCACCGCCACACCCCGGTGCAGGTGGGCGGGATGAAGTTGTTCCAGTACCGGTCGAAGCACGGCTCACCGCTCTCGTCCCCGACGTAGGGGACCTGCCACTGGGCGTCCTTGGTGTAGCCGAACCGCCAGGCCTGCCCGCTCTGATCAGTGATCTTCCAGTACGGGTTGCCGTCCGCGCCGCCGGCGACCTGCTCGATCTTCCAGCCGAAGTCCGGGACCGTCTTCCACGCCCCTGAGGTGCGGTCCTTGACGATCTGCGCCGACCGGCCACCCGCGCTCAGCACCAGCTCCGACTGTGATCTGTCGGTGGTGGTGGCATCGTCGTCGTTGTCGTCCGGCGACTCCCAGCACAACGCCCCGCCTGGCTTGCTCTCCTCGGCGATCCATACCAGCTCGGACGTTTCGTCGTAGTAGGTGTACACATGGCAACGGCGGTAGCGCCGTTCGATGAACCCCGCGCTCAGATCCCAGCCCGCGCCGACCACCCCGGTCTGGTTGTTGGTCCACGCGCCCTGCCCGTCCACCGACGAGGCGTCGTACTGCAACGACAGGTCCGGGCCGTTCCCGGCCGCCGACGGCGGCTCCGGCAGCGGCAGGTCGTAGTCGAACCCGCCCCCGGACGTGCCCGCCTGCCAGGCGCCCGACGGCTTCAGGTCCGTGGCGCCCCAGTTGCCGTCCGGCCCGGTCAGGTTGCCTGCTAGCAGATACACCGACCCGGCCGCCAGCTGCGCCGCCAGCACCTGCTCGGACGCCTTGGCCGCGCCCGCCTTGCGGTCCTTGCCCAGGGCCAGCGGCTTGACCTCCGCCGGGGCGGCGTCGGCCGACGTCGCCTCCACCTCAGCGGTCAGCGTGCCCGTCTTCAGGTCGTTGGTCGAAGGCACCACCGTCGGCCGCACCACACACGTCCGCGGCCGCGGCACCTGCAACACACACGCGGGCAGCCGCACCACCTGCAACCGGCTGACAAACTGCCCCCCGTAGGCGTCCCGGAAATCGGCATAGGAGAACGCCGCCCGTACCTTGCCCGGCGCCGTCCCGCCATCAGCTCGCACCAGCCGCGCGGCCACGCCCACCCCGCCCAGCTTCGCGGCGGTTTCCGGCGCCAGCGTCTCCACCGTCACCTTGTCCAGCCCGGCACCCGGCGCTTGGCCCACTCGAACCGGCAGCGACCCGGCATCGGCCAGCTTGCCCACCGCCGGCACGTTCACCTCGGCCTTGCCTGGCTTTGGCCACACCGGCTTCTTCGAAGTGACCTTCGGCGCGGACTCCTCCGCCCCCTTGATCACCTTCCGCTCCGGCACCGGCCGGGCATCCACTGACTGCTCTGGATCCGGCGCGGCTGCCGCCGCCTGCTGTATCAGCTGATCAGGCACGCCCACGCTGGAGATCAGCACCAGCGACACGAGGCTGACCACCAAGGCCACCAACCACATCCGCAGACCACGACCGCGCATCCCGAACCCCTTCACGGCACGCTGACGCAGACCCCGGGCAAGAGGGCCGCCAGCCACCTAAAGCAGACATAAGGACGATCAAGAGGAATGTGATCGAGAAACGAAGATCGGTCAACGACGGGAGTGTTACTTACCCGACACCACCAGTAAGGGAACGTCAGCTCGCATCGGCATGCGCACTGGTCAAATGCCCTGTCAGAGGACATCGTTTTCCCCACAGAGGCAGCGATGTGAGTTGTGTCACACGGATGTGATCTGGGATGCGCGAACCTTGAGTAACGGCTTGACGTGCACCACCTGCCCCGGCCGAAACCCGTCCATGCAGGTCAAGAGGCACGTCAACACTCGTGGAGGACTTCGCTAAGCCTGCCTCGTCGACGTATGGTCACGTCGACGAATCGCTCTGTATCAGTGATCGAAACCGGCACGGTGCACAGCGGCGCTCAGGCCGTCGACAGCACAGCGGAGCCGTCACGTGCCAGATCAAACCAGCTCCAGCTCGCCAATCGAATGCAAAGTAGGGACGATCAAGGGATGCCGTCCGCCCCATGGTTGCTCGTTGGATGCTCGTCGGCACCTGATACGGCATAACACTGGGCGGCATTCTTGGGCATTTCGTGTGCCGACGGCCATGGAAGACTCCTGGTGGGCGGCCAGTTGAGTCCCGGCTGATGGCCACGAGAATTCCCCGTGGATGGCCTCGGGTGCCCTGATC
>NZ_JBEXCR010000104.1:0-13437 GCF_040605375.1 Nonomuraea sp. NPDC005650
CCCTGCGCCCCCGAGTACGTTCCCGGTCCTCCCGAATCTCGAAGTCCATCGCATCCCCTCAACTGGGGTGTTGCGACAACCACTAGAAGAGAAGGGAAACGGGCGGGCCGGAGGGAAAGCGGCGTCAGTCGACGGCGGTGATCCGGTTGGTGGCGGGCGGGGCGATGGGGTTGTCCTTGCCGAGCTGCTCGACGAAGGCGTCGATGTCCAGCGGCCCGCTCCACAGGTCGGTGCCGTCCTTGAAGGCGGCGAACGCGTCGCCGCCGCCCACGAGGAAGTTGTTGGCCGCGACCCGGATCGACTGCGTGTCCGTCACCGGCACCCCGTCGATCTTCATGTTCGACACCTTGGAGCCCCAGGCGGCGCTCCGGCTGTAGGTGTAGGTGAAGTTCGACGACGGCTGCAGGATCTTGGTGAACGCCTGGTTGTTGGGCCCACCGGTGAACTGCTGCTCCAGCACGGTCTTGAGCTGGGCGCCCGTCAGCGTGACGACCTGCATGAGGTTGTTGAACGGCTGCACGGTGAACGCCTCGCCGTACGTGACGACGCCGTCGCCCTCGTTCGCCGGGGACGTCGCGTACGTCAGGGACGCCCGCACGCCGCCCGGGTTCATCAGGGCGATCTGGGCGTTGCCGCCGGTCTTCGTGGCGGCGAGCTGGCTGTCGGCGATGAGGTCGCCGAGCGCGGACTCGCCGGACGGCGCGGCCGTGTTCGTGATGTCAGCGGTGATCTTGCCGACGGCCTTGTTCGCGACGGGCGCGACGCGGTCCTTCCACGTCTGCACGAACGTCGAAATTTCGGGATCCGGAGTGACCGTCCGGGTCACGACGTGGTTGTCGGCGACGACCGAGGAGCGTTCGATGTCCCGCGTCTTGAGGTTCACGTTCAGGTCCACCTGCGTGATGACCCGCCCGAACGAGCCGCCCTGCGAGTAGACGCGGTCGTTGCCCGCCGGGTCCTTGACCTTGCACAGGTACGCCTGGTGCGAGTGCCCGCTGAGCACGATGTCGATCTCCGGGTCCACCTGCGTGGCGATGCGGTTGCCCGCCCCGGGGACGGCGCTGCACGCGTCGGGCGACTGGCCCGCGTTCACCTGGTCGCCCTCGTGCATGAGTACGACCTGCGCCTTCACCCCGACGAGCTTGAGCAGCTTCGAGGCGACGTTCGCGGCCTTCACCTCATCCACGAACTTGAGATCCTTGATCCCCTCGCCCGTGACGATGCTCGGCGTGGTCTGCGTGACGAGGCCGATGAAGCCGACCGGCACGCCGTTCATCCACTTGATGCTGACCGGCGGCAGCGCGGGCACGCCCCAGTCCGACAGGACCTGCTTGACCTGCGCCGAGTTCGAGCCGCCGAGGGCGGCGAGCGCGTCGGTCTTCTCGTTGCGGTTCTTGAACAGGACGTTCGCGCCGACGTAGTCGAACTTCGCGCCCTTCCACGGGCCGGCGGGCGAGCAGCCGTCCACCGGGTGGCAGCCGCCGTCCATGATGCGCCGCAGCTCGGCGTAGCCCTCGTCGAACTCGTGGTTGCCCACCGCGGCCACCTTGAGCCCCAGCTTGTCCATGAACTCGACCGACGGCTCGTCGTGGTAGGCCGCCGAGATCAGCGGCGTCGCCCCGATGAGGTCGCCCTGGGCCACGGCGATGGTGTTCTTGTTCGCCAGCGCCTTCATGTGCGTGGCGACGTAAGCGGCACCGCCGGCGTCCACGGTCTGGCCGTTCTCGTCCACCATGCGGCCGGAGGAGCCGGTGGGGGGTTCGAGGTTGCCGTGGAAGTCATTGAGCGCGAGCAACCGTACGGGCACCGTACGAGGGGCCTTGCTCGCGTCCGCCGGGAGCGTGGCGAGCAGCACCGCACCCGAGGCCACGGCTCCGGCCAGCGCCAGCCGGAGGAAAGAACGAGAGGTCATGGCCCTAGACGTTACGTTGGGAACCTATGCAGCCAATGGCGCAAAGGTAACGATTTGCCAGGTTGTCACATGGCGTTATTTGCCAGTCATACGCCTAGAGTTCGTTCTGTGGGCGAACGATGATCGCTCACGGCGAAGGAGGGCCAGTGGGTGAGCATGTGAAGGTCAGGGGACGGCTCGATGACGGCGAGATCGCCGAGGTGCTCGACCTGGTGGAGGCTGCGACGGAGGCCGACGGCGTCCGCCCGCTCAACGAGCACGTGATGCTCCATCTCCGCTACGGCGGCGACCCGCAGGCCCGGTCCCTGCTCCTGGAGGCGGACGGCACGCTGGTGGGCTACGCCCACGTCGACCCGACGGACGAGGTCGAGGGCCCGAGCGCCGAGCTCGTCATCCACCCCGGCCACCGGCGCAGCGGACACGGCGCGCGCCTGCTGAGCGCGGTCATGGAGCTGGCGGACGGGCACCCGCGGCTGTGGGCGCACGGCGACCACCCGGGCGCCGGGGCGCTGGCGGCCACGTTCGGCTTCGAGCGGGTGCGCTCGCTCTGGCAGATGCGCCGCTCCCTTTTCGCCCCGCTTGAGGCTTCCGCCCTGCCCGATGGGGTGCAGTTGCGCACGTTCGTACCGGGCCAGGACGAGGAGGCCTGGCTCAAGGTCAACGCCGCCGCCTTCGCCCACCACCCCGAGCAGGGCGCCTGGACGATGGAGGACCTGCTCCGCCGCGAGGAGGAGCCCTGGTTCGACCCGGAGGGGTTCTTCCTGGCCTTCCGCGGCGACCGGCTGGCCGGCTTCCACTGGACGAAGATCCACGGCTCCTCCGCCCACGGCCACGAGCTCCTGGGAGAGGTCTACGTCGTGGGCGTCGACCCCACGCAGCAGGGCACCGGCCTGGGCAGGACGCTGACCCTGGCCGGGCTGTGCCACCTGCGCTCGCGCGGCCTCGCCCAGGCGATGCTGTACGTGGACGAGGCCAACACGGCGGCGATCAGGCTGTACGAGTCCCTCGGCTTCAACCGCTGGGACGTGGACGTGATGTACGCGCCCTCCGGGGAGGCCGCTACTCCACCACCGCGTGAAGGATGAAGTAGGAGAGGGCGGCCACCAGGGCGGCTGCCGGAATGGTCAGGATCCAGGCGGTCACGATGTTCCCGGCGACCCCCCACCGTACGGCGCTGAGCCGCTTGGTGGCCCCCACACCCATGATCGCCGTGGTGATCGTGTGTGTGGTGGAGATCGGCGCCCCGAACCCGATGGCCGCCACGTACAGGACCGTCGCCGCCGCGGACTCCGCGGCGAAGCCCTGGGGCGGGTCGAGCGCGATGATGCGCCGGCCCAGCGTACGCATGATGCGCCAGCCGCCCGCGTACGTCCCCAGCGAGATCGCCCCCGCGGCGGCCAGGATGACCCACTGCGGGATGGGGTCGGACGGCGCGGCGAGCCCGCCGACGGTGAGCGCCAGGAAGATGACGCCCATGGTCTTCTGCGCGTCCTGCAGCCCGTGCCCAAGCGCCATGGCGGCGGCCGAGACGGTCTGCGCGTAGCGGAAGCCCCGGTTGGTCTTGCCGGGCTGGCTGTTGCGGAAGATCCAGTAAATTGCGATCATGATCAAGGCCGCCAGCGTGAACCCGACCAGTGGCGACAGCACCATCGGGATGACGACCTTCTCGACCACGCCGTCCCAGTGCACCACGCTGGCCGAGGCCAGGGCGGAGCCCACCAGTCCGCCGATGAGCGCGTGACTGGAGGAGGAGGGCAGGCCGAAGTACCACGTGATCAGGTTCCAGGAGATCGCTCCGATGAGCGCCGCGGCCACGACGACCAGTCCGTGTGAGCCGTTCGGAGCGTCGATGATCCCCTTGCCGACCGTCTGCGCGACCTGGGTGCCCAGGTGGGCGCCGATGAAGTTCATGGCGGCGGCCATGAACAGCGCGGCCCTGGGGGTCAGGGCCCGGGTCGAGACGGAGGTTGCGATGGCGTTCGCCGCGTCGTGGAACCCGTTGGTGTAGTCGAACACCAAAGAGATGACGACCACGCCGATGACGAGGGCGAGCGTGAGGTCCACTACTGGGCCTAGCTTTCCTTGACCGCGATCGACTCGACGGTGTTGGCCACGTGCTCGAAGGCGTCGGCCGCCTCTTCGAGGGCGTCGACGACCTCCTTCATCTTCATGACGGTGAGCGCGTCGTACTCGCCGCTGAACAGCTTGGCCAGCAGCCGCCGGTAGACCTGGTCACCCTGGTTCTCCAGGCGGTTGACCTCGATCCAGTACTCGTTGAGGTTCTTCATGGACCGCAGCCGCGGCATCGCCTCGGCGGTCAGCTCGGCGGCCCGCTCCAGCACCTCGACCTGCCTGACCACGTCTTTCGGGAGATGGTCGAGCTGGTACAGGACGATGAGGTCGGAGGCCGCCTCCATGGCGTCCATCACGTCGTCGAGGTTGGACGCGAGTCGGTAGATGTCCTCACGGTCGAACGGAGTGATAAAGCTCTCATTCAGCCGGTTCATGATCGCGTGGGTGCGTTCGTCCCCGGCGTGCTCGCAAGCACGCATCTTCTCGGCCAGGGCTTCCCTGTCCGATCCGTCACTAATGATCTCTACCAGCAAACGGGATGCGGTGACCAGGTTGTTCGCGGAGTCTGCGAACAGGTCGTAGTAGCTGTCCTCACGTGGCGTGAGACGCAGGCGCACGTCGTTCTCCAGATGTGCGGGGATGGTCCGTGGAAAGGGTACGGGCTACCAGGCGAAATGCGAACTTCATGTCCCCTTCTCCTACTGGTTACCCTGCGTATGTTGTGCAACACCCGGGACAGAGGGTACTTTGGGATCTTTTTTGCCCACGTACCGGGGGACCTCTAGATATCAGACCTTGGTCCGATGGAAGTCCCTGAACGACCTGGACGGCGTCGGCCCCCGCTGCCCCTGATACCGCGACCCGTACTTCTCGGACCCGTACGGGTGCTCGGCGGGCGAACTGAGCCGGAACACGCACAACTGCCCGATCTTCATCCCCGGCCAGAGCTTGATCGGCAACGTGGCCACGTTCGACAGCTCCAACGTGACATGCCCGCTGAACCCCGGATCGATGAACCCCGCGGTCGAATGCGTCAACAACCCGAGCCGCCCCAGCGAGCTCTTCCCCTCCAGCCGCGACGCCAGATCATCCGGCAACGTCACCACCTCATAGGTGGAGGCCAGCACGAACTCCCCCGGATGCAGGATGAACGGCTCATCCCCGTCGGGCTCGACCATCCGCGTAAGATCCGGCTGCTCCACCGAGGGATCGATGTGCGGGTACCGATGGTTCTCGAACACCCGAAAGAACCGGTCAAGCCGCACGTCGATGCTGGAGGGCTGGATCATTTCCAGGTCGAACGGATCAAGCCCGAGTCGGCCGGCTTCGAGCTCAGCAAGGATGTCACGGTCAGATAGCAGCACGGTGAGCAACTTACCGCCCGATCGGAAACTCTGGGGGGTTGGGATTGCTGTTGTACGCCAAGTTTCCGCTACAGTGGGGGACGCGGCTTCGAGCCGCACGCGGGTGTAGTTCAATGGCAGAACATCAGCTTCCCAAGCTGACAGCGCGGGTTCGATTCCCGTCACCCGCTCTCACTATGAAAAGCCAGGTCAGGGATGGCTTCCCGACCTGGCTTTGATCGTTTCTGAGGCTCTTTTCGATCTTCCGTGCAACTAGCGTGCAATTAGCCCACGGGAGCCAGTTCACCCGCCGAGCCGTCATCGTCGTGCTGCTTGAGCTGCTGATCGATGGCATTCGTGATCACCTGGTCAGCGCCCCTGACCGCATGCTGGTAGATCATGGCTGCCCTGACGTTGTCGTGCCCCATCCGGGCCATCAGGTCCTTGAGACCGGCCCCCGACATCGCGGTCTGTCTCCTCCTCGCGCACAGGAACCGTACGGACTGGTGAGGGACTGTCTGACTGCGCGACAGCAGTCCCCCACCAACCCAAGGCACGACGAGATGGGCACCCCTCCGCACCCCTCGCCGCGCCCGCTTATCGGGCCCGACCTTCGAGAAGGGCTATCCAGACGCCTTGCGCCTCCTTGCGCAGCCATCGGTACGTCTCATGGACCTGCGTTGCCCCGGCCCTTCGCCGAGTCCGGCGGATGAAGGAGTGGCCCGCCGCATGGCACAGTTCGTAGACCGTGTCCTTGCAGTCACAGGTGTAGGCGGTCACCCGGACCAGGTCCTCCGCCTTGTGGGGCTCTTGCCAGACCAAGCGCATGTGATCCGGTTGCGGCGAAGCGACATGGAAGCTGAAACAGTCGGTGTCCATCGTCACGACAGCGCACCCGCCTCTCCGGTCCCGTTGCACCGCCAGCAGTCGTCCTGGTGCCTGTCCTCCGAGGCGTCTCCACCCGGGTTCTCAGCCGCCACAACGGCCCGGCGAAGGCTGACGTATTTCCAGCCCCGTCCCGAGCAAGAGTCACATCGCGCAGTCATGCGACGAGGATTGCCCGAGGAACTGTCACGTCTCGATCGCCCGCGAGTACCGTCTGTGATCGACTCGTCTCCGTTCGTCTCCTCTTTGTCTCGTCCGAGCCCGTCTCTGTCGCTAACCTGGGCCTGTATGGCACCCCAGCCCGAGGCGCGGATCATGACTGAACAGCCGATCCTGTTGAAGTCCCTCCTGACGCAACGCCACTGGCAGACCTACAGCACGTTCTGTAAGGAGTACGACAAAGCCGCCAAAAAGGCGGACCCGTCGTTGCAGGGTGGTTGGCCGAGCCGCGCTCAGCTCCATCGATGGCTGACCGGCGAACTCAAGGGCCTGCCCTACTCCGGCCACTGCCGCGTCCTGGAAGCGATGTTCCCCGGCAAGTCGGCACGTGAGCTGTTCTCCACGAACGCCGTCAAAGTCCCCACGCCGAGAACGGAGCCAGAGCCAGCCCAAAGCGCCGGCCCCGAGGTTGCAGCCTGCGCGATGCCGCAGATGGCCGACGTAACGGCCGTCTTCAGCAGCCCCTCCGCCTTCTCATCCGCGTATCCCCCGTCGACGATGTTCGACAGTGCGAAGGAGGTCAACGCGGCGGGCCTGTCGCTCAACATCATCTGCCAGAGCTACCCGGACCACCAGCTCAGGCGCCTGTTGGACTCCGGCACCCGCATCCGCTGCCTCTTCCTCGACCCCAAGGGCCAGGCGATCCGCGCTCGCGAAGCAGAAGAGCACTACACCGACAGCACTCTGACGACCCTCACAGCACTCAACATCACCATGTTGACCAGGCTGCGCGATCGACTCGACACCACCTCGGCCCAGCGCCTCGAACTCCACGTCTACGACGAGACGATCCGCTTCAACCTGCTGATCGTGGACCGGGCGCTCTGCGTGGTCCAGCCGTACCTACCGCAGTCCCGCGGTGTCGACTCGCCAACCTTCGTGATCAAAGACAACACCGCCGCGGAGGGATTGTTCCCCGTCTTCGACCAGGTGTTCAAGGATATGTGGGAGCGGAGCAAACCTGTATGACCATCGACGCTCGAACGCTTCTTCCCATCGCCGAACGCGCCGTATCAATCGCCAGCGACATCATCAAAACCAAGACTCCCGGTGTCGTCACCGCCAAAGGTGACCGTGACATGGCGACAGAAGTGGACTACGCCGTAGAACACGCCGTACGCGAATTCCTGTCGCGAGAGACACCTGAGATCGGGTTCCTCGGTGAAGAAGAGGGCGTCAGCCGCATGGGTGACGGCCTGATGTGGGCACTCGACCCGCTGGACGGAACAGCTAACTTCCTGCACGGCATCCCACTGTGCGGTGTATCTCTCGGGCTGATCGACAAGGACATGCCCACGCTCGGAGTCATCGATCTCCCGTTCCTCGATATCCGCTATACAGCAGCCGAAGGGGCAAGCGCTCAAGCCAACGGATCCGACATTCGAGTGAGCGATGCTCGCGAGTTGGAAACCGCCATCGTGGCCATCGGCGACTATGCCGTAGGCAAGGATGCCCACGAACGGAACCGACCCCGTCTCGCCCTGACCCAGGAACTAGCCGCACGCGTCCAGCGCATTCGGATGTTCGGCTCAGCCGCGATCGATCTCGCCTGGGTCGCAGACGGCAAGATCGACGCCAACATCATGCTCACCAACAACCCATGGGACACCGCCGCCGGCGTCATCATCGCCCGTGAAGCCGGAGCCGCGGTCGTCGACCTCGACGGCAGCCCCCACACCATGAGCGCCCACGCAACCATCGCCGCAAGCCCGAAACTCATAGCCGACCTCGTCGAACTCATCGCCGAGGCCCCCAAAGCCACCAGGCACAACCAGCGCACTGCCGAATAGCTCTTTTAGGTATCAAGGCGACGGCGCACGCGCCGTCGCGCGGCCCGAGCTTGCGGGCCGCACGCTGCGCGTGCGGCCTGGGGGCCGTTCTCGCGCGCGCCCGCCACTCGGGCCGCTACTGCGGTTCTGCCAGCGCAATCTGTAGGCGGTAGGTCTTCAACGCCCACTTTCCGCTTTCCTGCCCGATACGGCACACTAACCGCGTGACCGAGCCCCACCCCCTGATCGACCATCCGACGGCACGGCTTCTTCGCCGACTCGCGGCCAGCATCATCGATACGGTTGTTTTCGCGCTGCTAAGCCTCGCCATGGTGGCCGTCATCCCGGGTTACTCAATGCTCGACGACGACTCCTCGATTACGAACCCTTGGGGCAGCAATCCCGCTGTTTGGGCGTTTGTCCTCGCTCAGACTCTCCTCGGCGTCTCGTACTACGGCCTAGCGCACGCACGCTGGGGACAAACGCTTGGAAAGCGACTGTTGAACATCAAGGTCATTTCGCTGGCCACCGGCCAGTCCCCGACACTCGGCCAAGCCATGATCCGTGCACTCTTATTTCTCGGCGCCCCATTAATTCCTTTCATCGGCTGGCTGCTAGCCCTTGCTGATCTTAGTTGGATCGGCATGGATAACCGTCGCCAGTGTCTTCACGACAAGTTCGTGCAGACAGTTGTCATTTCGAAGCCCGGACAGGCTTCCGGCGGGGGGACTCCGGCTCCGGGATGATCTCCGCGCTGGATGCCTGGGCCGTAGGTGGCTGAGGTGGAAGCCTGATCATCCCGCCCGCCATCGACCCGGGACAAGCCGAGCAGACCAGGGCCGGTCCGCTTCCCCTTCCGGCGGGTCGACGGCAAACGGGATGATCGGGGGGCAGGGTGCGCGCGTCGCGCGAGAAACCCCAGGCCGGGAGCTGATCGCCGTGCAATTAGCGTGCAATTAGAAAGGATAACGAGGGGTCAACCACGGTCACTCCAGACCAGGCTTCCGCCCAGCTCAGAGCCCTCGCGTGCCGCGATCCGTGCAGTTCCCAAGCTGACAGCGCGGGTTCGATTCCCGTCACCCGCTCTCACAGCAAAGAGCCAGTTTACGGGCGTGATCTCTCTCCCGCGCTTAGAACTCCAGTAGTCGGCTGCTAAGCCGCCCGACGAACTCGGGCACCGGAACGTGTGCAGGCCGATCACGGTAGCCGGGGAATCCTCCCCAGGAGAGCGAGCAGCGTAGGTATTCGACGAACGAAATCGGCCCCGCGGTCGTGCCCTCGACCAATGGGTCGGGGTTAGCGTCCGGCAGACGGACACCGTGACCTCCTCCGCTGTAGTTCGCCTTGGCTGCCACATCGGGTGCGATGTCGAAGAAGAAGCCGTCTTCATGGAACCCGCACTGTTCGTCTTCTTCCGGATCTGTACACGCGCAGCCCAGGCTGAGGTCTCCCACAGCCGAATCCAACATGTCCTGCAGCATCATGCCCGAGTGAAGAACCAGGGGGTCCGGGCCGCAGTCCCAAGACTTCCCTGGCGGCTCGTGGTAACGGACGTGGGGCAGCAGCGAGCCTCCATCTCCGCATAGATCAACCACACCCACCACCTCCAGACAGGCGCGAAGCGCTACCGGGAGGTGGCCAATGAGGGTCTCGGCCTTGGCGATGGCGTCAAAATCATCCGTCGTCGGCGGCTGCCGGATCGCATCAGGGCAGGCGAACCTGTACCCCGCAGACGAAAGCCGGTCCACCAACACATCAGCATTGACAGCCACACGCCGCATGGTCTCTCGGGCAACGTCCTCGGCATCCTCGCGTAGGCTCGCCGACACTCCAGCCGACCCGAAAGCACGCATCTCATTCCACACGGGAACGTAGTCACCTGACCGATACCTTCTGGCCCACGACACCACGGCGACGATGTTAGATCAAGCGGCGCAGCAGGCGCTCCGAATACCCGATCATGATCTGACTGCGGAACGAGACCGGTGCCACAAGCCGCGTGCCCGTTGCGTGCCCGTTCGTAGAGCGATCAGCAGAGACCCACGGGGACTCACAGCTACTCGACCGACATCCGCTCAGGTCAACGTTTCGCCAGCTCAGGTACCGTGATCTTGAAAGAATTCCCAAGCTGACAGCGCGGGTTCGATTCCCGTCACCCGCTCTCATCGTGAAAGCCCAGGTGGGGACATGAACCGCGACCCGGGCCTTGGTTGTTTCCGGACTGATTCGATCTTCGCGGGCCATTAGCTCTTGATCGCCCTATGGGGACCAGCGCGCCCTTGTCGTCATCATCGTCGCGCGATTCGAGTTGCCGATCGATGGCGTTGGTGGTTGCCTCGTCGGCTCCCCTGACGGCGTGCTGGTAGATCATGGCCGCTCGGACGTTGTCGTGTCCCATGCGTGCCATGAGATCTTTGAGCCCCGCGTCGGACTCTGCGGCCAGCGTGTTGCCCGTGTGCCTCAGATCGTGGAAATGGAGCCCCGCCAGGCCCATCTCCGTGACGACATCCACCCACCGAGTGCGGGTGTTGAAGCCGCTGCGGCGCATCGGCCCGCCCTTGGCCGCGGAGAACACAAGAGCGCCTGGCTCGTCCTGTACGTGGGTGTCCATGTGCTCCCGGAGGATGGGGAGCCCGCCGCGGCTCGCAGATCAGCGCTTCGACAGCGGCCGGGGTCTGCATCGAATGGGGCTTCGGCGCATGCGGGCGGTCGGCCTGCGCGGCCAGGGCGCCGTCTTGATACCGGCGCACCCAGGAGTGCACCGACTGCCGCGAGATCCCGTAACGGCCGGCCACGTCGGTGACCTTCGCTCCGGACAACACCTCGATCACCGCGTGATAGCGCTGCTCCGCGACGCTCAACTCCACCAATGCCACCCAAGCCTCCCCCGAAGCATCGATAACGCCACGAGCAGGCGCAGAAAGCGATCAAGCGAGACAGGACACGAAACATAGCCCGAGCACTGCCGAATACTTCTTGTAGGGATCAAGCGGCGGCGCGCCGCGCCGCCGTACAGTGGCCTGTCGCATGCCCACCGCCCGGGCACGCGGCCTGGGGCCGGTCCCGGGCGGCAGCAGCACCGGGCCGCCACGCCGACCGTCGCACCCGCCGTACCCAGCAAGCCCGCCGACCCAGCGCCACGCCGGCGCGCAGGTGCAGCCCAACGATCGCCACGTGTGGGCCGGCCTCCGCTGATGGTTCGGGGCGATCGACGATCCGGATAGCGGCCGCCTGCCCGAACTTCCACTCGCATCCCCGCACCCGTAACCTGTCATCGGCCCGACTCACGGTCATGCCGTCGTCGACAGGAGCGCACGCATGAGCGCCATGCACGACTACTACCGCGCCCCCGATCGCGCCATCGCAACCTGGCGACCGAGCCAGTTACGGGCACCGGCCAAACCTCTCCCCGACGCTCCAGCGTTCGACGTCGTGGAAACCAAGTGGATCGATCCCACCGGATCTTTCGGCGAACTCGTGGCCGTCATCAAGGGCATCCCCTACTCGAACGACCTCGTCGAGACCATCACCTTGTACCCGCCGCCCGAAGGGGCTCCAAAGACCGAAGACGAATGGCTAGCGCTGCCGGAGGACTCCCCCTATCGCGAGGGACCAGAGATCGCAGAACTCTCGGTGAGCGTCCGCGACGCACTGGCCGAGGTCGATGACGACCGCCTGCCCGAAGTGGCCCAGCGATGGATGAATGAAGATGTCTCCAGCTTTCACGACGGTGACCACGTGCTCAATCTGGTCAAGGAGTTCGTCGCGCTGGCGCGACGGGCCAAAGAGAGCGATCACCTGCTCTACTGCTGGTGGATCCCCGGCTAATCACGATCCTGTACAAACACTGAACGCCGCGACGCGATCATGTCAGCTTGCCGATTGGCGCGACAGTATGCGTTCCATCGCCTGTGCACCGCCAAACGGCGATCCCGTGCTCCAGCCCAACGCGTAGGCCACGATCGTGCCTGGCACAAATGGGCCAGACCTTCCAGATCAGCTCCATGATCACTTCTTGGGTGGCATCGGCCACGCACGCAAGCGCCCCTTGAAAGTCGCTTCCCGCACTGGGTGGGATGCTGGTGCCGTGGTTACTCCAGTAACCGCCCTGAAACTCCACCCAGGCATGACCGTTGTCGTCCCAGTCCTGGGTGACCAATCGGAGCGTTCCGGTGATTCCCGCGGCTCGAACGTCGCGCTCCACGACCGTCAGCGCCTGCACAAGCACATCCCACATCCTCGGTTCGAGGGGGAAAGTCGGCTCGAAGCCGGTGTCGCGGAGAAGGCTTTCGCCCAGACGGGTCAAATCAGCCGGGGTCTGATGGGCCACGGGGCGTTCAAGGAGTTCCCGCGTAGCCGGAGTGCTCACACCCCATTCTTCCAGCAAGCAGGCAAGTTCGAGGACGGGTTCGGCGGCGAGGCCACCGTCGCGCAATGCGGTGTGGAGCCGGCCACTCAACTCCCCGACCATTTGCTTGGCTTGCTCTTGGGAGTGCACGCTGCAGTGTTGCCTACCGCATGAGCCCAGGCAAGTGAGATCCTCCACGCGGTATCGACGTATCCAAGTCGCCCTTTGCTCTTTCCCCTGTGAGTGGGCAGACAGCGGACGGGATGATCTCAGTGCAGCGAACGGCGCGCGGGGTGCGCAACACTGTGATCTCGTGCAGGCACAGGAACTGATCGCCCTCGTGCACCAGAGTTGGAGCAGTCATGGTGGAGCGCTTGGCAGATGAACGTCCAACTCCGGAGGTCGAAATACCAGGCCCAGGAGTGACCTTCATCAGGCTCGCGCAGTGCGAGCGGCCATACGACGACGCCTTGATGTTCTTCCTTGCTCAGGCCGAGTCAGCTGGGCTTCACGCAGAGGTAGCCGTGGAGACCATCATGGGAGATGGGCTCGCCGACTTCCTCGAGAACCTGGTAACCGACTTCAGAGGGTGGCGCGGAACGCGGACATGGGCGTCCCATAGAGCTGATCTTCAGCTGGAAGCCATCCATTCTGGTTACTGGGTAGATCTCCGCTGGACCCTTCGCTTTCCAAACCCGAGCGAGGATCCGGACGACATGTGGTCCGCCACAATTCGCACCCCGATTCTCCCAGGAGAGGCCTTGACCAATCTCGCACGAAAGGTTCGCAGCTTTGCCGACGGCCATGGAAGACTCCTGGTGGGCGGCCAGTTGAGTCCCGGCTGATGGCCACGAGAATTCCCCGTGGATGGCCTCGGGTGCCCTGATC
>NZ_JBEXCR010000105.1:0-12503 GCF_040605375.1 Nonomuraea sp. NPDC005650
TGGCGGTGGGTGGCCAGGGCGTCGAGGAAGGCGTTGGCGGCTGAGTAGTTGCCTTGTCCGGCGCTGTCGAGGGTGGCGGCGGAGGAGGAGTAGAGGACGAATGCGGCCAGGTCGTGGTGGCGGGTGGCTTGGTGGAGGTGCCAGGCGGCGTCCGCTTTGGGGCGTAGTACGCGGTCGAGCTTGTCGGGGGTGAGGGAGGTGACCACGCCGTCGTCGAGCACTCCGGCGGTGTGGAAGACGGCGGTGAGGGGGCGGTCGGCGGGGATGCGGTCGAGGAGGGTGGCCACGTGTCCGGGGTCGGACAGGTCGCAGGCCGCGATCTCGACCGTCGCGCCTGCTGTCTCCAGGTCGGCGCGGAGCTGGTCGGCGTCGGGGGCTTGCTCTCCCCTTCGGGAGGCCAGGAGCAGGTGTTTGACGTGGTGGCCGGTGGCGAGGTGGCGGGCCAGGATGGCGCCGAGTCCGCCGGTGCCGCCGGTGATCAGTACGGTGCCGTCGGGGTCCAGGCGGCGTGGCATGGTGAGGATGATCTTGCCGGTGTGGCGGGCCTGGGCCATGTGCCGGAAGGCCTGGCGGGCCTGCTGGACCGGCCAGCATCGCACGGGGAGCGCCGCCAGCCCGCCGCTGGTGAACAGTTCCAGCATCTCGGCCAGCATGCCGCCGATCCGCTCATGTCCGGCGTCCATCAGGTCGAAGCTGCGATAGCGGACGTGGGGGTGGGTGCCCGCGACGTCGGCGGGGTCGCGGCGGTCGGTCTTGCCCATTTCGATGAACCGGCCGCCGGGGGTGAGCAGGTCGAGCGAGGCGTCGGTGAACGGCCCGGCCAGCGAGTTGAGCACCACGTCCATCCCCTCGCCGCCGGTGATGGAGGCGAAGGCGTCGGCGAAGTCGAGGTCGCGGGAGGAGGAGATGTGTCCCTCAGGCACGCCCAGCGCCCGCAGCAGGTGCTGCTTGGCGGGTGAGGCGGTGGCGAACACCTCTGCGCCCAGGTGACGGGCGATCTGGATGGCGGCCATGCCGACGCCGCCGGCACCGGAGTGGATCAGCACCCGCTCGCCGCGGGTGAGCCCGGCCAGGTCGACCAGGGCGTACCAGGCGGTCGCGTACGCTACCGTCACCCCGGCTCCCTGGGCGAAGGACCAGCCCTCCGGCAGGTCGACCACCAGTCGCTGATCGACCACCACCCGAGGACCGAACGCGGCTTCGCCCAGCCCCATCACCCGGTCGCCGGCCCGCAGCCCGTCCACCCCGGGTCCGACTTCGGCGATGATCCCGGCGAACTCGCCGCCGATCGGCTCGCCCTGCTCGGGCACCATGCCCAGCGCCACGACCACGTCGCGGAAGTTCAGCCCGGCCGCGCGGACGTCCACCCGCACTTCGCCAGCGGCCAGTTCCCGCTCGGCTTCCGGGGCCGGGATCAGGGTGAGCCCGTCGAGGGAGCCCTTGCCGGGGCAGTCCAGCCGCCAGGCGTCCGGCCCCGCGGGCGTCGGAAGGTCGCCGGAGGTGTCCGCGCGGGCCAGACGGGGCACCAGCACCTGCCCGGCACGCACTGCCAGCTGCGGCTCGTCCTCCACCCCGACCAGCGCGGACAGGCTGGTGAGCGACTCGGCCGCGTCGTCGAGGTCGACCAGCAGGATCCGGCCGGGGTTCTCGGCCTGGGCCGAACGCACCAGCCCCGAGACGGCCGCGCCGATCAGCACACCACCATCGGTGTTGCCGTTTGCCACGGTGCCGCCGGCGGCGTCAATCGTCACCGCGCCGCTGGTGACCAGCACCAGCCGGGACTCGGCCAGTCGCTCGTCGGCCAGCCAGTCGCTCAGCACACCCACGACCCGGTCCAGCTCCGGCCGTAACCCCTCCAACGGGTCCTGGCCGCCGGCCGCCGCCTGCAGGCGCATCACCACGGCGGCCGGAAGGGCCTGCCCGGACGCGACCGCCTCACCCAGCGCCGCCACGTCCGCGTACTCGGCGGCGGCCAAAGCGGGCCACCGCTCGCCCACCACCGCCACGTCGCCTGCGGTGGGGCCCGGCAGGTCGCCCGGCAGCGGGATCCACTGCACCCGATGCAGCGCCTCGTGCCCGGGCTGGGGTCGTGACGACAGTCCACTGGCCGGCAGCGGGCGGGAGATCAGGCTGGTGACGACCGCTACCGGGGCTCCGGTGGCGTCGGCGATGTTGATCCTGGTGGCGCCGTCCTCGGTAGGCCGGGCGTGGACGCGCACGCGTTGGGCGCCGGAGGCGAGAAGCTCCACCCCGTTCCAGGCGAACGGGAGCGCCACCCCGTCTGCCTGTTCGATGAGGCCGGTGGCGTGTAGTGCGGCGTCGAGGAGGGCGGGGTGGATGCCGTACTGGTCGGCTTCGGCGGCTTCCCGCTCGTCGAGTTCGACCTCGGCGAACACTTCGTTGTCGCGGATCCAGGCTCGTTTGAGTCCTTGGAAGGCCGGACCGTATCCGTACCCGGCCTCGGCGAGCGTTTCGTAGTGGCTGGAGACGTCCACCGTCTGTGCCCCTGTGGGTGGCCATTGCCCGTCGGTGGTGTGGGTGGTGCCGGTCGGTTGGGTGAGGGTTCCGGTGGCGTGGCGGGTCCAGGGGTGCTGGCCGGTGCGGGCGTGTACGGTCACCTCGCGGCGGCCGTCCTCGTCGGCGGCGGCCACGGCGACCTGGAGTTGGACGGCTTCGTCGCCCTCGATGATCAGGGGCGCTTCCAGGGTCAGCTCTTCCAGCACCGGACTGCCGATCTCGTCTCCAGCGCGTACGGCCAGTTCGACGAAGCCGGTGCCGGGGAAGAGCACGGTTTCTCCCACGCCGTGGTCGGCCAGCCAGGGGTGGGTGGCGGTGGAGATCCGGCCGGTCAGGACCATGCCGCCGTGGTCGGGCAGGTCCACCGCCGCTGCGAGCAGCGGGTGGTCCACTCGCGCCTGGCCCAGCCCGCTCGCGTCCGACACCCCTACCGGAGCGGACTCCAGCCAGTAACGCCGATGCTGGAACGCATACGTCGGAAGCTCGACACCTGCGCCGGTGAGGAGTCGTTCCCAGTCCACGCTGACACCGGCGACGAACGCCTCACCCACCGAACGAACGAACCGATCCGCGCCACCCTCGCCGCGGCGCAGCGACCCGACCGCCGCTCCCGGCGTGCCGGTGGCGTCCAGGATGTCCTGCACCGCCATCGCCAGCACCGGGTGGGGGCTCGCTTCGATGAACGTCAAGTGGCCGTCGGCCAGCAGTGCCCGCACCGCTCCTTGGAAGTCCACGGGTCGGCGGGCGTTGGCGAACCAGTACTCCGCTCCCAGTTCCGTGCCCGCCAGCACCCCGCCGCTCACCGTCGAATAGAACGGTATCCAGCCCGGCCCCGGCACGATCGGGTCCAGCATCTCCTGCAGTCGCTCGCGCAGGGGTTCCACCATGACCGAGTGCGAGGCCACCGTGGTCGCGATCACCCGCGCCCGCACCCCCTCGGCGCGCAGCCGCTCGACCAGCTCCTCCAACGCTTGGACCGGCCCGGCCACCGCGCATGAGGCCGGCCCGTTGTCCGCGCTGACTTCCAACCCGGCATCCAGCCGTTCGCGGACCACCTCGGCGGGCAGACCCACGGCGGCGATCGCGCCGCGTCCCCACAGTTCGGCGGCGAACAACCGGCTGCGCAGCACGACCACGCGCACCGCGTCGGCCAGCGACAACACCCCCGCCACACACGCGGCCGCCACCTCACCTTGTGAGTGGCCCACCACCGCCGAGAAGCGGACGCCGACGGACTCCCACAGCGCGGCCAGTGCGACCCCGACCGCGAACGCGACCGGCTGCAGTCTCTCGATCGAGTCCAGCCCGGTCCCGTCGGCGTCGGCGAGCACCTGGGCGGGGTCCCAGTCGACCCACCGCCGGATCTCGGTGAAGCATTCCTCCAGCCGGGCGGCGAACACGGGTGAGGCCTGCGCGAGTTCCACGCCCATCCCGGCCCACTGCGCTCCCTGTCCCGGGAACACCAGCACCGCATCCCGCCGGCCCGACGCCGTACCGGTGACCAGGGCGGGATCGGACTCGCCGGCGGCCAGCGCGCGCAGGCCGTTCAGCAGTTCCTCCCGGTCGGCGCCCACGATCACGGCGCGGTCCTCGAAGGCCGCGCGGGCGCGTACCAGGGACAGCCCGACGTCCTCCGCGGGCACCTCGGGCCGGGCATCGACATGATCGGCCAACCGGGAGGCCTGGGCCCGCAACGCCTCCTCACCGCGCCCCGACACGACCCACGGCACCGTGCCCGACACCACCGGGGCGTCCCCGGGCGCGTCATGCCGGGGCTCGGGAGCCTGCTCCACGATCACGTGCGCGTTGGTCCCGCTCACCCCGAACGACGACACCCCGGCCCGCCGCGGGCGGTCCTCCGGCTGCGGCCACTCCCGCGCCTGCTCCAGCAGCCGAATCTGGCCCCGTTCCCAGTCGACATGGGTCGTGGGCGCCGACACGTGCAAGGTCCGCGGCAGCGTCCCGTGCCGCATCGCCAGCACCATCTTGATCACACCGGCCACCCCGGCGGCGGCCTGCGTGTGTCCGATGTTCGACTTCAGCGACCCCAGCCACAACGGCTCGGCCGCGTCCCGGTCCCGCCCGTACGTGGCCAGCAGCGCGTGCGCCTCGATCGGGTCGCCGAGCGCCGTCCCGGTCCCGTGCGCCTCGACCGCGTCCACCTCCGTGCCCGACACTCCGGCATTGGCCAGCGCCTGGCGGATCACCCGCTCCTGCGAAGGACCGTTCGGCGCCGTCAGCCCGTTGCTGGCACCGTCCTGGTTGACCGCCGACCCGCGGATCACGCCCAGCACCCGATGACCGGCGGCCACCGCGTCCGACAACCGCTCCATCAGCAGCACGCCGACGCCCTCGGAGAAGCCGGTGCCGTCGGCGTCGGAGCTGAAGGCCTTGCAGCGGCCGTCGGCGGCGATGACGCGCTGGCGGCTGAAGGCCGTGTACGTTCCCGGCGCGGACATCACGGTCACCCCGCCCGCGAGCACCAGCGGGCTCTCCCCGGTGCGCAGCGACTGGCAGGCCAGGTGGATGGCCACCAGCGACGCCGAGCAGGCGGTGTCCACCGTCACCGCGGGCCCCTCCAGGCCCAGCGTGTAGGCGACCCGGCCGGCGACGACGCTCGGCGCGGCGCCGGTGACGAGATAGCCCTCGACGTCGGCGGGCGCCTGGTGCAGCCGGGGGCCGTAGTCCTGCGGTTCGGCGCCGATGAAGACGCCGGTCCGGCTCTGGTGCAGGGTCTGGGGGTTGATGCCGGCCCGTTCGACGGCCTCCCAGCAGGTCTCCAGGATCAGCCGCTGCTGCGGGTCCATCGCCACGGCCTCACGCGGGTTGATCCCGAAGAACGCCGCGTCGAACTCCGCGGCGTCGTGCAGGAAGTGGCCCACCCGCGCGTAGGTGGTGTTGCCGGAGTCGGGGTCGTCGTCGAAGAGCCGGTCGAGGTCCCACCCCCGGTCGGTCGGGAAGCCCGTAACCGTCTCCCGGCCCTCGGTGATCAGGTCCCACAGCTCCTCGGGCGTGGCCACGCCGCCGGGGTAGCGGCAGGCCATGCCGACGATCGCGATGGGCTCGTCGGAGCCGACGGCGGCCGTGATCTCGGCGCTCTCCCGTTCCCCGAGTCCCAATGCGGTGAGCAGGTAGCCGGCGAGGGCGGTCGGCGTCGGGTGGTCGAAGGCGAGGCCGATCGGCAGCTCGGTGCCGAGCTCGGCGACCAGCCGGTCGTGCAGTTCGACGGCCGCGAGAGAGTCGAGCCCCATGTCCTTGAAGGTCTGCTCGGCGGAGACCGTCTCCAGCAGCCCGGGCAGCACGGCGCTCATGACGTCGAGCGTGGTCCGGCTCACCAGTTCGATCAGGGACGCCCGGCGTTCCGCGATGGAGAGGCCCGCCAGTCGAAGTGTGAAGGCCGCCGCTGGTCCGGCGCTCGTCGTCGGGGTGCCGCTGGCTTCGAATTCGCTGTTTCCGGACTGGCTCATCTGTTTGACTCTCCATATGAACCGCAGTGATCCTGTCCGCGGCGCTTGATCCGGGACAGCCGACGATGGGGTACCTGCAGGGCAGGCCGGTGGTTCTACGCGTACATGCGGACGAAAAGGATGTGGGATGAGGAGACGACCCGGTCGCCCCGCATGATGATCTCCGTGGGCGCCGGGCGGCCCAGGAACATGAGCAGGCTGGCCGTCATGCCGTAGGCCCCCGCGTTCGGGATGGTCACCACGTCCCCGGGGTTCAGATCCGGTACGGAGACGTTGCGGCCGAGGATGTCGCCCGGGGTGCACAGGGGGCCGACGAGGTTGGCCCGCTCCACCGGCTCGGCGGAGTCGAGCTCGATGGAGACCGGCAGCAGCCGCCCGAGCCCGGACATGCCGCCCAGCGTGTTGATGCCGGCGTCCAGGATGACGAACCTGCCGCCGCGGCTCTCCTTGACGTTGGTGACGGTGCACACGAGCCGGCCGCAGTCGCCGACGAGGTAGCGCCCAGATTCGCAGGCGACCTGGGGGCTGCCGTTCCGCCAGCCGGGGAAGTGCGAGTCGAGGACCTCCTCCAGCGCCGCGCGCAGGCCGCCGTAGACGGGGCGTTCGCCGGGGGAGAGGTAGGGGGAGGCGAAGCCGCCGCCGATGTCCAGCAGCTCCGGCTCCAGACCCGTCGAGTCGCGGACCTCGGCCGCCGCGGTGATCGTGTGCTTGAACTCGGCGATCAGGGATTCCTCGTCCTTGGCGTTGCTCAGCGAGAACAGGTGCATCCCCGACAGGCGGGTGCCGCGCACCGACCGCAGCTCCGGCATGAGCTCGGGGAGCGTCTCGCTGTCGAAGCCGAACTGGGAGGGCGACCCCGTCATGCGGATGCTGGTGGTGGCCCCCGAGGCGGTGCTGTTCACCCGCAGGAGGCAGTCGGCGACCGTGTCCTGCTCCCACGCGGCCTGCCCGATCCGGCGCAGGTCGTTGACCGATTCGACCGAGAACCGGCGGACGCCGGCCTCCAGGGCGGCCTCCACCTCCTCGGTCGTCTTGCCGGGCCCGGTGTAGAGGATGTCGAGCGGGCTGAAACCCGCCTGCAGAGCCGCCGCGAGCTCGCCGGTGGAGCTGATCTCGGCCCTGCACGAGGAACCGCCGCTCTCACGCAGCGCCGCGGCGATCTCCGGGTGGGGGTTGGCTTTGAACGAGAAATAGACGACCGCTCCCTCGGGCAGCGAGGCGCGCAGGTCCTGATGCGCCGCGACGGCACGTTCGAGGTCGTAGACGTACAGCGGCGATCCGTAGTGAGCAGCGAGCTCGGCGTCGCTCTTCACGATATCGGTGGCGTCGTTCAAGATTTCTCTCCTTCGGGCAAGGACATGAAGAGCGGCGGCCGAATTCACGAAAGCGCTGCCCGTGCTGAAATTCAGGCCAGGCCCTTGAGGAATTCGAGCATGACCTGCCGGAAGAGCTCCGGCTCCTCCAGATGCGGCGAATGGCTGGACTCCTCGAAGACCTTTCCGCGGGCCTGGGGGATGAGCTCCAGGAAAGGCCGTATGGACTCCGGGGTCACCTCGTCGTGCCGGCCCGATATCACCAGCGTGGGCACGGCGATGTCGGCGAGGAGATCCGTGACGCCCCAGTCCTTCAGGCTGCCGATCACGTGGAACTCGCACGGCCCGTTCATGGCCTGGTAGACGGTCGGATTGCTGAGGGTGTCCATGAACGTGGCCTGGAACTCGCGGGGCCACGGCCGCGTCCGGATCACGTGCCGGTCGTAGAAGACCATCATCGCGTCGAAGTACTCGCGGGTCTCCGTCGTCCCGGCGGCCTCGTGGGCGAGCAGGGTCTCGTTCACCCCGGTCGGCAGGAGGTCGCGCAGGATCTTCAGCTCCTTCCGCCACTCCAGGTACGAGGCCGGCGAGTTCGCGATGACCAGCCCGCGCAGCCCGGACGGCCGGTGCGAGGCGTGTTTGGCGGCCAGCAGCCCGCCCCAGGAATGCCCGAAGAGCACGTAGTCGCCGGCGATGCCCAGGCGGTCCACCAGGTTGCCCAGCTCGTCGTCGAACAGGCCCGGCGTCCAGAACGCCGGGTCCGCGTCGTCGAGATGGGTGGAGCCGCCGTTGCCGAGCTGGTCGTAGTGGACGACCGGCCAGCCCGCGTCGGCGAGGTCCGCCAGGGGGAGCAGGTAGTCGTGGGTGCCGCCGGGCCCTCCGTGCAGGACCACGACCGCCGGTTTCCCCTTCCCCGGGGTGCCGGTCATCCGGTACCAGGTCACGTGGTCGCCGAACGGAAGGGTTCCCCTTGCGCCGGGGGCTCGGGCCAACTCAACCACCTCATCACGCTCGGCGCGGAGACGGCGCCCCACGCCTGGGCCATTCATCGCGGCGCCGCCCGATCTGCCGGTCGTTGACACAGGTGGGCGGCCATGCCGACGCTAGGTGAAGGCCGATTGCGGGCGGACCCCTATCCGACCCGTGCGCATCCCCTATAGAGCGGCTTTCCGCGCCCCGTGTCCGTCGCATCGCCCCGGTATCCGTATAGCGTTCCGTCGCGAACATTCTCGGACCGGGGTCGCCTTTTCCGCGCCCGGGTGAACGCGAATTCAGAGCCGAGGTCGATCCGATGAAGCACCTGCTGCTGCGCCTTTCCGAACTAGATGCCCGCGCGGGCGACGAACTCCGGGTCATCAGCTTCTTCGACGCGCTCCTACAGAACGGCACCGATCTGGACCGGCTGCTCATCGAAGCCGCGCGGCTCGCGGAGTGCCCCGTAGGGGTGAGCGTTCCCGGTCTGGGGGTGCATCGGCGCGTGAGCGCCGATGGCGGCACGCCGGACGGGCCCGCCGATCCGGACGCGAGGAAGCTCGGGCTCGCGAACGGCGGCGAGGTGTGGATCGAACGGCGCGGCCCCGCGTACCCGATCGACGCCATGCTCATCGAACGGTTCGCCATCGCCTGCGCCGCCGTCCTGGGCAAGAGGGACCCCGGCCCGGCGTTCGGGGACCCGGCGCTCGTCGAACTCGTCCTCAGCTCGGCCGTCGACGAGGCCGGACGCTGCCGGGCGCTGAAGCTCCTCGGGCTGAGGCCGGATCGGCCGGTGCAGGTGTTCGCCGTCGCCGGTGACGCCTCCGGGCTCGGGGGCAGGGCGGCCCGCCTCGGCGAGCTGCACGGGGTCGTCGTCTCCGGCCCGCCCTGGCCCGACGCCCTCGCGAGCACGAGTTCGAGGGCCGGGGTGAGCCCCCGCGTCCCGTCCGCGAGCGCCGCGCGGGCCTGGCACCAGGCACGTACGGCGCTGCGCTTCGCCGGCCCGGGGGAGCTGTGGGGCAGGGTCGTGCACTGGGACCGGCTGGGCGGCTTCGCCCTCCTCGCCGAGCACCTGCCGTACGAGGCCGTCGGCGGATCCCCGGACGTCGCCGCGCTGGACCGCCTGGCGGAAGGGGCCAACGGCGAGTCCGTTCTGGCGACGCTGGACGTGTTCGCGGCCAGCGACTCCATCCGCCGGACCGCGGCCCGGCTCTACATCCACCGCACCTCCGTCGCCGCGCGCCTGGCCCGAGCGGAGAGCGAGCTCGGCTTCCCGGTGCAGTCGGCACAGGGTAGGGCCCGCCTCACCCTCGCGCTGACCCTGCGACGGCTCGGCGAGCACCCCAGCGCGGGGGAAATCCGCAGGGGGACCTGAGGGGTGATCTAGGGGTCGGTGCCTTTCACGTGGCTGATTACTGTCTCGTGAGAGTCGATAAGGCCCAGGCGGACCGCTCACGACACCCATCTGTGAGCGGAGGGCGCAGCGCGCCGCCGCCCGGCCGACATTCTGACCGACCCTCGTACCTGCCGGAAGGATGGCCGAATGCGCGTCGTTGTCACCCAACTCGCGGCCAGCGCTCATCTCAACCTCGTCGTGCCGCTCGGCTGGGCGCTCAAGGCCGCGGGCCACGACGTCGTGATCGCGGCCCAACCCGACCTCATGCCCCTGGTGCGTGAGACGGGACTGATCGGCGTCCCCGTCGGCGACGAGGCGAGATACGCCGAGCGCCTCGCGGAGCTGGCACCAGAGGAGACCATCTACGGGTCCGGATACTCCATCACGGAGGTCCGGCCGGACGTGCTCACCTACGAGTACGTACGGGACTGCCTCGCGGCCTTCGCCTCCCCGATGGCGCTGGACCTGAACACCGACGAGTCGGTCTACGACGGTCTGGTCGACTTTTGCCGCTCGTGGCGCCCTGACCTGGTCATCTGGGACAGCATGACGTTCACAGGACCGGTGGCGGCGGCCGCCTGCGGCGCCGCGCACGCCCGGACGACCATCGGCCGCGACCACTGGGGCCGCTTACGCGAGCTGTTCCTGCGCCTGCGGGCCGAACGGCCGGAGGCCGCCGGCGAGGACCCGGTACGCGACTGGCTGACTGCCAAGCTGGAGAAGTACGGCTGCGAATACGACGACGACCTCGTCCTCGGCCAGACGACCATCGACTCGCTCCCCTCCTGGCTGCGCCTGCCGGCGCAGTACGACCACCTGCCCGTGCGCTACGTGGCGTACAACGGCGTCGGGACCATCCCCGACTGGCTGCGGTCGGAGCCGGAGCGGCCGCGGGTCTGCGTCACCCTGGGCAACTCCTACCAGGAGGTGTGGAACGGCCGCGCGGAGCTGGGGTATCCCGAGCTGTTCGAGGCGGTCGCCGACCTGGACATCGAGGTCGTGGCCCTGCTGGGCCCCGCCTCCGTCCCCGACGGGGTCACGGTCCCCGGCAACGTCCGGATCCCCGGGTTCACGCCGCTGGACCCGCTGCTCAGGACCTGCTCGGCGATCGTCCACCACGCGGGGACCGGCAGCACCCTGACGGCGCTGCTCAACGGGGTGCCGCAGCTCATCATCCCGCACGCGCTGCACGACGAGGACCAGGTCGCGGCGACCATCGACACCTACGGGGCCGGCGTGCACCTGCCGCCGGAACAGTTCTCCGCGAGCACCCTCCGCACCGAGCTGCAGCGGGTCCTGAACGACTCCGCCTTCGCCGAGCGCGCGCGGAAGGCCAGGCAGGAGATCCAGGAGACCCCGACCCCGCACGATCTGGTCAAGGACCTGGAAGAACTCGTGATCCGCCACCGGCAGGCGGTCGGCTAGCCGACCCGCCATCCCGCCCGGCTCGCCTCGTTCCACCTCACTACCCAAAGGCTGGTTGAGATTTCCCATGGCTACTGACGACAAGTTCCGGGACTACCTCAAGCGTGCTACCGCCGACCTCCAGCGAACCCGCCGGCGGCTGCGTGAGGTCGAGGCGAAGGAGCGCGAGCCGATCGCGATCGTGGCGATGAGCTGCCGCTACCCCGGCGGGGTGAACTCGCCGAGGGACCTGTGGAACATGCTGGTCGAGGGCCGTTCTGGAATGTCCTCCTTCCCTGACGACCGGGGCTGGGACATGGAGGCGCTCTACGACCCCGACCACAACGTGAGCGGGACGACGTACGCGCGTGACGGCGGTTTCCTCGCGGGGGCGGGCGATTTCGACGCGGGCTTCTTCGGGATCAGCCCGCGCGAGGCCCTGGTGATGGACCCGCAGCAGCGCCAGGTGCTGGAGGTCGCGTGGGAGGCGCTGGAGCAGGCCGGGATCGACCCCGGCACGCTGCGCGGCACCCCCACCGGCGTCTTCGTCGGCGGGACCCAGACCGGGTACGTCTCGGGGCTCGGACCGTTCCCCGAGGGCGCCGAGGGGTACGTGCAGACCGGCAACACCAGCTCCGTCATCTCCGGCCGGGTCGCCTACAGCCTGGGCTTCGAGGGGCCCGCGGTGACGGTGGACACCGCGTGCTCCTCCTCGCTCGTGGCCATCCACCTGGCCTGCCAGTCGCTGCGCGGCGGGGAGAGCACGCTCGCGCTCGCGGGCGGCGTGACCGTGATGCCGACGCCCGAGCTGATGGTGGACTTCAGCCGGCAGCAGGGGCTGGCCCGCGACGGCAGGTGCAAGGCGTTCTCCGACGACGCCGACGGCACCGTGTTCTCCGAGGGCGTCGGCATGCTGCTGCTGGAGCGCCTCTCCGACGCGCGCGCCCGCGGCCACCAGGTCCTGGCGATCATCCGGGGATCGGCGGTCAACCAGGACGGTGCGAGCAACGGGTTGACGGCGCCGAACGGTCCTTCGCAGGAGCGGGTGATCCGTCAGGCGCTGGCGAACGCCGGGGTGTCGGCCTGGGAAGTGGACGTGGTCGAGGCGCACGGGACCGGGACCGCGTTGGGCGACCCTATTGAGGCTCAGGCGCTGCTGGCCACGTATGGGCAGGGGCGGGAGTCGGTGGAGCCGTTATGGCTGGGGTCGGTGAAGTCGAACATCGGTCACACGCAGGCCGCCGCTGGGGTGGCCGGTGTGATCAAGATGGTGATGGCCGCTCGTGAGGGTGTGCTTCCGCAGAGTCTGTACGTGTCGGCGCCCACGACCCATGTCGATTGGGAGCGGGGCCGGGTGCGGCTGCTGGAGGAGGCGCGGGAGTGGTCGCAGCCGGCGGATCGTCCGCGGCGGGCGGGGGTGTCGTCGTTCGGGGT
>NZ_JBEXCR010000106.1:0-11926 GCF_040605375.1 Nonomuraea sp. NPDC005650
ACCAGGCGCGGCATCGGGGTCCACGCGGCCTGCGGGTAGTCGTAGGCCGGGGTCATGCCGGTCTTCTGCTCGTTGCTGACCGTGTCCATGATCGGCGTGTCCTCGTTGTTGTTGCTCAGCAACCAGGACGGCCGCTTCTCGCGGATCTGCTCGTAGAGCCGGTTCTGCTCCCAGTACTCGTTGTCGTTGTCGATCCAGAACCCCGCCAAGTCCTGATATTTCGCCATTACTTCGAAGAAGAGGTCATAGCTGAACATCCCGAACCCGGCGCGGGTGGTCAGGTCGACCTGCCGCCCCTTGTACGCCGAGTACGCGGCCGAGTCGAGCGTCTCGACTCCCTGCTCGTTGTGCCACTGCGGGTCGTCGGTCATGTAGAGGATGACCCGTACGCCCTTCGCCTTCCCGGCGGCCACCAGCTCCCCGAGCAAGTCCCGCTTGGTGCTGCACGAGCCGGGGATCTCCGACGGCCACGGCCGCGCGTAGCCGAGCCTGCTGTGGAAGGTCGCCAGCACGATGTACGAGGCGCCCAGCTTGCGGGCCTCGTCCACCCAGTAGTCGGGGCTCCAGCCGCCACCCGTGACGTCGCCCTCCCAGGCGGCGCAGTCGAGGTGGCGCGGCGCCGTGAACATGCCCCAGTGCAGGAACAACCCTGCCGTGGAGTCGCGTAACCACTGCTGCCTCGGATGCTGGATCTCCGCCCCGGCGGGCGCCGCGCACAGGCTCAGGATCACGGCGAGCACTAGCGCGGCGAGGAGGCTACGGCGATGCGGTCGAAGTCTCATGGATCGCTCCCCTTCAGACATCCGACGAATACAGCAGCAACAGCCCTCGGTCAAGAGCCTTGACGCGCCAACGGGCTAAGTGATCCTATGTCTCGTGATAGGAAAGTTTCCTAATGGAGGGTCGATGCGATTACTCACCACGAGCGCGCTGACCGCCGGGCTGCTGCTCCCCACCCTTCCGGCTGCTGCCGACCCCGTGGAATCGGGGCCGTGGACCTCGTACTCGCCCACGTTCACCGTCCAGGAGCGGGGCTGCGGCGACGTCAGCGACCTGACGTTCAAGCTGACCTGCTCCACCGACAGCGGCGACCAGCGGGCCGAACGGCGCTACGCCACCTACTCCGGCGGCACGCGCCAGTTCGAGGGCTACTTCAAGATCACCAGCCTGCCCGGTTCCCGGATCAGCCTCAAGCAGACGTTCAAGACGACAGGCCCGTTCTTCATGCTCGCCGTCGAGCGCGGCGGACGCCTGTACGCGGTGCACGGCGGCGACACGATCGCCACGGGCGCGACGATCGGCACCACGGTCCGCGTCAACACCGTCCACGTGGTCGGCAGCGTCCACCGCACCTATATCAACGGATCGCTGAAGCACACCGTGGCCAGCGAGAGCGGCAGCTTCTACGACAAGTTCGGCGCGTACCGGACGGCCAGCGGCCAGGGGCCCGCCACGGTCGAGTGGAGCGGCATCCGCTTCTGGCAGAAGTAGGGGGCGATGAGGGCCCGGATGGTGTTGGCGTTGGCGCTGGTGGTCGCCGGATGCGCGGCCCCGCGACAGGAACGGCCGCAGGACCGGCCGGTCCGGCTGGAGGCCGCGCTCGTGTCGCCGACCGACATCGCGCTGCGCTGGCAGGGCCGCGATCCGGGCGCCGCCGGGCACGTGATCGAGTTCGCCACCGAGCCTCAGGGGCCGTACACGATCCTGGGTTTCCTGCCGCCGGAGCAGACCACGTTCACCCATCCCGACCTCATGCCGCGCACCACGTTCCACTACCGGTTGCGGCCCTACTACGGCGCGGCCTCCGCGCCGGTCGACGTCACGCTCGGCGACGGTCCCTATCCGAAGCCCGGCCCCGGCTGGGCCGAGCCGCGCGTGCTCCCGGGAGGGTCCCCCGGGACGAGGCCGGTGGGCGGCGAAGGGGCCGCGCCCACCGGCCTGACGGCCACCGCGACGCAGGCCGACGGCGTCGCGTTCCGGTGGGCCGACCAGGCCCGCGACGAGGAGGGCTTCCTGCTGGAGGACCGGCCGGCCGGCTGGCCCGGCTACCGGGTGACCGCCGTGCTGGCGCCGGACGTCAACGCGTTCGGCCTGGTCACCCTGCCCGAGGAGCGGCGCGCGTCGTACCGGGTGCGCGCCTTCCGCTACGGGCCGCCGTCGAACGTCGTCCGGCGGACGACCGGCGACGACACCCCATCCCCCACCACCGAAGAAGACTGAGCTCATCATGAACAAGCTGTCCGCGGCCGGGGCGATCGCGCTGGCCGTCACGTTGGCGCTGAGCGCCTGTTCGAGCGGCACGCCCGGCACGTCCGCCGCACCCTCCTCCAGCGGCGGCAAGCAGAAGGTCACCTTCCTCGTCTTCCCGTCCCCGAACCTGCCGGAGTCGTACTGGAAGGCCCAGGTCGCGCTGGTCACGAAGGCCGACCCCGACCTCGACGTGGAGCTCGTCGCCGCGCCGTCGGAGTCGGAGCGCAACGACTACGCCAAGCAGCTCGCCGCCTCCGGCCAGCTGCCGGACGTGCAGATCGGCATGCAGGACCTGATCGCGCTGGAGCCGAACCTGGCGACCTGGACCGAGCAGGAGCTCAAGGACTTCATCTGCCCGACCTGCGGTGCGGTCAACGGCAAGGTGCTGCAGCTGCCGGCCAACACCCAGACGATCCCGAACGTCTACTACAGCAGGAAGCTGTTCAAGAAGGCCGGGATCGAGGCGCCGCCGAAGACGTACGCCGAGCTGCTCGCCGACGCCGGCAAGCTCCAGGCCGCCGGGATCACGCCGTTCGTGAGCGGCGGGGTGTTCGTCACCTCCCAGCCCTGGACCGCCATCCTGGCCACCGACCTGTACGCCAAGACGCCCGACTGGATCGCCAGGCGGCGCGCGGGACAGGTGACCTTCGCCGGTGACCCGGCCATGAAGGCGGCCACGCAGAAGTTCGCCGACCTGGCCGCCAAGGGCTTCATCGACAAGCGGCAGATCGGCCAGGACTACCCGAAGACGCAGGAGGCATTCCTGGCCGGCAAGGGCGCGATGTACCCGATGGGGAGCTGGTTCGCCGCCGCGGCCGACCAGTCGGACATGAAGGACGACATCGGCGTGTTCGCCTGGCCGAGCGACGACGGGAGCCTGCATCTCCCGGCCTTCACCGGCGGCGGCCTGTCCGTGAGCGCCACGGCCAAGAACATGGCCGCGGCCAAGAAGTTCGCGCTGGCCTTCCAGCTCACCAAGGAGAACCTGGACGCCTCGGTCAAGGCCGACGCGCTCTTCCCCGCCGTCAAGGGCTACACGCCGCCCGCCACCACCGGCCCGGTCTTCAAGGCCGTGTACGACCTGTGGCAGCAGGCCCTCCAGCAGAACGCGACCGTCCCGGCCTTCAGCTGGGAGGCGGGCGACGCGGCCATGCTGCCCGGCATGCAGGGCAAGTTCTGGTCGACGGCTCAGGACCTGGTCAGCGGCAAGAAGACGACGGACCAGGCGCTGGCGTTCCTCGACACCGAATGGGAGAAGAGCGGCTGATGGCCGTCAGCACCACCCATCGCAGGCCCGGCACGCTCGCCCGCCCTGGGAGCAGGCGGCCGGCGTGGCCGGGCCTGTGGCACTTCCTGACGTTCGCGGCGCCGGGCACGCTCGTCTACACGTGCCTGGTGCTGCTGCCGATCGCGATGAGCGTCGGCTACAGCCTCACCAACCAGGCATTGCTCAGGCCGAACACGCAGTTCGTGGGCCTGCGCAACTACGCGCTGCTGTTCCGGGACGAGACGTTCCTCAACTCGCTGCGGGTCACCACGATCCTGACGCTGATCGTGGTCATCGTGCCGAACGTGCTCGGCGTGGCCGTCGCCGTCGTCCTCGACCGGCGCGGCTGGCTCTACAACGCGCTGCGCAGCGTCTTCTTCACGCCGATGGTGATCAGCTCGGTGGTCATCAGCGTGATCTGGACGCGCGTGCTCGCCGATGACGGGCCGGTCAACCAGGGGCTGCGGGCCCTCGGCGTGGCCGAGCCGCCGGGCTGGCTGTCCGACCCGGACATCGCGCTGTACTCGCTGTCGTCCATCGTCTGCTGGCAGATGCTCGGCTTCTGCGTGGTCGTCTACCTGGCCGGGCTGCAGGGCGTGCCGCAGGAGCTGGCCGAGGCGGCGGCGATCGACGGGGCGGGGCCGCTGCGCCGCTTCTGGAAGGTGACGTGGCCGCTGCTGGCGCCCGCCCTGACCATCAACACCGTCGTGCTGCTGATCTCCGCGTTCAAGATCTTCGACCACGTCAAGGTCATCACGAACGGCGGCCCGGGCACGGGCACGACGGCCAGCGTGGCGTTCGTCGTCCTGCAGGAGGGGTTCGTGGAGAACCGCACCGGTTACGCCTCCGCCGAGGCGGTCGTCATGCTCGTCGTCATCGCCGCCCTGTCGGTGGTCACGCTGCGGATCCTGCAGCGCAGGGAGGTTCAGCTGTGACCGAGCGAAGCGAGGGCACCAATGAACACAGCACGTTCGGCACAGGCCCGACGGAGGAGGGCCTGTGACGGGATCTCGCCTTCCTTGGGTGCGCCCGCTGGTCGCGCTGGTCATCGGCGCCGTCTTCTTCATCCCGCTCTACATCGCGCTGATCAACGTCTTCAAGGGCAGCGGCCAGGTCGCCCGCGACACGATGTCGCTGCCCGACCCGCCCACCCTGGACAACCTCACCCGGGTGCTGACCGACCCCGACAGCCTCTTCTGGTCCTCGCTGCGCACCAGCGTCGTGGTCACGTCGTCGTCGATCGTCATCCTGACGCTGCTGTCGGCCATGCTGGGCCACTACCTGGCCCGGCACACCCGGTGGTGGTCGCGCGCGGTCATGGTGCTGCTGCTGTGCGGGCTGATGATCCCGCCGCAGGTCATCCTCATCCCGGTCACGCAGGTGCTGAAGTCGCTCGGGCTGATGTCCACCCTCCAGGGGCTCGTCCTGTTCAACGTCGGCTACTACGTGCCGTTCGGGGTCTTCGTCTTCTCCGGGTTCATGAAGGGCATCCCGCGCGAGCTGGAGGAGGCGGCCGCGATCGACGGGGCGACGCGCTGGCAGACGTTCTGGCGCGTCGTCTTCCCCCTCCTGCGGCCGGCCACCGCCAGCGTGCTGATCTTCCTCGGGGTGTGGATCTGGAACGACTTCCTCAACCCGCTGATCATTTACGGCCCGCGCGAGGGCACGACGATCATGACGGGCGTCTACAAGTCGCTCGGCCAGTACGCGGCGGACTTCGGCGGCATGTTCGCGCTGATGTTCCTGGCCACGCTGCCGATCCTGGTCTTCTACCTGCTGCTGCAGAAGCAGTTCGTCAAGGGCCTCACGGGCGGGGCGACGAAGGGCTGACGGGCTCCGCCAGGCGCACGTCCGCCGGCAGGCCCTTGACCGTGGCCGTGCCGTCGTGGTCCACGCGTACCTCGACGTCCGCGTCGGCCACCCGCAGCCCGGCGGTCAGCGCTCCCAGGGGCGCGCCGGACAGCGGGCGCAGGTCCACCCGTCCCCCCGGAACGTCGGGGTAGAGCCCGGCCACCGCGTTGGCGATGACGACCGCGGCGGCGGCCGACCACGCCTGGGGGCGGCAGGACGCGGGGTAGGCCACCGGGCGGCCCGCCAGGTCCCGGGCGTCGCCCGCGAACAGCTCCGGCAGCCGGTAGCCGAACGACTCGGCCGCCGCCAGCAGCCCCTCGGCGAGGGCGGCGGCCTGCGTGTCGAAGCCCTCCCTGGCCAGGCCGGCGATGACGATGGCCGTGTCGTGCGGCCAGACGGAGCCGCAGTGGTAGGACAGCGGGCTGAACCCGCCCTCCTCCGACGACATCGTCCGCAGCCCGAACCCCTCCGCCATGCCGGGAGAGGCCAGCAGGTCGGCGACCCGGGCGGACTCCTCGCGCGAGAGCAGCCCGGTGCCGAGCAGGTGGCCGATGTTGCTGGTCAGGGAGTTCACGGGGCGCTTGTCGCGGTCGAGGGCGAGCGCCGGGAAGGGACCCCGGGGCCCGTCGACCCAGAAGGCGGCGCGGAAGCGCTCGGCCAGCGCCCCGGCGTAGTCGCGCCACCGGTCGGCCCCCGGCAGGCCGAAGGCGTCCAGCAGCGCGGCCCCGTGCAGGGCGGCCTGGTGGGCGTAGCCCTGCACCTCCACCAGCGCGATCGGCGGCTCGGCCTGGCGGCCGTCGTGGAAGCGCACCGAGTCGCCGGAGTCCTTCCAGCCCTGGTTGGCCAGGCCGCGGCCGCTGGAGTCGATGTACTCGAGGAACCCGTCCCCGTCGGGGTCGGCGTGGTCGGCGAGCCAGCCCAGCGCGGCCTGCAGGTTCGGCAGCAGCGCCTCCACCTCGGAGGCCGGAAGGCCCCAGCGCCAGGCGTCGTGCAGCAGGCTGATCCACAGCGGGGTGGCGTCGATGGTGCCGTAGTAGGCGGCGGGCAGCCGTCCGCCCTCGTCGTTCAGGTCGAACGCGTCCCGGCGCAGCTCGTGCATGATCTTTCCGGGGGCCTCGCCGGAGTCCGGGTCCAGGCGCCGCCCCTGGCGGCGGGCCAGGACGCGCAGGGTGCCCGCGGCCAGCCGGGTGCCGAGCGGGAGCAGCATGCGCGCCGCCCAGATGCTGTCCCTGCCGAAGAGCGTCAGGAACCAGGGCGCCCCGGCCGCGAGGAAGGTGTCGCCGGGCGCGACGGGCTCGGCCAGCCGCAGGGAGCGCAGGTCTTCGAGCGACTGGTCCAGCAGCCTGGTGATGCGCCGGTCGTCGGCGGTGACCCGCGGCGGGCTCCATTCGAGGGCGACGGCGGGCGGCACGACGACCACGGCCGCGTCCTCGACGGCCAGCTCCCAGCGCAGCGTCGTCCGGCCGCGGGGCGGCAGGCTCACCTCCCACCGCAGGCGGGCCCCGTCGCCCGCCGTCGCGTGGGCGTCGTGGCCGGTGACGGTGACGTGGGTGGTGTCGGCGTGCCAGGTCAGGCGGTTCTCCCCATCCGCGGCAGCCGGGGCGGGGGTGCCGGAGCGCCCGGACTTGACCGCCTCGACGGCCGCGAAGTCGCACGCCAGCTCGATGGTGACCGTGGCCGTCACGGGCGACGACGCGGTGGAGACGATCTCCACCTGCTCGTTCATGCCGAACGGGGACACCTCCCGCGAGCGCTCGATCCGGACCGTGGGGTCGACCGTGCGGTCGCCGAGCCAGCGGGCCAGGGACACGAACCGCGCCTGGCCGGCGGCCCCGGGCGCGTACCCGATGGACTCCGGCTCGCGCCCGTCCACGAGGAGCCTGGCCTGGGACAGCACCCGGCGGTCCGCGCAGAAGAGCCCCTGCACGCCGGCCGGGCGGATCTGGCCGTCGGCGTCGCTCAGCGCGCTGGCCGGCGCCATGACGGTGCTGACCAGATCGTGCAGCAGCGGCTGAAGCACTACGTTTCCCCCTGAGATCGGTTCATTGATCACCACCGGGTCTTGACAGACGGACGCCGGGGGTGCAGATTTCGAAACACTCCGCTAACTTTGAACGATCAAATCATGCCTCACCGGACTTTGAACGTTCAACCCCCTCGAAAGGCGATTTATGGCGGAAAAGGTGACGATCACCGATGTGGCGAAGGCGGCAGGCGTGTCACGCCAGACGGTGTCGAACACGCTCAACAGCCCGGAAGTGGTGCGAGAGGAGACCCGCAAGCACGTCCTCGAGGTGATCGAGCGGCTCGGCTACCGCGCCAACCAGGCCGCCCGCCAGATGCGCACCGGCCGTTCCCGCCTGATCGCCATCGGCATCGAACCCGACGGCGACGGGATCAGCGGCTCGTGGGCCGACCGGTTCCTGCACAGCCTGTCGGAGACGGCGGCGCAGGAGGGGTACCGGATCCTGCTCTACACCGCCGCGGACGACCCCTCGGAGATCGCGACGTACGAGGACCTGCTCGGCGCCTACAAGCCGGACGCGTTCGTGCTGACCGCCACCCACCATGACGACCTGCGCGCGTCCTGGCTGCTGGAGCGCGGGCTGCCGTTCGTGGCGTTCGGCCGGCCCTGGAGCGACCTGCCCCACGCGCGCCATCCGTGGGTGGACGTGGACGGCGCCGCGGGCACCGAGGCGGCCACCCGCCACCTGCTGGCCGCCGGTCACCGGCGCATCGGGTTCATCGGCTGGCCGCCCGGCTCGGGCGTGGGCGACGACCGCCGCGCGGGCTGGGCCAGAGCGCTCGGCGGTCAGGACCTCGGCGGGCTGCAGCGCTCGGTCGAGGACGGCATCCCCGCCGGGGAGCGCGCGGCCCGCGACCTGATCGCCGCCGACCCCGGCGTGACCGCCCTGGTGTGCGCGAGCGACTCCCTCGCCCTCGGCGCGCTGCAGGCCCGCGAGCCCGGCCGGCCCGTCGCCGTGATCGGCTTCGACGACACGCCCGCCGCCAGAGCCGTCGGCCTCACCAGCGTCCACCAGCCGCTCGGCGAGGCCGCCGCGGCCTGCGTCGAGCTGCTCGCCCGCGCCCTGGAGAGCCCCGACGCCGAGCCTCCTTCCGCGCACGTGCTGCTGCCCCCCTCTTTGACCATCCGCCAGTCCGCCTGACCCCTTTCACCCCCCGAATAACGCGAGAACAGGAACAACTCCGATGAAGTCACGTACCCGCCGCGCCGCTGCGATCAGCGGCCTCGCCTGCGCCACGCTCGTCCTGTCGGCCTGCGGCAGCGGCTTCGACGACAAGCCGAGCCAGGCCCCCCAGCAGAGCGGCGGCCAGGTCAACCTGCAGATCCTCATCGGCTCCTCCGGCGATGCCGAGACCGCCTCCGTCAAGCAGGCCGCCCAGACCTGGGCCTCCTCGTCGGGCGCGGCCGCGACGGTGACGCCCGCGCAGGACCTCGCCCAGCAGCTCGGCCAGGCCTTCGCCGGCGACAATCCCCCGGACGTGTTCTACGTGGACGCCTCCCGCTTCGCCGACTACGCCAGCGTCGGCGCCCTGGAGCCGTACGGGGACAAGATCAGCCAGCCTGACGACTTCTACCCCTCCCTGCGCACGGCGTTCACCCGCGACGGCAAGTTCTACTGCGCGCCCAAGGACTTCTCCACCCTCGCGCTGATCGTCAACAAGGACCTGTGGGCCAAGGCCGGGCTCACCGACGCCGACGTGCCGACCACCTGGGAGCAGCTCACCTCGGTCAGCGAGAAGCTCAAGGCCAAGGACGTCACCCCGCTGGCGATCGGCCCGACCCGCGACCGCATGGGCGCGTTCATGGTGCAGGCCGGCGGCTGGCTGACCAGCCCCGACGGCAAGCAGGCCACCGCCGACAGCCCGCAGAACCTCGCGGCGCTCGACTACGTGCGCTCGCTGGTGTCGGCCAAGCTGGCCAGGTACCCCGACCAGCTCGACGCGGGCTGGGGCGGCGAGGCGTTCGGTAAGGGCAAGGCCGCGATGACCATCGAGGGCAACTGGATCAAGGGCGCGCTCAAGGCGGACTTCCCCGACGTCAAGTACTCCGTCCACGAGCTCCCGGCGGGGCCCAAGGGCAAGGGCACGCTGTCGTTCACGAACTGCTGGGGCATCTCGGCCAAGAGCAAGCACAAGGAGCAGGCCATCTCCTTCGTCGAGGCGATGACCAAGGCCGACCAGCAGATGACCTTCGCGAAGGCGTTCGGCGTCATGCCCTCGCGCCAGTCCGCCAAGGCCGCCTACACCGCCGAGTTCCCCGACGACGCCCCCTTCGTCAACGGCGCCGACTACGCCCAGGGCCCCGTGAACGCCCCCAAGATGGACAGCGTCCTGGTCGACCTCGACACCGGGCTGCAGAAGCTGGCCACCACCGCGCCCAAGACGCTGCTGCAGCGGACGCAGAAGAACATCCAGGCCGCGCTCGGCACGTCATGACCATCAGCAAGACTCGTGAGAACCTGGCGGGCTGGCTCTTCGTGGCCCCCGTCGTGGTGATCCTGGGCCTGTTCATGCTGGCGCCGATCCTCATGGCGCTGTGGGTGAGCCTGACCGACTGGAACGGGCAGGGCAGCCCGTTCCGGGGCAGTGTGCCGTTCGTCGGTGTGGACAACTACACCCGCCTGTTCACCGAGGACGGGCTGGCCCGGCAGGACTTCATGACGAGCGTCCGCAACAACGTCTACTACGTGGCCATCGTGGTCCCGTTGCAGACCGCGCTGGCGCTCGGCCTGGCCCTGGTCGTCAACAGCCGGCTGCTGAAGGGCCGGACGTTCTTCCGCGCCGCGTTCTTCTTCCCCTCGGTGACCAGCTCGGTGGCGATCAGCGTGGTGTTCCTGTTCGTCTTCGCCAACTCCGGCGCGGTCAACGCGCTGCTGGGCCTGTTCGGCGTCGAAGGGCCCCAGTGGTTCGCCGACTCGCGCGGCGTGCTGCACCTGCTGCTCGGGTCCGTCGGCCTGGTCGATCCGGCGGCCCCGCCGGAGGCGCTGACCTCCGGCGGGCCGTTCGGGCTGTCGTGGTGGGAGTGGCTGTCCGGGCCCAGCGTGGCGATGACGACCATCATCGCGCTGGTCGTCTGGACCACGTCGGGGACGTTCATGCTCATGTTCCTGGCGGCGCTGCAGGACATCCCGGTGACGCTGGAGGAGGCGGCCATGCTGGACGGGGCGGGCCGCCGCCAGGTCTTCCGGCGCGTGACGCTGCCGCTGCTCAAGCCGACCATGTTCCTGGTGCTCACCCTGGGGCTGATCTCGACGTGGCAGGTCTTCGACCAGGTGTACGTGATGAGTCAGGGCAATCCCGCCAAGACCACCCTGACGCCGGCGTTCCTGTCGTACCAGACGGCCTTCCGCAGTTTCGAGTACGGCTCGGGCACCGCGATCTCGTTCGTGCTGTTCGCCATCATCGTGGTGCTGACCCTGGTCCAGCGCTGGGTGATGAGAGAGAGGCGTCATGCGTAAGGACAACGCGCGGTCGCTGGCCTCCACCTTCACCGGCTACTGCATCCTGATCTTCTTCGCGCTCGTCTTCCTCTACCCGTTCGTCATCCAGATCGCCGCCTCCTTCAAGACCGAGTCGGACGCGGCGGCGCACCCCCTGTCGCCCATCCCCGACCCGGTGACGATGAGCGGCTACGAGAAGGTGTTCCTCAGCACCGACCTGCCGCTGTGGCTGGGCAACTCGTTGCTGGTGACCGTGGTCATCACGGTCGGGCGCGTGCTGCTCGACTCCATGGCCGGGTACGCGCTGGCGCGGCTGCGCTTCCCGGGGCGGCGGGCGATCTTCTCGACGATCGTCGCGATGCTGGCGGTGCCGGGCGTGGTGCTGTTCATCCCGAAGTTCCTGGTGCTGAACCAGTTCGGCATCTACGACAGCTACACCGCGCTCATCCTGCCGGTGATCGCGGACGCGGCCGGGGTGTTCATCATGAAGCAGTTCTTCGAGTCGCTGCCGGTCAGCGTCGAGGAGGCGGCGAAGGTGGACGGGGCGGGCGTCTTCCGCACGTACTGGTCGATCGTCCTGCCGATGGCCCGGCCCGCGCTGCTCACGCTCACCATCATCTCGTTCCAGGGCTCCTGGAACGAGTTCGCGCACACGCTGGTGGCGGTGCAGAACCCCGAGCTGTTCACGCTGCCTCGGGGGCTGGCCGACCTGGTGAGCGGGTCGCTGGGCAAGGGCACGCAGTATCCGCTCAAGCTGGGGGCCGCGCTGATGGCGACCATTCCGGTGGCGGTGGTGTTCGTGATCTTCCAGCGGTATTTCGTGCGCGGCGCCAACGAGGGCTCCGACAAGGGCTGAGCGTTCCTCTGGACGTCAGCGGATGTTCAGAAGCAACCCCTAGATTCCGGTCACGTGAAAGTCGATGACAGATCTTCCCTGCTCACCCGTCGTTCCCTCCTTGCCGGCGCGCTCTCCGGAGCGGGCCTCGCCGCCTGGGCGGCCGACGCCGTGCTGTCCTTCTGCCGCCGCGGCACCGCATCCAGCCCGCCCGGGTGGGAGCGGGTGTACGCGAACGTCGCGGGCCCGCTCACCGCC
>NZ_JBEXCR010000107.1:0-10298 GCF_040605375.1 Nonomuraea sp. NPDC005650
CCCCGCAACTCGGGACTGCGGAAACCCACTCAGCTCGCTATGCTGGCCGCCGCCAGTGAGTGCTCACCGTGTTGCGACGACCCCTCGAATACACCTCCTCTCGGGCGGGCCGCTCTCTTTTCGGGTGCGCGTCTCCCGCCGCGACGGCGAACCGGGCTCAGGGTTTCCAGGCCAGCCACTTGCGTGCGATCTCCGCCTCCAGGTCGACCCCGTGATGGTGGGCCATGAGGATCACGTGGCACAGCACGTCGGCCAGCTCCTCCCGGAAACCCGCCTCCAGCTCGTCCGGGGTGCGCCCCTTGGTCCTGGCCAGGCCCGAACGCATGAGGAACGCCTGGGTCAGCTCGCCGAGCTCCTCCTGGAGCTTGAGCAGGAACCAGGCGTCATCGCGCTCGATCCCGAGCTTGTCCGCGTATCGGCTGGAGATGGGCTCGATCTCGGCGGCGAGCTGGTGCAGATCCATGCCCGCGAGTGTACGGACCGCCTACGACAGACTCCGGTCCGTCACGGCTCCCCGTACATCCGTCACGGCTCCCCGTACAGAGGGAGGGTGGCCACGAAGCGGGCGCCGGGCGAGTGCTCGGCGATGGTGAGCGTGCCGCAGTGGGCCATGGCGATGTCGCGGGACAGCGCCAGGCCCAGGCCGCTGCCGCCCTTGTCCTTGGCCCTGGCGCTGGCCAGGCGGGTGAAGCGCTCGAAGACCCGCTCCCTGTCGGGCGCCGGTACGCCCTCGCCGTCGTCGGTCACCGCGACGATGACCTTGTCGCCCTCCACGGCCACCTCCAGGTCGATCCGGGTGGCGGCGTGCCGGGTGGCGTTGTCGAGCAGGTTCGTCAGCAGGCGGTCGAGCTGCATGAGCGAGCCGTGGACGGGCGCCGCGGCGCAGACGTCGGGGATGATGGGCACCCGGCTGCCCTCGCGGCGGCGGACCTGGTCCATCGCCACGCGGGCCACGTCCACCACGCGGCGCTCGCCGGCCGCGCCGGCGTCCAGCCGGGCCAGCATGAGCAGTTCGTCGATGATGCCGGCCAGGCGGTCGGCGGCGTCCAGCGCCCGCTCGCCGGTGGTCGGCCAGTCCGTCTCGTCGGGATAGGCGTTGGCCACCTCAAGCTGGGCGCGCAGGGCCGAGATCGGGCTGCGGAGCTCGTGGGAGGCGTCGGCGACGAAGCGGCGCTGGGTCTCGGCGGAGCGTTCGAGACGGTCGAGGGTGTCGTTGGTGGTGGCGGCCAGGTGGCTGATCTCGTCGCCGGTCTCGGGTACGGGCACGCGCCGGGTGAGGTCTTGGCCGGTGATCTCGGCCAGCTCGGCGCGGATGCGCTCCACGGGGCGCAGCGCGGACCCGACCGCGACCCAGGTGATGCCCGCCACGCTCACCAGGATGAGCGGAGTGCCGATGAACACCAGGACATATATCCATTTGAGGGCTCGGTCCACGTCGGTCAGCGAGGACGCCCCGTAGACGGTCACCGGGCCCTGCGGGGTCCGCACCGAGATCGCCATGACCAGGTAGTGGGTCTTGGGCTCGTCGGGGCTGCGGGACATGGTCCGCTCGCCGACGCGGACGGTCTCGGGCATGGTGGGCTCGAGGTCCGGCCGCCGCAGGCTCTGGGTCAGGCCGGGGCTGCTCGCGAGCACCCTGCCGTCCGCCGCGACCACCTGGAGGATCTGGACCCGTGACGGGGTCACCAGCACCCGGGGCAGCCGCCCCGCGCTCGCCTCGGCGGCGACCCGCCGTACGGCCAGCTCGACCCTGGCCTGAACCATGCTGCGCAGGTTCTCCGGCACGGTGGCGAGGGTGATGGCGGAGGCCGCGACGAAGACCAGGGCCGCTATCGACGTCGCGATCGTGGTCAGGCGTGCGCGGATCGAGCGTGGAATCAGCCGTCTCACCATCCATCTCGTACCGACTGCATCACTGTCTGTGACATTTACCCGCGCACGGCCATCGCAACATGACGGAGCGTGCGCCAGGGGAGGCCGTACGGCGGGCTTTCGCTGGTGGCGATTCCGCTGAGGGCGTGCCCGGCTACCGCACCGGGACCCGCCGGGCCAAGGTGGATGCCATGAAGCTTTTGGTGCTGGGCGGTACGGAGTTCGTGGGGCGGGCGTTCGTCGACGAGGCGGTGGCGCTGGGCTGGGAGGTGACGACGTTCAACCGTGGCACCCAGGAGCCGCGGGCGGGCGTGACGGCGTTGCGCGGCGACCGGGCGGCCCCCGGCGGGCTGGCGGCGCTGGAGCGCGGGGAGTGGGACGTCGTGGTCGACACCTGGTCGTGGGCGCGGGCCGCGGTCGGGGAGGCCGCGTCGCTCCTGGCCGGCCGGGCGGGCCACTACGTCTACGTGTCCAGCCGGTCGGTGTACGCGCCGCCGGTGCCGTTCGGCGCGGACGAGAGCGCCCCGGTCGTGGAGGTGTCGGCGGACGACGGCGACGACGACTACGCCAAGAACAAGGCGGGCGCGGAGCTCGGGGCGGTCGCGGCGTTCGGCGACCGGGCGCTGCTGGCCCGCGCGGGCCTGATCCTGGGCCCGTACGAGAACATCGGGCGCCTGCCCTGGTGGCTGGGCAGGATCGCGCGCGGCGGCCCGGTGCTCGCCCCGGAGCCGCGCGACCTCGGTCTGCAGTACATCGACGCCCGCGACCTGGCCGGGTGGTGCCTGGCGGCGGCTCGGCGCGGGCTCGGCGGGGCGTACGACGTGGTGAGCCCGCCGGGGTTCGCGACGATGGGGCAGCTTCTGGAGACCTGCGTCAAGGTGACTGGGTCAGCCGCCGAGCTGCGCTGGCTGGCCGCCGAGCAGATCCTGGCGGCGGGCGTGAGACCGTGGACGGACCTGCCGATCTGGCTGGTGGGCGAGGACTACGACTTCCTGCACGGGGCCGACGTGTCCAAGGCGGTGGCGGCGGGCCTGCGGTGCCGTCCGCTGGAGGAGACGGTGGCCGACACGTGGCGGTGGCTCCAGAGCATCGGCGGGCTTCCCCCGATGCGCCCGGACCGGCCGGGCGTCGGCCTCGCTCCGGAGCTGGAGGCCCAATTGCTGGGACAGGCGTAATGGTGACGGCCACCCCGGCCCTCCTTCGCGGGCTCTCGTCAGAGAACGAAGGCAGGCACGTGATGGCCGCAAACCACAGTCTGCCGTCCGGGTGGTGACCGCCGCAGCCAAATCCGACAAATGCTCTCAACTTCCTGCAAGCCATCATGTGGTCATGAGTGCATGGGTCTACATACGCGGCTGGCTCGAGTTCTCCGGGCAGCGATCCGAAGCTGAGCGGATCATCCGCCAGGGCGAGACGGAGGGCTGGGTCTTCCCCGAAGGCGGCTGGCTGGATGCCGCCTGCTACGCGCGTGCCGTTCGCGAGAGCCAGGTCGACGAGGTTCTCGCGCGGATCCGCCAGATCGCCGCCCTGCCGCCCGCGGACGCGGACGGCGATCGCGTCTGCGGGCTTTTCCTGGTGTTCCACGAGGTCAAGGGGCAGCAGGAGTGGCAGGTCCGCGACGGCGACGTCCTCGTCGGCCAGGCCCCGCCGCGTTACGACTACCTGTGGAAGTAGGGCGTACCGGGGCCGCGGCGGGTCGGCGTGCTGCGGCGGGCCAGTGGGCTGCGGCGCGGCTGGCGTGCTGCGCCGGGGCAGCGGGTGCGGCGGGTCAGTGGGTGCAGCGGGTCAGTGGGTGCAGCGGGTCAGTGGGCTGCGCTGGGTCGGCGGGCTGCGGCGGGTTAGCGGGCTGCGGCGCGGCCGGCTTGGCGGCCGGAGAAGATGCAGCCGCCGAGGAAGGTGCCTTCGAGGGCGTTGTAGCCGTGCACGCCGCCACCGCCGAAGCCCGCGATCTCGCCCGCCGCGAACAGCCCGTCGATCGGCTCGCCGTCCAGCCCCAGGGCGCGGGAGTCGAGGTCGGTCTGGATGCCGCCGAGCGTCTTGCGGGTGAGTACGTGGAGCATGACCCCGATCAGCGGCCCGGCGGCGGGATCGAGGATCCGGTGCGGTGCGACGGTGCGGCCCAGCTTGTCGCCGAGATACCGGCGGGCGTTGCGGATGCCCTGGATCTGGGAGTCCTTGCTGAACGGGTTGGCGATCTGCAGGTCGCGGGCCTCGATCTGGCGGCGGATGAGGTCGGCGTCGAGCAGGGGTTCGGGCGTCAGCCGGTTCATCTTGGCGACCAGCTCGTCCAAGGTGCCGGCCACGACGAAGTCGGCGCCGTTGCGCTTGAACGCCTCCACCGGGGCCGGGGCGCCCTTCCCGAGGAGGCGCTCCCGGAGGAACGCCTTGCGGTCGTTGCCGGTGATGTCGGGGTTCTGCTCGGAACCCGACAGGGCGAACTCCTTCTCGATGATCTTCTGGGTGAGCACGAACCAGGAGTGGTCGTGGCCGGTGCCACGCAGGTGCCGCAGCGTGCTCAACGTGTCGTAGCCGGGCAGGCAGGGGTCGGGCAGCCGCCGCCCCATCGCGTCGAACCACATCGAGGAGGGGCCGGGCAGGATCCGGATGCCGTGACCAGGCCAGATGGGGTCCCAGTTGCGCAGGCCCTCCGTGTAGTGCCACATGCGGTCGCGGTTGACCAGCCGCGCCCCGGCCTCGGCGCCGATGTCCAGCATCCGGCCGTCCACGTACGCGGGCACGCCCGTGACCATGCTCTCCGGCGCGGTGCCCATGCGCTCGGGCCAGTAGCGGCGTACCAGGTCGTGGTTGCCGCCGATGCCGCCGCTGGTGATGATCACCGCCGGCGCCGTCAGCTCGAACTCGCCGATCTTGTCGCGGTTGGAGGCGACCCCGCGCGGCGAGTCGTCCTCGGCGAGCAGCGTGCCACGCACGCCCTGCACGGCACCGCCGCTGACGATCAGCTCGTCCACCTGGTGGCGGTGGTGGAAGGTGACCAGCCCGCTGCCGGCCGCGTGCAGGACCCGGCGGACGAACGGCTTCAGCACACCCGGCCCCGTGCCCCAGGTGACGTGGAAGCGCGGCACGGAGTTCCCGTGCCCGTCCGCGCGTAGGTTGCCCCGCTCGGCCCAGCCGACGGTGGGCAGGAACTTGATGCCCAGGCTGTCCAGCCAGGGCCGCTTCTCCCCGGCGGCGAACTCGACGTAGGCCCGCGCCCACCGCACGGCCCAGGAGTCCTCGTCCTCCAGGCGGTCGAACTGGGCGCTGCCCTGCCAGTCGTTCCAGGCCAGCTCGAAGGAGTCCTTCACGCCCATGCGCCGCTGCTGCGGGGAGTCGACGAGGAACAGGCCCCCGAACGACCAGAAGGCCTGGCCACCCAGATTGGCGGCGCTCTCCTGGTCGACCACCGCGACCTTCTTGCCCCGGGCGGTCAGTTCGCAGGTCGCCACCAGACCGGCCAGACCGGCTCCGACGACGATGACGTCAGCGTTCATGGGCCGATGATTCCATCTCACCAGCTCGCACCATAAGGCACCTGGCCACCGATTTCAGCCCGGCGCCGCAGCCCCTGCCCGGTGCCGCAGCCCCTGCCCGGTGCCGCGGCCACCCTGCCCGGTGCCGGGGTCCTGCCCGGCGTCCCGGTGAAGCTCCCCAGGACACCGGGCTCCGTACGTGCGCCGCCGCTCCGTGCGTGCGCCGCCGCACCGGTCCGGCGGGCGGCCACCAGGACAGCCCTGCCGATCGCCCGGCGCCGCGGCGGAGGTTCAGGTCTTCCTTCTGCTCGCCGCTCCTCCTTTGGCCGTGCTGCGCGTCGACGCCATGCCACTGGCCGGGCCGGGGGAGAGATGATGTTCCAGCGACTTCATGATCTCGGGTGCCAGGACCTCCGCCAGCGCGGGCGCGAGAGCGTCCGCCAGCGCGGACGACAGCACCTGCGTGAGCAGGAGCCTTTCCATCGGCGACGTCTTCGACGCCATGCCCGAGGTCGACGCGAGGGCCGATTCGATCAGGGTCGCCATGGGGTCCACGCCGCGTGCGCGGGCCTTGGTGGTCTGGCCGGACTCGCTGAGGATGTCGCGGATGAGGTCGTCGATCATGGACTCCAGAGGGTTGTGCTCGGAGGAGTTACCGGTTTGCTCCGGCGCCATGAGGTGCTCCTTTACGGTTTGGTGTGAGCCGCCTCCCGGTTTCCGATGCCGGGAAACCAGGAGACGGCGTTCTTCCTTGCGGTCCGGCGGGCGCGGTTATCGGGAGGCAAGGGCGGCCAGCATCAGCGGGTGTTCGATGCCGGCTTCTTCGCCTTCTGTGCGGCGGCGCATGAGCGCGGCGAGCAGGAGGGGGTGCTCGATCATGCTCGTTCCGCCTTCCTTGCGGCGGCGCATGAGCATGGCGAGGAGGAGGGGGTGTTCGATGCCGCTCTCTTCGCCTTCTGTGCGGCGGCGCATGAGCGCGGCGAGCATCAGCGGGTGCTCGATCATGCTCGTCCCGCTTTCCCTGCGGCGGCGCATGAGCATGGCGAGGAGGAGGGGGTGTTCGATGCCGCTCTCTTCGCCTTCTGTGCGGCGGCGCATGAGCATGGCGAGCATCAGCGGGTGCTCGATCATGCTCGTCCCGCCTTCCCTGCGGCGGCGCATGAGCATGGCCAGCATCAGCGGGTGCTCGATGCCCATCTCGGTGCTCTCCTCGCGGCGCGCTGCGAGCGCGGCGAGCATCAGCGACTCGAACGCCTCCCGCTCTTCGGTTTCGCGCTCAGTCGTCTCGGTACGCTCTGCGGTCTGGGTCATCTGATTCCCTTTCAGGCATGGTGATAGGCACACCAGGGGTGTAGCCGGAGATGCATGCGACCGATACCCGCGAGGGGTGGGCCCCATTCGCCCAAAGAGCGTGTCGTACCGTTCCTGACCTGGCCTTTTACGTGGATCGTGCGAACCGGGGCGAAGGAGCGCCTAGGACCATCGGCGTAGAACGTCTAGGGCCGGTGACCGATCCGGGGCGGCCCCGCGTCCGCTGATACTCCTGGTCATGTCGATCGCCTCCGTGCAGCGCCGGTCGGGCGTGCGGCCGTTTCTCGTCGGGATGTTCGTGGACGCCCTGGGCAGCGGCCTGTACTACCCGCTCACCCTGCTGTTCATCCACCGGGTCACCGGCCTGCCCATGACCGTGGTCGGGCTGGGGGTGACGGCGGCGGCCGCGGTGGGGCTGGCCGCGAACCCGGTGGCTGGCGTGCTCATCGACCGGTTCGACGCGCGGCGCGTGCTGATGGGTACGTACGTGCTGCGCGCGCTGAGCTTCGCCGCGTACCCGTTCGTGGACGGCTTCGCCGGGCTGATCGTGGTCGCCGCGCTCGTCGCGGTCGGAGACCGGGCCTACTATCCCGCCTCCGGCGGCTACGTCTCGGTCCTGGCCACGGGTGCGGACCGGGACCGGTTGTACGCGCTGATGTCGACCGCCAGGAACGTCGCGTTCGGCCTGGGCGGGCTGCTGTCGGCGGGGGTGGTGTCGCTGGGCGGCACGACCGGCTTCGTGATCATCGCGTCGGTCAACGCGGCCAGCTTCGCCGTGGCCACCGGATGCCTGATCCTGTCGGGCCGGCGCGCGCCGGTGGAGCCGACACCGCCGGAGCGGGGCGGGTACCGGCGGGTGCTGGCGGACCGGCCCTTCGTCGGGCTGGTGGCGGCCGAGCAGGCGTTCACGCTGACGCGCATGGTCCTTCCGATCGCGCTGCCGGTCTACGCCGTCACGGTGCTCGGTGCCCCCGCCTGGCTGCTGGGCCTGCTGTACACGCTCAACACGATCCTGGTGGCGGTGGGCCAGCTCGCCGTCCGGCGACGCCAGCGCGCCGCCCGCCGTACCCACGCCATGGCCCTCGGTGGGGCGGCCCTGATCGTGTCGTGCGTCCTGTACGCCGCGGCGGCCGCGCTTCCTCCCGGATCACCGCGCGTCATCGCCCTGGTGGCGGCCACCCTCGTGTTCACGGCGGGCGAGCTGATGCACGCCACCCCGTCCTGGGCCCTGGCCGTGGCCACGGCACCACCCGCCCTCCGCGGCCGCTACCTGGCGATCCACCAGCAGACCTGGGCGATCGGCAACGTCGTCGCCCCGGCCGCCTTCTCGGCCCTGCTGGGCGCCGCGCCCGCGCTGCTGTGGGGCACCCTCACCGTCCTGCTCGCGCTGGCGAGCCTCACCCTCCTCCACCTCTCCCGCCGCCTCCCACCGGACGCCGTCGCCGCCCCGGGCGCCTGACGCGAACGGCACCGAGCAAGGAACGGCAGAGCACTCCGGAACCCCCGAGCTGACAGCCCACGTGTGCGCGATCATGGGACGGTGAGAGCACGAGTAGGAGAGTTCCGTTGGGTCGATCTTGAGGCGGGGCGGACACTCGACGATCCGGCCCATGCCTGCGAGCTCCTGGAAATCCACGTCGGTCCTCAGGGCGAGTCGGGCGAGGAACGATTTCAACTCACCGTCTGCACCCCGTCGGCCCTGACAGAGCAACTCCGGCACCGCTCCTTTCTCATCGGCCGGCACTGGCTTTTCGTCGCCGAACTGCATCCCGACCAGGTGACCGAGTGGCTCGGCGATCGGATCGCCGTCATGGAAGCCCCCACATGGGGTGAGCTCGCAGAGAAGATCGGCCGGATCGGAGAGTGGGAGTTCGAGGATCACACCGGCTGAGGCCTGGCAATCCGGCACGGCCTTCGGGAGTCGCCGAGCGTGCGAAGACGGAACCCCCGAGAGCCGTATGTACGTCTGGCACGAACTCCGCGACTCAAAGATTTTCGGGAAGAATCGCATGCTTGCGGGCAATCAAGGGTGTGATCACTGCTCCTGACGTCTTCGAGGCCGTCTTCGAAGCCCATTACGAGGAGATCCGGCGCTACATCGGGCGCAGGCTCGACCCCGACGTGGCCGAGGATCTCGCCGCGGAGACGTTCCTCATCGCCTTCAGGCAACGTGAACGCTTCGACTCGGCCGTCGGTGGCGTCAGGCCGTGGCTGTACGGGATCGCGACCAAACTCATCGGCCGCCACCGGCGCGCCGAGGTGCGCAGGTACCGCGCCATGGCCAGGACGGGGCCGCCACCTGACGACGAAGGACACGACCAGCGGATCGTGGACAGGCTCAGCGCGAGCGTGACGGTCGACCGGCTGGCGGGGGCGCTGGCGCGGCTGTCGAAGGGGGAGCGCGACGTGGTGCTCCTCATCGCGTACGGCGGGCTGAGCTACGACGAGGTGGCGGCGGCGCTCAGGATCGCCCCAGGGACGGTCGCGTCCCGGTTGAGCAGGGCCAGGACCAAGCTGCGTGAGGTGTTGGGATGAACGAGTTCCAGGTCATCGACTCGGTGATGCCCGATGTGCCGCCCCCGTCGGCCGACCAGCTGGCGGCGGCGCGGGAGCGGGTATTCGCAGCAACCCGGGTACCTCCTGCGCCCAGGGTGCGGGCGGGCAGAAGGTCGTGGACGGGGATGGCGCTCGTCGCGGCGGCCGTCGCGCTCGTGGTCGGCGCGGTGGTGGCCCTCGTACCTCGACCTACGCCGGAGCCGGCAGCGGTCACGCCCATGCGGAAACTGGAAGCCGCGGCCGCCAGGCTGGCGGCGACACCGGAGGCGAAGGGCCGCTTCTGGCGACGAGACACCGAGCGGGTCATGCGGACGAAGAACGGCCAGGACTACGGGGTCGAGGAACGGGCCATGGAGGTCCTCGCCTTCGGGCCCAGCCGCGAGGTCTACGGCTGGCAGGAGCCGGTGTCGTCGAAGCCGTACACGGCCGAGGGCCTGAAAGCGTGGCGACGGGACGGCTCCCCCAAGCTGTGCCCCGCGCGGGGGTGCGACAAGAACATGCCCGCATACTCCTCGGTGGAGCTGGATCTGGGACTGGAGCTCGCCGAGGGGCTGAAGCCGACGATGGTGGAGCTGCGGAACCTCCCCAAGGAGCCGGCGGCGCTCAGGGCGCGGCTGCTGGACAGCTACGACCCGCAGCTGGCCGCCGAGCGCGAGCCCTGGCTCGCGGAGGCCGCCACGCGGCTCATCAACTCACCGGCGACGCCTGGCACCAGGGCTGCCGCCTACCTTCTCCTCGCGAATGAGCCGGGCGTCAAGGTGGTCGACGACATTCTCGGAACGTTCGGGCTCGATGGGCTGGCCCTCCAATACAAGGCGGAGTCGGTCGTAGGGCAGATCGTGATCGACCGCAGGACTGGCCAGTTGCTCGGGAGTCAATGGCTGACTCCTGAGGGCGCGGCCTGGTACGCCGAGATCGTCAGGAAGGCGGGCTGGAGCGATGCGCGGCCGATGCTGCCTGCCAAATGCGTCCGCTGTACGGCCCGGCTCTAGAACCAACGCCGTTCAGTTAGGGCTGGGGTAGCGCGTCAAGGGCTGGCCGGGATCATGTTGATGCTGATGGTGGCTTTGTAGGTGGTCCGGTCGATGG
>NZ_JBEXCR010000108.1:0-7745 GCF_040605375.1 Nonomuraea sp. NPDC005650
GCGCACGTGCCGCTGCCCCACCCGGCCACCGACCTGCTGACCGGAACGGCCGCGGACCACCAGGTCACGCTGGCGCCGCAGGCGGTCGCGGCCCTGGTGGAGCCCTCTCCGAGCTCAGGAGCCACGCCGCGCCCTTGATCACCACGAGAGCCGGGCTGTCGCCCCCTCAGCGGGACAACATCCACAGCGCGTACGGCGTCAGCGGTTCGGTGAAGTCCCGCTCGCACGACATGCCCCACCACTTGTCCGGGTGGTTGCGGGTGAGCCAATCACCCTGACGGCGACAGTCGTCGAGCGTCGGATATCTACCCCACAAAATCCATTCGTCAGGAACAGCCTGATAGGTGTGCGCGCCGCTCGCCATCCTGGCCTGGGCGGCAGCGGGCGCCGCCGTCGCGGAGACCGCGGCGGCGGAAACGCACGCCGTGGACATCGCGGCCACGATGATGGCCTTCGTCATAAGTCTCACGTGAATGTCCTTTCGCCTATGCCCGACCGGCGACGGCGCATTTCGCCGTGGCGGCGGACTGCCGAAAACCCTGGACACAGTTAACCTGGCGGCCCTGTCGCGCGACTTTCGCCGCGCTGACCCCGGCGAGTACGGCGACCTCTTCGCGGCGCAGCCTCGGCACGCCCCGGTCGCTCAGGAGCCAGGGGCGAACGCGCCGCTCCTCCATCGCGCCAGCGTGTGGTCGAGATGGAAGTCGAAGAGGCCGGTCAGATCCACGGTGGGATCGAGCAGCCACTGGATCTCCAGGCCGTCCATGGTGGCGCAGAGCGCGCGTATCTCGGCCTCGGCCTGCGCGTCGGTCAACGGCGGGATCTCGCCCGTCTCCGCCGCCGCGAGCAGGCGTTTGACCAGCATGTTCACGATGCCCGTGTAGCGGTCCTGGATGAAGGCCCGCGCCGGGTGCTTCTCGTTGGACGCCTCGCCGGTGAGGTGGATGAACAGCTCCAGCAGGCCCCGGTGACGGGTGTGGTAGGCCATGAGGTCGCGCAGGCTGTCGAAGGTCGCCAGCCCGTCCCGCCCTTCGAGCCGGAGCGCGGCGGTCTCCCGCGCCCACCATTCGAGCACCGCGGCGAGCAGGTCTTCCTTGTCCTGGAAGTGGCGGAGCAGGGCTGCGGGTGACACCCCCACGTCCGCGGCGATCTGCCGCATGGACGCGCCGTTGTAGCCGCGCTCGCCGAAGGCCTTGGCGGCGGCGCTGACGATCTGCTCGCGGCGCCTGATGCCGCTCCGGTACGGGCCGCGCGGGGCCCCGCCGACGTTCGTCACCCTCCGAGCCTCCCACGGAAAATCTTCGGATCAACCTCTTGCGTCAAAAGCTATCAGGCGTTTACGTTTTGAGTCCCAAAGGTTAACACTCGATCACATTTCCCCGAGGGGCGCTGTGACGCCCAAGAGCAGGCGCGACGCCGTTGCTCGCGCCTTTGGAAGGACCACCGGATGATCGGCATCAACCCGCTACCCTGGCTGCTCGGGCCGTCCGGCCTCACGCTGGACGTCCCCACCCTGCGCACCGCCTTCGCCGAGATCGCCGAAGCGGGCTTCACCGCCGTCCAGGCCGACGTGCCCGAAGGCATGTCGGCGACTGCCTACCTCGCCCTCCTCGACGAGTACGGGCTCGCCCCCGCGCCCGGCTACTTCCAGGGCACGTACGAGAGCCCCGAGGCGATGCCCGGCCTCCTCGAACACGCCCGGCGGCACGCGGGAACGCAGGCCGCGCTCGGCATGACCGAGGTGTTCATCGCCTCCGCCCTCACCCCGGAACGGCTCGCCGCGCCCGCGACCGGGGCCGCGTACGACGCGGGCAGGCTCGCCACCCTCATCGAGAACCTCGCCACGACCTGCGCGGCCATCACCGCCGAAGGGCTGCGCCCGTGCCTGCACCCGCACGTCGGCACCTGGATCGAGACCGAGCGGGAGACCCGCGCGGTCCTGGACGCCATCGCCCCGGACCTGCTCTCCTTCGGCCCCGACACCGGCCACCTGCACTGGGCTGGCGCGGACCCGGCCGAGCTGATCACCCACTACCGCGACCGGGTCGGCGCGGCCCACCTCAAGGACGTCCACACCGCCGTGGCCCGGCAGGCCCGGGAGGCGGGCGCGGACTACCGGGAGGCCACCGTCGCCCGCCACCTGTGGACCGAACCCGGGCATGGCGACGTGGACCTCGAAGGGGCGCTCGCCGCGCTGCCCGAAGGGTTCGGCGGCTGGCTGGTGATCGAGGTCGACGTACCCGACCACGGCACGCCCAAGGACAGCGCGCTCCTGTCACGCCAGTGGGTCACCACCCACCTCACCACCGCGGAGGAGCGTCGATGACGATCGGCGTCGGATTCATCGGAGCGGGCCCGGTCACCCAGGCCATCCACCTGCCCGCAGTGGCCGGGCTGTCCGACCGGCTGCACGTGGCCCGCGTCATGGACGTGGACGAGGGCACCGCGGCCGCGGTCGCCGCCCGCGCCGGCGCCGCCCACGGCACCTCCGTCGAGGAGCTGCTCGCCGACCCGGCCGTCGAGATCGTCGCGGTGTGCAGCCCGCACGCCTTCCACGCCGAGCAGGCGGAGGCCGCCTGCGCCGCGGGCAAGAAGGTGGTCCTGGTGGAGAAGCCGCTGGCCACGACCATGGACGAGGCCCGCAGGATCGCCAAGGCGGCACAGGACACCGGAGTCCCGGTCGTGGTCGGCGCCATGCACACCTACGACCCGGCGTGGCTCGCCGCCGAGCGGCACTGGGGCGACCTGCCCGCCACCGCCCGCCGGGTGCGCTCACGCATCGTGCTCCCGCCCAACGCCCGCTTCGAGACGCTGGCCACCCAACTGCACGCCGAGCCGGTGTTCCCGGTGCGCGGGGGCGACCCGGCGGACCCGGCGGTGCGGGCCGCGTCCATCCGGGGCGCGATCCTCGGGCTGGCCATCCACAACCTCCCGCTGGTACGGCGCTTCCTGCCGCGCGTCGAGCGCGTGGACGTCGCCCGCCCGCTCACCCCGTTCGGCTACGTCCTCACCTTCCAGGGCGACGGGCGGACCGCCGAGCTCATCGGGTACCTGCACCTGGGCTGGCGGGAGGAGTGGAGCTTCGAGGTGTGGGGCGACGAGGGCGAGCTGCGGCTCGACTTCACCCCGTCGTACGTGCGCGCCGGCTCGGCCACCGCCGAGCTGCGCACCGCTGCCGGCCTGCTCGCCTTCGGCCTCGACCCCAACAACGGCTACACCGGCGAGTGGCGGCACCTCGCCGCCCTGGCCGCCGGCGCCGAACCGCCCCGCTACGCCGTGGCCGACCTCCTCGACGACCTCGCCTACGCGCTGGACCTCGCGGAACGCGCCGCCGACCGCCTGCTGCAAGGGACCGCCGCATGACCAGCACCACCCTCGCACCGCTGCCCGTCACGCTCGCCGGGAGCGCCGACCACCCCGCCGTCCACGCCACCCTCGCCTCACTGCCCAAGTACTTCCGCCTCGCCACCCCCACCGGCCCGATCAGCGGCCCGATCAGCGGCCCGACCAGCGGCCCCACCAGCGGCCCGACCTCAGGCGCGACCTCCGGCCCGACCTCCGGCGTGGTCACCGCCGTGCCGACCCTGGCCGCCCTGCGCGCCGCCCTCGCCGCCCGGCCGAGCGGCATCCTGCTCACCGGCGGCACGGCAGGCGAACCCGGCGGCAGCCCGCTCGGCGAGGTCACCACAGCTGTGCGCGAGCTCGCCGAACGCGCGGCGGCGGCCCGGGTCCCCGTCGTCGTGGCCGGGCCCTGGGCGCTCGACCCCGCTGTCACGGCCCTGGCCGGAGCCCTGGACGCGGAAGACGCCTCGCTGATCGAGGTCACCGCCACGGTCCCGGCCGGGAGCCACCCGGCCGGTGTCCTGCTCGACCAGCTCGCCCTGCTGCGTACCGCGATCGCCCCCGCCAGGGCCGTCGAGGTGATCCAGGCCGACGGGCACGGGCACCTCGCCCACGCCCTGGTCGGAGACGTGCCCGTGCACCTCGCCGCGGCCGTCTCCGGCCTGGGCACCCGGCGGGCGCGGCTGGACGTGCTGGGGCCCGCCGTCCAGTGGCGGCTCTCGTTCCCCGACCCCGCGACGGCCCGCCCGGCCACCGTCGTCCGCACCGACGCGGACGGCGAACGCCTGCTCCCCACCCGGTACGAGAGCGCCTGCCGCGCCGCCTGGCGCCACCTGCACGCCGCCGTCACCGAGGGCGCGGCCCCGCCGTACTCGCTGAGCGAGCTCGCCGACGACCTCGCCCTGCTCAACGCCTGACCGGGAGCGCGTTCCACGCCTGACCGGGAGCACGCTCCACGCCTGACCACCGGGCCCGCCCGCAAGGGCCCGCCGACAAGGCCCCGCCCACAAGGGCCGCCCGCAAAGGCCCGCCCGCAAGGGCCCACGCCATCGATACCCCCCTTGTTCCACCTTCGGAGGTCCCCGTGACCACACTCCCGACCCCGGCCGCGACCGGCCCCCACGACGCGCCGGCCGCCCCCGCGACCACCCGCTTCATCGCCCTGTACGCCTTCGGCCAGCTAGGACTCTGGGCCGCCCTGCTGACCCCGATCTCCGTGACCCTCTCGGTCAAGGTCGGCGCCATCGCCCCCGACACCAAGGCCGCCAGCCTCGGGCTCATCCTGTCCGTGGGCGCGTTCCTGTCCATGGCCATCACCCCCATCTGGGGCAACCTCTCCGACCGCACTACCAGCCGCTTCGGCCGCCGCCGCCCCTGGCTGGCGGGCGGCGCCCTGGCCGGCGCGGCGGGGCTGCTCATCATGGCGCTCGCGCAGAACATCCCGACCATTCTGATCGGCTGGTGCGTCACCCAGGCCGGCTACAACGCCGCCCAGTCCGCGCTCAACGCCATCAACCCCGACCACATCCCGGAGCGGCAGCGCGGACGGGTCTCCGGCGTCATCGGCCTGATGAGCAACGTCGGCATCCTGGCCGGCACGTTCATCACGAAGTCCGTCTCCGGCAGCACGTTCCTCATGTTCCTGCTGCCGGGCGTCCTCGCGTTCGTCGCGCTCGGGCTGCTGATCGCGTTCCTGCCAGACCGGCCCGCCGACCGGAGCACGCTCGGCCCCTTCCGCCCGCTAGACCTGCTGCGCAGCCTGTGGGTCAACCCCTTCGCCCACCGCGACTTCGGCTGGGCCTTCGCCGGCCGCTTCCTGATCTTCACCGGGAACGCGTTCAAGCTGACCTTCGGCTTCTATGTCATCACCGACCGCCTCGGCTACAGCCCCACCGAGGCCGTGTCGCTGGTCTTCACCGCCACGCTCGTGTTCACCTGCGGCTCGCTCGTCACGGCCACGGTCGGCGGCTGGCTGTCCGACCGGCTGGGACGCAGGAAGATCTTCGTGCTGGTGGCGTCCCTGATCATGGGCGTCGGCCTGCTGACCCTCGGCTTCACCACCACCTACCCCCAGTACCTGGTCGGCTCGCTGATCCTGGGCATGGGCACGGGGGCGTACATGGCCGTCGACATCGCGCTGGTCGTCCGGGTCCTGCCCAACCCCGACAACGCGGCGAAGGACCTGGCCGTCTTCCAGATCGCCAACTCGCTGCCCCAGTCGCTGGCCCCGCTGATCGCGCCGCTCTTCCTCACCATCGGCGGCGGTGACGACAACTACCCGGCCGCCTTCACGGCCGCGCTGGTGTTCGCGGTGCTCGGCGCCCTGACGGTGATTCCCATCCGCAAGGTCCGCTGACGCCCCTGCTGGGTAGGGGGCACCTCGTGAGGAACTTCACGCTTGGGCTGGTGGTGCACCCCGACCGGCCGGTGCAGGACTCCGTACGGCTGATCGTCCGGCACGCGCGGCGCAGCGGCGGCACGGTCGTCGCCCGCCGGTGCGACGCCGGGCGGGTGGGGCCGGAGGTCGAGATCGTCACGCCCGAGGAGTTCGTCGGACGGGTGACCGGAGTGGTCAGCCTGGGCGGCGACGGCACCATGCTGGGCGCGATGCGCCTGGTGGTCGGCCGCCAGGTGCCGGTGCTCGGCGTCAACCACGGCCACCTGGGCTTCCTCATCGAGGTCACCCCGTCGGAGCTGGAGCCGGCCCTCGACCGCATGGCCGAGGGCCGCTACACCCTGGAGCCGCACAGCTGCCTGGAGGTGGACGACCGCACGGAGTCCGGTGACACCGCGTTCAACGACATCGTGGTCACCGCCGCCGAGCCGCTGGCCAGCCTGTCCCTCGACCTCGAGGTCAACGGCCTGAGCCACGGCTACTACCGCGGGGACGCGGTGATCGCCTGCACCCCGACCGGCTCGACGGCCTACAACCACGCGGCCGGCGGCCCCATCATCTCCCCGTCCACCGAGGCCGTCGCCCTGACGCCGGTGGCCCCGATGTCCGGCATCAGCCGCTCGGTCATCCTCGGCAAGGACGATCACATCACGCTGCGCAACCCGTCGGCCGACGTGCCGCTGCTCTTCTCCGTGGACGGCACCCCCGCCCGGCCGCTCCGGCCCGGGGCCGAGCTGTCGGTACGGCTGCGCACGGACGCGGTGGACATCATCCGGCTCGACGCCGACACCTACGCCCAGCGCAAGCGCGTCAAGCTCAGCCTGCTCGACCTGCCGCTCAGACCGGACCAGCTCGTCGAGCTCATCCCGAAACCCCTGCGCGAGCAGGCCGAGCGCCTGCGCCAAACCATGCGCTAGACAGCCAGACCAGACCATGCGCAGCCCCGCTGGACCGTGCGCCGACCCGCTAGACCCGGACGCCGGCCTTCCGCCACACCTTCAGCAGCCGGCGCGCCGAGCCGCCGACGGGGCCGACCGCCTCGTACAGCACCTTCCGTGACACCGGCTTCGCCTGCGCCACGGCGCTCACGGCCTCGTCCGCGCCGGTGATCGTGTGCGAGCAGACGCTCAGCAGGTAGCCGGGGATGTTCAGGAGCGGGTCGGTGCAGCCCACCAGCGGGACGCCCACGGCCGCGACCACCGGGAAGACCGTGCCCGGGATGCCGATGGCCGCCTCGGCCCTGGCCGACGCCTGGACCGACGGCACGGAGCTGATCTCGTACTTCTCCCAGAGCGTGCGGTCCTCGCGCGGGTGCAGCCCCACGAGGATGTGCTTGCCCGCCGCCGCCAGCCGCTCGGCCGCGGCCAGCAGCAGCTCGGTGCCGGGGGCCGAGCCGCCCGTGCTGCTGGACTTGGTCACGCTGGTGAGCACCAGCACGGTGCCGGGCTCGGGGGCGTGCCTGGGCAGGTCGTCGGTCTGCGGGGTGCCCACCACCTCGATCTGGCGGCGCGTGCCCAGGTAGTCGTCGAACACCTTGGCCTCGGCGGGCGAGGACGCGCTGATCGCCCTGAGCCGGTCCCTGAACTCCTTCGCGCGCGGCGCCTCCACGGGCAGCTGGTACGCCAGCGAGCTCGCGACCAGCGGCAGCTTCGAGAACCGGGCGGCGCAGTCCGCCGGCCAGTCCCCGGCGCCCGTCACGATGAGCAGGTCAGCGTCAGGAGCGCTGTCCGGCGTCGCGACCGGCACCGGGTCGCCCGGCTTCACCCCCGACAGGTCGGGCACCAGTTGCGTGATCTCCCACCCGCGCCGCCGCGCCTCGGGGAGCAGCGGGGCCACGTGGTAGGTGCCCCACGGCTCGTTCGTGGCGATCAGAACCCGGGGCGCCCTCCCGAGGGTCGCCGCCTGGGCGGCGGCCTCTATATCCGGGGCGAGCCGGGCACACAGGTGCAGGCCCGCGGTGGACGGGACCAGCCGCAGCCGCTCGTCGCCCGCCAGCGTTTCGGCGATC
>NZ_JBEXCR010000109.1:0-6723 GCF_040605375.1 Nonomuraea sp. NPDC005650
GTCCGCACCCTCACCCGCGCCCGCATCGGCGGCGGGCAGCCTGCCCAGCAACGGCTGGGTGGTCAGCACAAGGTCCGCCCCGCTGTCGGCCAGCACATAGGCCAGCCGATCCGTCGGATAGGTGGGGTCCAGCGGCAGATAGGCCGCGCCCGCCTTCCACACCGCCAGCACGGCCACCACCAGATCCACACCACGCGGAAGGCACAACGCCACCGTCGTCTCCGCACCCGCACCCAACCCGATCAGCCGATGCGCCAGCCGATTGGCACGAGCCTCCAGCTCCCCATAGCTGACCTCGCCTTCCGCACCGGCCACCGCGACCGTCTCGGGACCGGCCACCGCACGAGCCGCGATCAGCTCATGCACACCCCCCACCTCAGGCAGCACCACCCCGGTGGCGTTGATGCCGTCCAAGACCTGCCGCTCGGCCGAGGTCAAAACAGGCAAGGCCGACAACGGCCGGTCCGGATCAACGGCGACGGCATCCAGCAGCACCCGAAGGTGGCCGACCAACCGCTCGATCGTGGCCTGGTCGAACAAGGCCGTGCTGTACTGCACCGAACCGGCCAGATCCCGGTCACCAGAGCCGACCATGCTCACAACCAGATCGAACTTGACGACACCTTCCTGAACCGTGGCCTCGGCCGACTCCTCGCTTCCACGATCGTCGCCCAACTCACCGATGTAGTTGAACAACGTCTGGAACAACGGCGTCCGAGAACGATCACGCTCCACACCCAGCTCATCGACAAGCTGCTCGAACGGCAGATCCTGATGACCATAGGCGTCCAGCGCCGTGGCGCGGACCTGCTGCAACAGGTCGGTGAAGGTCGGGTCGCCGGACAGGTCGGCCCGCAGCACCAGCGTGTTGACGAAGAACCCGATCAAATCCTCGGTCTCGGCCTGATTCCGGTTGGCCACCGGCGTACCGACCAGCACATCATCCTGACGGCTGTAGCGGCCGAGCAGCACGGCATAAGCGGCCAGCAGCGTCATGAACATCGTCGCGCCGGAGCGGCGGGACAGCTCCTGCAACCGACGGCTGACCTCGGCGTCGATACGGAAATCAATAGCCGCGCCAGCGGTGTCGCGGACCGGGGGCCGGGGACGGTCGGTCGGCAACTCCAGCACCGGACGCTGGGCCAGTTGCCGCCGCCAATAGCCGAGCTGCTCCTCCAAGGTCTGACCGGTGAGCCAGGTGCGCTGCCATAGGGCGAAGTCGGCGTACTGCACCGTGAGTGGTGCCAGCGGGGACGGCCGGCCGACGCGGAACGCCTCGTAGAGGGCGGTGAGCTCCTGATGGAAGATCTTGGCCGACCACTCGTCGAAGACGACGTGATGCATGCACAACGCCAGGATGTGCTCCTGGTCGCCCAGCCGGAGCAGGCTGGCGCGCAGCAGCGGACCGGCCGCCAAGTCGAAGGGGGTGGCAGCGTCTGTGGCGATGAGGTCTTCAGCGGCTTGGTGAGGGGCGGGCTGATCACCCAGATCCACCAAAGGCAGGAGAAAGTCGGTGGGAGGGTCGATGACCTGGTACGGGATGCCGTCGGCGTCGGCGACCAACCGGGTGCGCAGCACCTCATGCCGCTCCACCAGCGCCGTCAACGCGGCGCGCAGGGCGGGGACGTCGAGGTCGCCAGGCAGCGGGATCGCCGACGGGGTGTTGTATTCGGCCGAGCCGGGGTCGAGCTGGGCCAGGAACCACAACCGCTGCTGGGCGAACGACAGCGGCAACGGCTGGTCACGGCCGGCCGGGACGATCGGCGGCGCGACCGCGGTGATGCCAGTGCTGTCGATGAGAGCGGCCAGACCCTTGATGGTCGGCTGATCGAACAGGGCCGCAAGCGCCAGATCCGTCCCGAACGTGCTACGGATGCGGGTCATGGTCTGGGTGGCCAACAGAGAGTGCCCGCCCAGATCGAAGAAGTTGTCGCCGACCCCGACCTGGTCCACACCGAGCAGGTCGGCCCAGATCCCGGCCAGCAACAGCTCCGTGGGGGTAGACGGGGCCTGATAGCCGCCCGCGAGCTCCGGCCGGCTGCCATCCGGCACCGGCAGCGCGGCCCGATCGATCTTCCCGTTCGGGGACAACGGGAAAGCGGCGAGTTCGATGAAGATCGACGGGATCATGTAGTCGGGCAGGGCGGTGGCCAGATACGCCCGCAGCTCATCGGTCGCAGGGATGCCGAGGGCGGGATCGGCCGGAACCAGGTAGGCGACCAGCCGCTGGTCAGCGTCCTGCCCGAACGTGGTCACCAGAGCCGCGGCGATATGCGGGTGGCCGGTCAGCGCATGCCGGATCTCGCCCGGCTCGATCCGGAAACCACGAATCTTCACCTGATGATCGGTCCGCCCCAGGAAGACCAACTGGCCATCCGGCCGCCACACAGCCACATCACCGGTCCGATACAACCGCGAACCGTCACCCGCGTACGGGTCGGCGACGAACCGCTCGGCGGTCAGCACCGGCCGCCCGTGATAGCCACGGGCCAGGCCGACACCACCCACGAACAGCTCGCCCGGCACCCCCGCCGGAACCAGGCCCAGCTGGGCATCCAGCACGTGGGTGGTGGTGTTGGCGATCGGACCGCCGATCCCGGCCGGATCCTGGCCGATGGTCGCGCACACCGTCGCCTCGGTCGGACCGTAGGCGTTCAGCAGCCGATGCCGGCCGCCCCACACCCGCGCGAGCTCCGGATCCAGATGCTCACCCGCGCTGATCAACGTCAACTCAGGTACCTCCTCCGGGTCCAGCGTGGCCAGCAGCGACGGCGGCAACGTCGCCACATCCACCCGGTGCTCACCGATGAACCCGGCCAGATCGTCCGTCCGCTGCTCCGCACCCGGAACCACCAGCGTCGCCCCCGCGGCCAACGTCACCGCGATCTCCGACACCGCCGCATCAAACCCCGGCGACGCGAACTGCAACACCCGCGACGCGACGGTCACCCCGAACGCCTCCCGCTGCGCCACCACCAGATTCACCAGCCCCCGATGCCCGACCCGCACCCCCTTCGGACGACCCGTCGAACCCGACGTGTAAATCAGGTAGGCAGCCTGACCCGGGACAACAACCACATCAGGAACGGTGACCGGCAGAGCCTGCAACCCCGCCCGCACACCCGGATCATCCACCACCAGCGTGCACAGACGCCCGGCGGGCAGCTCCTCCAGCCGCGTGTGCAGACCACCGGCCGGGACGTCCGCAGCCTCGCCGCCCTCACCGGTGCCCGCACAGGCGGGCAGCCTGCTCAGCAGTTCCCCGGTGGTCAGCAGAAGGTCCGTCCCGCTGTCGGCCAGCAGATACGCCAGCCGATCTGCCGGATAGGTCGGATCCAGCGGCAGATAAGCGGCACCCGCCTTCCACACCGCCAGCACGGCCACCACCAGATCCGCACCACGAGGCAGGCACAACGCCACCGTCGTCTCCGCACCCGCACCCAACCCGATCAGCCGATGCGCCAGCCGATTGGCACGAGCCTCCAGCTCCCCATAGCTGACCTCCCCTTCCGCACCGGCCACCGCCACCGTCTCAGGAGCGGCCACCGCACAAGCCGCGATCAGCTCATGCACACCCCCCACCTCAGGCAGCACCACCCCGGTCGCGTTCACACCCTCCAGCGCCCGCCGCTCAGCCGACGTCAGAACAGGCAACGCCGACAACGGCCGGTCCGGATCAGCGGTGACGGCATCCAGCAGCACCCGAAGGTGGCCGACCAACCGCTCGATCGTGGCCTGGTCGAACAGGGCCGTGCTGTACTGCACCGAACCGATCAGGGCAGTGTCGTTGGAAGCTGACAGGTTGAGGATCAGATCGAACTTGACTGGTATTTCGTCGAGTGCGAGGTCGTTTGGTGTCTGGTCCGTCTGGTCGGCAGAGAAGTAGTTGAAGACCGTTTGGAACAGCGGCGTCCGGGAGCGGTCGCGTTCGATGCCCAATTCGTCGACGAGCTGCTCGAACGGTAGATCCTGATGACCATAGGCGTCCAACGCGGTGGCGCGGACCTGCTGCAACAGGTCGGTGAAGGTCGGATCGCCCGACAGGTCGGTACGCAGCACCAGCGTGTTGACGAAGAACCCGATCAAATCCTCGGTCTCGGCCTGATTCCGATTGGCCACCGGCGTACCGACCAGCACGTCATCCTGACGGCTGTAGCAGCCGAGCAGGACGGTGTACGCGGCCAGCAAGGTCATGAACATGGTCGCGCCGGAGCGGCGTGACAGTTCCTGCAGGGCTGCGGTGATCTCGGGGTTGATGTGGAAGGTGACGGTGGCGCCGCGGCTGTCCCGGATGGCCGCGCGGGGCCGGTCGGTGGGCAGGTCGAGGATGGGCGGGTTGGCGAGCTGGTGACGCCAGTAGCCGAGCTGCTCTTGCAGGGTGTGGCCGGTGAGCCAGGTGCGCTGCCACAGGGCGAAGTCCGCGTACTGCACCGTGAGCGGCGTCAGCGGGGACGGCCGGCCGACGCGGAACGCCTCGTAGAGGGCGGTGAGTTCCTGGTGGAAGATCTTGGCCGACCACTCGTCGAAGACGACATGGTGCATGCACAAAGCCAGGATGTGCTCCTGGTCGCCCAGCCGGAGCAGGCTGGCGCGCAGCAGCGGACCGGCCGCCAGGTCGAACGGAGTAGTGGCGTCGGCGGCGATCAGTGTCTGTGCTTCCTGCTCACTCGCCACCGCGATGACGGGCAGGTCGAAGTCGGCAGGCGGGTCGATGACCTGGTACGGGATGCCCTCGGCGTCGGCGACCAGCCGGGTGCGCAGCACCTCATGGCGCTCCACCAGCGCCGTCAGCGCGGCACGCAGGGCCGGAATGTCGAGGTCGCCAGGCAACAGGACGGGAGTGGGGCTGTTGTACTCGGCGGAATCCGGGTCGAGTTGGGCCAGGAACCACAACCGCTGCTGCGCGAACGACAACGGCAATGCCTGGTCACGCGGGCACGGGAGGATCGGAGGTGCGATGTCCGTGGTTGCGGTGCTGTCGATGATCGCGGCCAACTGTTTGAGGGTTGGCTGGTCGAAGAGGGCGGCGAGTACCAGGTCGGTGCCAAAGGTGTTGCGGATGCGGGTGATGGCCTGGGTAGCCAGCAGGGAGTGCCCGCCCAGATCGAAGAAGTTGTCCCGGACCCCGACCTGGTCCACACCGAGCAGGTCGGCCCAAATCCCGGCCAGCACCTGCTCTGTCGCCGTCACCGGGGCCTCATAGCCACCCGCGAGCTCCGGACGGCTGCCGTCCGGCACCGGCAGCGCGGCCCGATCGATCTTCCCGTTCGGGGACAGAGGGAAGGCCGCCAGCTCGATGAACACCGACGGGATCATGTACTCCGGCAGGCCGGCCGCCAGATACGCCCGCAGATCATCGGTCGCGGGGATGCCGAGGGCAGGGTCGGCGGGAACCACGTAGGCGACCAGCCGACGGTCCGTGCCGCCCTTGCCCCCTCGGCCACCATGGCCGTCACCCTTGCCGATGCCATCACCACTTCCGACGCCGACGCCGTTGTCGTTGTCGTTGTCGTTGGCCGGGCTGGTACCGATGCCGGTGCCGATGCCAGTGGCGTTGGCGATGCCGTTGGCCGTGCCCGTACCCGTGCCGTTGGCGTTGGCAATGCCGGTGGCGATGCCGGTGCTGGTCTGATGGGTGGTGACCAGGGCCGCGGCGATGTGCGGGTGGCCGGTCAGCGCATGCTGGATCTCGCCCGGCTCGATCCGGAAACCACGAATCTTCACCTGATGATCGGTCCGACCCAGGAAGACCAGCTGACCATCCGGCCGCCACACGGCCACATCACCGGTGCGATACAAACGCGAGCCGTCACCCGCGTACGGGTCGGCCACAAACCGCTCCGCCGTCAGCACCGGCCGCCCGTGATAACCACGGGCCAGGCCCACACCACCCACGAACAACTCCCCCGGAACCCCCGCCGGAACCAGGCCCAGCTGGGCATCCAGCACATGAGTGGTGGTGTTGGCGATCGGCACACCGATCCCGGCCGGATCCTGGCCGATGGTCGCGCACACCGTGGTCTCGGTCGGGCCGTAGGCGTTCAGCAGCCGATGACGGCTCCCCCACACCCGAGCGAGCTCCGGATCCAGATGCTCACCAGCGCTGATCAACGTCAACTCGGGTAACTGCGCCGGGTCCAGCGTGGCCAGCAGCGACGGCGGCAACGTCGCCACATCCACCCGCTGCTCCCGGACGAACCCCGCCAGATCGGCCACCCGCTGCTCCACACCCGGAACCACCAACGTCGCCCCCGCAGCCAACGTCACCGCAATCTCCGACACCGCCGCATCAAACCCAGGCGACGCGAACTGCAACACCCGCGAAGAAGCCGAAACCCCGAACGCCTCCCGCTGCGCCACCACCAGATTCACCAGCCCCCGATGCCCGACCCGCACCCCCTTCGGACGACCCGTCGAACCCGACGTGTAAATCAGATAAGCGGCCTGACCCGGGACAACAACCACATCAGGAACAGTGGCCGGCATAGCCTGCAACCCCGCCCGCACACCCGGATCGTCCACCACCAGCGTGCGCAGACGGCCGGCGGGCAGCTCCTCCAGCAGGTCCCCGGTGCTCAGCAGCAGACCCGCCCCACTGTCAGCCAGCAAAAAGGCCAGCCGATCCGTGGGATAGGTCGGATCCAGCGGCAGATAAGCGGCACCCGCCTTCCACACCGCCAGCACGGCCACCACCAGATCCACACCACGCGGAAGACACAACGC
>NZ_JBEXCR010000110.1:0-5600 GCF_040605375.1 Nonomuraea sp. NPDC005650
CCACCCCGAACCCCACACCCTCCTGACCGCCATCGCCACCACCCACACCCACACCACCGCCACCCCCATCACCTGGCACAACCACCTCCCCACCACCACCACCGACCTGCCCACCTACCCCTTCCAACACCACCACTACTGGCTCCGTCCGACCTCGGCTGCCACGGACGTGAACGGACTGGGCCAGGCCCCCGCCGACCACGCTCTGCTGGGCGCCGCGGTGGAGCTGCCCGACCAGGGCGGTGTGGTCCTGACGGGGCGGATCTCGATCGCCACGCATCCCTGGCTGGCCGATCACGCGGTGGGCCAGAAGGTGCTGTTCCCCGGCACCGGGTTCGTGGAGCTGGCGGTGCGCGGGGGCGACGAGGTCGGTTGCTCGGTGGTGGAGGAGCTGACGCTCGAGACGCCGCTGGTGATCGAGAAGGACGAGTCGGTCCTGATCCAGGTGGCCGTGGCCGCCGCCGACGACGGCGGACGGCGCGAGGTGGCGGTGTACGCCCGCAGCGGTGAGCGGCCGTGGACGCGTCATGCCGCCGGCATCGTGGCCGCGGCGGACGGCGACGCGGCGGAGTTCGACTGGAGCCAGTGGCCGCCGGCGGGAGCGCAGGCCGTGGACGTGTCGGGCCACTACGAGGCCGTGGCCGCCGCCGGGTACGGATACGGGCCCGCCTTCCAGGGGCTCAAGCGGGCCTGGGAACGCGACGGCGAAGTGTTCGCCGAGGTGGAGCTCGCCGAGCGGGAGACCGACGAGGCCGGTCGCTACGGCATCCACCCCGCGTTGCTGGACGCGGCCCTGCACGCCATCGGCGTGGCCGAACGGCTCTCCGACGCCGCCGACGAGCAGGTCGCTCTGCCCTTCGCCTGGACGGACGTGCGGCTGCACGCCTCCGCCGCCAGTCACCTGCGCGTACGCCTGCGCCGCGCCGAGGACGGCGCGGTGACCATCGAAGCGGGGGACTCCGCCGGACAGGCGGTGGCCTCGATCGGCGCGCTGATCCTGCGCGAGCTCGCGGACCAGAAGCTGTCGGCGGCCGCATCCCTGTCGTCGCTGCTGCGGATGGACTGGGTGCCGCTGTCGGGTGAGCCGGCGGACGACGCGGCGGGAGACGTGACGATCGTCGGCGAACGGTGGCCGGCTCTGGCCGAGGCCGTCGAGTCCGCCGGTGGCGGCCTGGTGGAGTACACGGAGTTGGCGGCGCTGGGCGCGGCGGTCGCGTCCGGGCACAGTGCTCCCGGAGCCGTGGTGCTGCGCCTGGACGTCGACGCGGACGGCCGAGAACCGCTGGAGGAGCTGCGGTCGGAGCTGGACCGGGCTGTGCGCGTACTGAACGACTGGCTGGCCGACGAGCGGCTGGCGGAGACCCGGCTGGTGCTCGTGACCACTGGTGCGGTGTCCACCGGCGCCGAGGCCGGCGGCGCGCTCGCCGGGGCGGCGGTGTCGGGTCTGGTGCGCTCGGCGCAGGCAGAGGCCCCGGGGCGGATCCTGCTGGTCGACCTGGACGGCGCGGCCGAGTCGCTCACCTCCCTGGTCTCCCTCCTGAGCGTGGAGGACGAACCGCAGCTGGCGGTACGCGCCGGTCGGGCCCTGGTGCCGAGGCTGGCCAGGGCCGACGCCTCCGACGAGCTCCACGCGCCCGAAGACGGGGGCGGGTGGCGGCTGGACAGCCCCACCAAGGGGTCGATCGACGGCCTGACCCTGATCCCGGCGCCCGAGGCCGACCGAGAGCTGACCACCGGCGAGGTGCGCGTGGAGGTCCGCGCGGCCGGGCTGAACTTCCGCGACGTGCTCAACTCGCTGGGCATGTACCCGGGTGAGGCCGGGCCGATGGGCGTCGAGTTCGCCGGTGTCATCGCCGAGGTCGGACCCGGCGTGGCCGGGCTGCGGGTCGGCGATCGCGTGATGGGCATGGGCGACGGGACGTTCGGTCCGCAGGCTGTGGCGGATCACCGGATGATGGCCGGGATGCCGCAGGGGTGGAGCTTTGCTCGGGCGGCCTCGGTTCCGGGTGCGTTCGCGACCGCCTGGTACGGGCTGGTCGATCTGGCCGGGCTGAGCCGTGGCGAGCGGGTGCTGATCCACTCCGGTGCCGGTGGCGTCGGCATGGCCGCCATTCAGATCGCCCGTCACCTGGGCGCGGAGGTGTTCGCCACCGCTTCACCTGCCAAGCAGCACCTGCTGCGCAAGCTCGGGGTGGCCGACGATCACATCGCGTCCTCCCGGGATCTCGACTTCGCCGACGCCTTCGCGGCGGTCTCGGGCGGGGTGGACGTGGTGCTGAACTCGCTGGCCGGGCCGTTCACCGACGCCTCGCTCGACCTGCTCGCCCCCGGCGGCCGGTTCATCGAGATGGGCAAGACCGACCTGCGTGATCCGGCGGACGTCGCGAACGCCCGATATCACAGCTTCGACCTGATGGACGCCGGGCATGAGCGGATCGGGCGGATTCTGGCCGAGCTGCTCGACCTGTTCGCCCAGGACGAGCTGGCGGCGCTCCCCGTACGGTGCTGGCCGGTCCAGCAGGCCCGCCAGGCGTTCCGGCACATGGCCCAGGCCCGCCACACCGGCAAGATCGTCCTGACCATGCCGCACCGCATGGATCCGGACGGCACGGTGCTGATCACCGGCGGCACCGGCGGGCTGGGCGCGATCTTGGCCCGCCACCTGGCTACCGGCCACCAGGTCAAGCACCTGCTGCTGGCCTCGCGCAGGGGAGAGCAGGCACCCGACGCCGACCAGCTCCGAACCGATCTGGAAGCGGCAGGCGCGACGGTCGACCTCGCGGCCTGCGACCTGTCCGATCCTGCGCAGGTCAGCACGCTCCTCGACCGGATCCCGGCGGAGCGCCCGCTCACCGCGGTGTTCCACGTCGCCGGGGTGGTGGACGACGGCGTGGTCACCTCCCTCACCCCCGACAAGATCGACCGCGTGCTGCGCCCGAAGGCGGATGCCGCCTGGCACCTGCACCAGGCGACTCAGCATCTGGATCTGGCCGCGTTCGTGCTCTACTCCTCCTCGGCCGCCACCCTCGACAGCGCCGGACAGGGCAACTACTCCGCGGCCAACGCCTTCCTGGACGCCCTGGCCGTCCACCGCCAGACCACGGGTCTTCCGGCGCAATCTCTCGCCTGGGGGATTTGGGCGCCGGAGACGGGTGGCATGACCCGCCGGCTGAGCGGGATCGATCTGGAACGGCTGGCCCGCTCGGGGTTCACCGCGATGGGCGCCGACGAGGGCATGCAACTGCTGGACGCCGCTCTCACCAGGTCGGAAGCCTTCCTCGTACCGCTGCCCATGGACACCCGCTCGCTCGCCGCACGCGAGGACGGCATCCCCGCCGTCCTGCGCGGACTGGTCCGCACCCCCGCGCGCCGCACCGCGCAGAGCGCACCGGCCGCGGACGACGGCGAGTCGGCGCTGCAGCGGCGCCTGGCCGGGCTGTCCCCGGCCGAGCAGGAGCACGTTCTGGTGTCGCTGGTCCGTACGGAGGCCGCCGGCGTGCTGGGGCACGCGTCCGAGGAACAGGTGGGCCCGGACAGGAGCTTCAACGAGCTCGGATTCGACTCCCTGACGTCGGTGGAGCTTCGCAACCGGCTGAGCCGGGCCACCGGGCTCCGGCTGCCGGCCACGCTGATCTTCGACTATCCCACCGCGGTCGCCATCGCCGAGTTCTTGGGGAGCCAGATCCTGCCGCAGAAGGAGCCGGTCGAGTCGCAGGTGCTGCACAGCCTGGACGAGCTGGGCCGCCTGCTGGGCAAGATCGCCATCGACGTCGAGGCGCGGTCCGAGATCACGGTTCGCCTCCAGAAGCTCGTGGACGAGTGGCGCGGCGGCCCGTCAGGTGCGAACGAGGAGAAGGACGTGCGCACGGCGAGCGCGGACGAGTTGTTCTCGCTGATCGACAAGGGCCTGTGAGATCCCGACCCGGTTGTCCGACAGGTAACGCCAACTCGAAACCCCTTAGGAAGGTGGGACGTCATGGCTGACGAAGAGAAGCTCCTCGCGTACCTGCGGCGGGTGACCGAAGACCTCCAGCAGGCCAACCGACGTCTGCGTGACGTCGAGGCCAAGGAGCGCGAGCCGATCGCGATCGTGGGCATGGCGTGCCGCTACCCCGGTGGGGTGAACTCGCCCGAAGACCTGTGGAAACTGGTGCTGGACCGCGAGCAGGGGATCGTGCCCTTCCCGAAGGACCGGGGCTGGGACCTGGAGGCGCTCTACGACCCCGACCCGGACAGCAGCGGCACGACCTACGCCCGTGCGGGCGGCTTCCTCGAAGGGGCGGACGAGTTCGACCCGGCGTTCTTCGGGATCAGCCCGCGCGAGGCCGTGGCGATGGACCCGCAGCAGCGGCTGATGCTGGAGGTCGCGTGGGAGGTCCTGGAGCGCGCCGGGATCCATCCGGCCTCGTTGCGCGGCACCGCCGCGGGCGTCTTCATCGGCGCCTTCGCCAACGACTACGAAGTGGGACGAGGCCCCCTGCCCGAGGGCAGCGAAGGCTACCTGGGCACGGGCAATTCCAGCTCCGTCATCTCCGGCCGGGTCGCCTACACGCTCGGGCTGGAGGGCCCGGCCGTGACGGTCGACACCGCCTGCTCCTCCTCGCTCGTCGCCATCCACATGGCCTGCCAGTCGCTGCGTACGGGGGAGAGCACGCTCGCACTCGCGGGCGGCGTGACGGTCATGGCCACCCCGGAGCTCCTCGTGGACTTCAGCCACCAGCGGGGCCTGGCGCGAGATGACCGCTGCAAGGCGTTCTCCGACGAGGCCGACGGCACCGTCCTGTCCGAGGGCGCCGGGGTGCTGGTGCTGGAGCGGTTGTCGGACGCGGTGGCCGCCGGTCATCGGGTGCTGGGGGTGATCCGGGGGTCGGCGGTCAACCAGGACGGTGCGAGCAACGGGTTGACGGCGCCGAACGGTCCTTCGCAGGAGCGGGTGATCCGTCAGGCGCTGGCCAATGCCGGGGTGTCGATTTCGGAAGTGGACGTGGTCGAGGCGCACGGGACGGGTACGGCGCTGGGTGACCCTATTGAGGCTCAGGCGCTGCTGGCCACGTACGGGCGGGATCGGGACGCGGCCGAGCCGTTGTGGCTGGGGTCGCTGAAGTCGAACATCGGGCACACGCAGGCCGCGGCTGGGGTGGCCGGTGTGATCAAGATGGTGATGGCCGCTCGTGAGGGTGTGCTTCCGCAGAGTCTGTACGTGTCGGCGCCCACGACCCATGTGGACTGGGAGCGGGGCCGGGTGCGGCTGCTGGAGGAGGCGCGGGAGTGGTCGCAGCCGGCGGATCGTCCGCGGCGGGCGGGGGTGTCGTCGTTCGGGGTGAGCGGGACGAACGCGCACGTGATCGTGGAACAGGCCCTCGACCTGCAGCCGCTGCTCGTTGCCGCCGGTGAGGACGGCCTGAACGGGGATGCCGCACACCAGGACGTACCGGCCGAGGAGCGGGAAAGCGCGCTGGCGGCAGGCGTGCCGGTGGTGCCGTGGGTGTTGTCGGGGCGTGGCGAGGAGGCGTTGAAGGCCCAGGCCGACCGGTTGGCCGATCGTGTGGCGGGTTCGCCTGGGTTGTCGGTTGCGGGTGTGGGGTTGTCGTTGGTGCGTT
>NZ_JBEXCR010000111.1:0-5572 GCF_040605375.1 Nonomuraea sp. NPDC005650
CGGGAGGCGTTCGGGGTTTCGGCTTCTTCGCGGGTGTTGCAGTTTGCGTCGCCTGGGTTTGATGCGGCGGTGTCGGAGATTGCGGTGACGTTGGCCGCGGGGGCGACGTTGGTGGTTCCGGGTGCGGAGCAGCGGGTGGCCGATCTGGCGGGGTTCGTCCGGGAGCAGCGGGTGGATGTGGCGACGTTGCCGCCGTCGCTGCTGGCCACGCTGGATCCGGAGGAGCTACCTGAGTTGACGTTGATCAGCGCGGGTGAGCATCTGGATCCGGAGCTCGCGCGGGTGTGGGGGAGCCGGCATCGGCTGCTGAACGCCTACGGCCCGACCGAGACCACGGTGTGCGCGACCATCGGTCAGGACCCGGCCGGGATCGGCGGTCCGATCGCCAACACCACCACCCACGTGCTGGATGCCCACCTCAACGCCACCCCCACCGGTGTGTCCGGGGAGCTGTTCGTCGGCGGTCTCGGTCTGGCCCGCGGCTATCACGGCCGGCCCGCGCTGACGGCGGAGCGGTTCGTCGCCGACCCGCACGCGGGTGATGGTTCGCGGTTGTATCGGACCGGTGATGTGGCTGTGTGGCGGCCGGAGGGTCAGCTGGTCTTCCTGGGGCGGACCGATCATCAGGTGAAGATTCGTGGTTTCCGGATCGAGCCGGGCGAGATTCAGCATGCGCTGACCGGCCACCCGCATATCGCCGCGGCCCTGGTCACCACCCACCACACCGCCAACGGCATTGGTACCGGTACTGACAACGGCGTCGGCACCAGCACCAGCACCAGCACCGCCAACGGCACCGGCGTCGGCAGCGGTAGCACCGCCAACGGCACCGGCGTCGGCAGCGGTGATGGTGTCGGCGCGGGTGACGGTCATGGCCGAGGGGGCAAGGGTGGTGCCGGTCAGCGGCTGGTGGCCTATCTGGTTCCGGCCGATCCGGCGGTGGGTGTTCCTGCCGCTGATGATCTGCGGGCGTATCTGGCGGCTGGTCTGCCGGATTACATGATTCCGTCGGTGTTCATCGAGCTGGCGGCCTTCCCGTTGTCTCCGAACGGGAAGATCGATCGGGCTGCGCTGCCGGTGCCGGATGGCAGCCGTCCGGAGCTTGCGGGTGGTTATGAGGCGCCGGTGACGGCGACGGAGCAGGTGCTGGCCGGGATTTGGGCCGAGTTGCTCGGTGTGGATCAGGTCGGTGTTCGGGACAACTTCTTCGATCTGGGCGGGCACTCTCTGCTGGCCACCCAGACCATGACCCGCATTCGTAGCACGTTCGGGACGGATCTGGCGCTTGCGGCCCTGTTCGATCAGCCGACCATCAAGGGTCTGGCCACGCTCATCGACAGCACCGGCGCCACCACGGTCGCGCCGCCGATCGTGTCGGCCGACCGCGACCAGCCGCTTCCCTTGTCCTTCGCCCAGCAGCGGCTGTGGTTCCTGGCCCAATTGGAGCCGGACTCGGTCGAGTACAACACGCCAATGCTGATTGCCCTCGCCGCGGATCTGGATCAGGGGGCAATGCGGGCCGCGCTGGCGGCGCTGGTGGAGCGGCATGAGGTGCTGCGCACCCGGCTGGTCGCCGACGCCGACGGCGTCCCGTACCAGGTCATCGACCCGCCCGCCGGCTTCGACCTGCCGGTCATCGAGGTGGCGAGCGAGCAGGAGGCGCAGGCGCTGATCGCGGCCGATGTGGCTACGCCGTTCGATCTGGCCACTGGACCTCTGCTGCGGGGCAGCCTGATCCGGTTGGGCGATCAGGAGCACATCCTGGCCTTGTGCATGCATCACGTCATCTCCGATGAGTGGTCGGCCAAGATCTTCCGCCGGGAGCTCCTCGCTCTCTATGACGTTTTCTGGGCGGGGGAGCCGTCCCCGCTGGCGCCGCTCACGGTGCAGTACGCCGACTTCGCCCTGTGGCAGCGCAACTGGCTGACCGGGCAGACGCTGGAGGAGCAGCTCGGGTATTGGCGGCGGCAGCTTGCCCAGCCGCCGGTGCTGGATCTGCCGACCGACCGGCCTCGCGCGGCGATTCGCGACACTGCCGGCGCGGCCGTGGACTTTCACGTCAGCGTGGAGGTGGCCGAAGGGCTGCAGGAGTTGTCTCGCCGTACCGGCGCGACCATGTTCATGACGTTGCTGGCCGCCTACACCGCCCTGCTCGGCCGCTACAGCCGGCAGGATGATGTGCTGGTCGGCACTCCGGTCGCCAACCGGAATCAGGCCGAGACCGAGGATCTGATCGGGTTCTTCGTCAACACGCTGGTGCTGCGGGCCGACCTGTCCGGGGACCCGACCTTCACCGACCTGCTGCAGCAGGTGCGGGCCACGGCGCTGGACGCCTACGGCCACCAGGACCTGCCCTTCGAGCAGCTCGTCGATGAGCTGGGCATCGAGCGTGACCGTTCCCGCTCGCCGCTGTTCCAGACCTTGCTCAACTACGTCACCCTTGACCAGGACTCGATGGGTCAGGACCCTGCCGGGTTGGAGGCCGGGCCGGGGGATGGGCAAGGCGGGTTGCCTCGTCAGGCTCTTTACGACCTGACGGTGAGTTTTGCCCCGCGCGGGCGTGCTGGGCTGGGCGGCGCGGTGGAGTACAGCACCGCCTTGTTCGAGCGGGCCACGATCGAGCGGTTGGTCGGGCACCTGCTGACGTTGCTGGCTGCAGTAGCGGCTGATGCGGATCGTCCATTGTCGGCGCTGCCCTTCCTGACTCCGGCCGAGCAGCGGCAGTTGACCACCACCTGGACCACGCATCCGCCCGTCCTCGTTCCGGTCGAGGTGCAGGGGCTCGCCGGTACTTGGGCCGGTGATTCGGTTGTCGTGGAGGCCGGGAGTCCCGGTAGCGATGCGGGGAGGGCTGGGAACGCCGGGGGGGCCGGTAGTGGCAGGGGCAAGAAGGTCAGGTCCGGGAGGGCCGGAGCCGGGAAGGTCAAGGCCAAGGTCAAGCAGGCTGAGGCGGGGAGGGTCGAGGCCGGGGGAGTCGGGGGGATCGGTGGTGGGGTTCATGAGTTGATCGCTGGTCGGGCTGGTGTGCATCCGGGTCGGGTGGCGGTGTCGTGTGAGGGGGTGGAGCTGAGTTATGGGGAGCTGGATGAGCGGGCGAACCGGCTGGCTCACCATCTTCTTGCTTTGGGTGTGGGTCCGGAGTGTGTGGTGGGTCTGCATCTGGGGCGGACTCCGGAGTTGATCGTCGCGATTTTGGCGGTGTGGAAGGCGGGGGCGGCGTATCTGCCGTTGGATCCGGGCTATCCGGCGGGCCGGTTGGCGTACATGCTCGCCGACAGCCGGGCGGGCATTCTGCTGACCGACAACCCTTCCGACATCCCCGCCATCGGCCTGGTCACGAGTGAGGCCGACAACCCTTCCGACAACCCGGCCATCGGCCTGGTCACGAGTGAGGCCGACAACCCGGCCGCCGGCGCGGCTGCCAGTCCGGTCTCCAGTGCGGTCTCCGCCAACCCCGCCGCTGGTTCGGTGGTGGGTGGGGTGCGGGTGGTGGTGCTGGGGGAGGCGGCGGGGGTGCTGGAGGGGTGTCCGGTGGGGGCGCCGGGGGTGGTGGTGGCGGCTGGGCAGGGTGCGGCGGTCATCTACACGTCGGGGTCGACGGGGCGGCCGAAGGGCAGTGTGGTGGCGCATGGGAATTTGGTGGCGTTGTATGCGGGCTGGTTGGGTTCGCACTTCCGGCCGGGTGCGGGGCATCGGTGGCTGAGTCTGGCCAGTATCAGTTTCGATGTGTTTACCGCGGATGTGGTGCGGGCGCTGGCGGGTGGGGGGACGCTGGTGCTGGCTCCGGGGCAGGTGCAGCTGGATCCGGCGGGCTGGGCGGGGGTGTTGCGAGCCAGCGGGGCGAGTGCGCTGGAGGCGGCTCCGGGGCATATCGACAATCTGGTGGCTTATCTAGCGCGGGCCGGTGTGGTGTTGCCGGATCTGCGGTTGCTGATTGCCACTACCGATACCTGGCATGTCGGTCGTGCGCAGCGGGCTCATCAGGTGCTGCCGCAGGCGCGGTTGCTGACCGCGTATGGGATCACCGAGACCACCATCGATTCCACCTATAGCGTCCTGGCCCCCGGCCAGGACGACCACGACCAGCCCAGCCAGTTCGATCAGCTCAGTGATCTCGGTGCTCGGGATGGTCACGGTGATGTTGGTGGCGGGGTGGTGGGGCGGACGGGGGTGGTGCCGCTGGGGCGGCAGCCGGCGGGGCCGACGCCGATCGGGGTGCCGTTGCCGGGGACGGGTGTCTATGTGCTGGATCGGCATCTCAATCCGGTGCCGGTGGGGATGCCGGGTGAGTTGTTCATCGCCGGTGCCGGGCTGACCCGTGGTTACGTGTATCGGCCTGCGCTGACGGCGGGGCGTTTCGTGGCGCACCCTTTCGCCGGTGATGGTTCGCGGTTGTACCGGACCGGTGATGTGGCCGTGTGGCGGCCGGATGGTCAGGTGGCCTTCCTGGGGCGGACCGATCATCAGGTGAAGATTCGTGGTTTCCGGATCGAGCCGGGCGAGATTCAGCATGCGCTGACCGGCCACCCGCATATCGCCGCGGCCCTGGTCACCACCCACCACACCGGAGGCGACAGCGGTGATGGTGTCGGCGAGGGTGATGGCCGTGGTGGCCGAGGGGGCAAGGGCGGCACGGGCCGTCGGCTGGTCGCCTACCTGGTTCCCGCCAACCCTGCCCTCGGCATCCCCGCGACCGATGATCTGCGGGCGTATCTGGCGGCCGGCCTGCCGGATTACATGATCCCGTCGGTGTTCATCGAGCTCGCCGCCTTCCCGTTGTCCCCGAACGGGAAGATCGATCGGGCCGCGCTGCCGGTGCCGGACGGCAGCCGTCCGGAGCTCGCGGGTGGCTATGAGGCCCCGGTGACGGCGACAGAGCAGGTGCTGGCCGGGATTTGGGCCGACCTGCTCGGCGTGGATCAGGTCGGGGTCGGCGACAACTTCTTCGATCTGGGCGGGCACTCTCTGCTGGCTACCCAGGCCATCACCCGCATCCGCAACACCTTTGGCACCGATCTGGCACTCGCCGCCCTGTTCGATCAGCCGACCGTCAAGGGCCTGGCCGCTCTCATCGACAGCACCGGCATCACCGCGGTTGCGCCGCCGATCGTGCCGGTCGACCGTGATCAGCCGTTGCCGCTGTCGTTCGCTCAGCAGCGGTTGTGGTTCCTGGCTCAGCTTGATCCGGGATCGGCCGAGTACAACACGCCTACTCCCATCCCGCTGCCTGGCGATCTCGATGTTCCGGTCCTGCGTGCTGCGCTGACAGCGCTGGTGGAGCGGCATGAGGTGCTGCGCACCCGGCTGGTCGCCGACGATGAGGGCATCCCGTACCAGATCATCGATCCTCCCACCGACTTTCTCCTGCCTTTGGTGGATCTGGGGGATCAGCCCATCCCTCACCAAGCCGCTGAAGACCTCATCGCCACAGACGCTGCCGTCCCCTTCGACCTGGCGGCCGGTCCGCTGCTGCGCGCCAGCCTGCTCCGGCTGAGCGACCGGGACCACATTCTGGCGTTGTGCATGCATCACGTCATCTCTGATGAGTGGTCGGCCAAGATTTTCCACCGCG
>NZ_JBEXCR010000112.1:0-5571 GCF_040605375.1 Nonomuraea sp. NPDC005650
CACGAGGGAGTCCAGTGCATCGGCGAACACGAGAGTCTGCGCGTCGCCTCGCAGATGATGTGCGATCTCGGCGTCGGCGCGCTGCCCATCTGCGGCGACGACGACCGGCTCAAGGGCATCGTCACCGACCGGGACATCGTGGTCCGGTGCTGCGCCCCCGGCGGAGACATCGACCAGACCACCGCCGGGGAACTGGCTCGTGGGCTGGTATGGGTGGACGCCGATGCCGGCATCGAGGAGGCGCTGTTCAAGATGGAGCAGAACCACGTCAAGCGCCTGCCCGTGATCGAAAAGCACCGCCTTGCCGGCATCATCAGCGAGGCCGATCTCGCGAAGGAACTGCCCGACAACAAGCTTGCCGAGTTCGTTCATCGCGTTTACGCACTCGGCTGACCCGCCGGCCTGATACTCCGCCGCCAGCGGGGTGGTGGACAGCGATGAGTCTGCAGATCGTGGCCGGAACGGCCAACCACGTACTAGCCGATTCCACCGCCGGGGTTCTGGGCAACGAGCCGGCCCCAGTGACGGTGGAGCGGTTCCCGGACGGTGAGCTTCGGCCCGCCGTGGATGGACTGCGGGGCGCGGACGCCTACCTGGCCCAGCCCACGAGTCCGCCGGTCACCGAGCATGTGATGGAGTTGCTGCTGCTGCTCGATGCCTGCCGGCGAGCAGGTGCGGTACGGATCACCGCGGTCACGCCGTACTTCGGGTATGCCCGGCAGGACCGTCGTGGCCGGGCCGGACAGGCCATCGGGGTTCGCGTTGTCGCCGAAGCGCTTGCTTCGGTCGGGACGTGGCGCCTGATCGTGGTCGATCCGCACACGGTCGCGCTGGAGGCCATCTGCGCTGTCGAGGTGGAGATGCTGACGGCAGTGCCGTTGCTCGCCCGGGAACTTGGTACGGGATCGCTCGGTGAGCAGGAGTTGCGGGACGGGACCGTGGTGGTCGCGCCCAACCTGGGCGTGGTCAGGCTGGCCGAGCATTACGGCGCGTTGCTGTCGCGTTCCGTGGCGGTGGTGCGCGAGACACGCTCGCCAGGCCCTCCACGCCAGCGATGCCGCTGGGCGTGTGCTCGGTCGCTCCGCTGCTGGCCGATGCCATCGGGCGCTTGTATCGCGATGAACCGCTGGATGACCTGCCGGCCCGGGCTTGATGGTCCCGTGCCGGCCGGTGCGCATGCTGAACCGCAAAGAGGAGACGCCATCGGGAGGGAACAATGCCGCACACACGAGTACAGAGCATCGAGCACACTGTCCGGACCACCAACCGATGGCTGGGCGATCTGGCTGACGCGATCGGCACCGAGGACCGGACTTCGCCCAGCGGGTGTTGAAGGGCTGGCTGCACGCGGTCAGGGACGGTTTGACCGTGGACAGCGCGGCCCACTTGGCCGCGCAACTGCCCGATCTGCTCCGTGGGGTGTATTACAACGGCTGGGAGCCCAGCCGCGTACCGATCCGCCGGAGCCGGGAGGAGTTCATCGAGTACTTCGCACGCTCAGCCCGCGTCGCGCTCAGGGATGTGCCCCAGTTCGCTGCCACTGTCACGGAATTCCTGTGCGGGGAGCTCTCGGAGGTATCGGTTACGCATGTGCTCGACCGGCTCCCTCGGGACGTACGTACCGTGTTGCAACCCACCGGGAAAGCCGGGGGAGGTTGATCGCATGTCCGAGCCGATCATCGTAGGGGTGGACGGTTCCCGGGGAGCGCTGGCCGCGGTGCTGTGGGCGGCGGACGACGCCGCTCGACGCGGCTGCGACCTGCGGATCGTCCATGTCGAGGAGCCGCTGGTCTACGGCGGGCAGGCATACGAGCGCTCGCCCGACGACCCGGTACGCAAGGACGGCGAGCGGCTACTGGCAGAGGCCGCCGCTCTGGCGGCCGAGTCCCACGACCACCTCCACGTGAGCACCGAACTGCTCTACGGGGACACCGCCGACCTGTTGCGCGCGCAGGCCGGCGAGGGCGCGGCCATCGTGGTGGGCAGTCGCGGGCTGGGCGGATTCGCCGGACTCCTGATGGGCTCGGTGGGGCTGGGCCTTGCCGGGCACGCGCCCGGGGCAGTGATCGTGGTCCGCGGCACACCCAGCGTGGTGCAGGGCGAGATCGTGGCCGGTCTGGACCCCGAGGACGCCGTGCACCCGGCCATCGATTACGCCTTCGAGGAGGCGCAGGCCCGCGGGGCCCGGCTGTGGGTCGTACATGCTTGGGATCTGCCTTCGAGCAGGGTGGCCGTGAGCTTCCCGCCCGATCTCGAATTCATCGCCCAAGCGCGGCAAAAGCATGTCCATGACGTTCTGTCGCCATGGGCGAAGCGGTATCCCCGCGTAGAAGTGACCGAGTCGGTCTTCCGTGGAAATCCCATCGCGGCGCTGTGCGAGACTTCCGCTCGTGCTGACCTGGTCGTCGTGGGCTCACGGGGCCGGGGGGTGATCCGCTCAGCCATGCTCGGCTCGGTCAGCCACGGTGTCCTGCACTACGCCTCCTGCCCGGTCGCCGTCGTACGGCCACGTGTCCGAACCGACTGAATACGTTCGGGGAACAGAGCATGCAGCACATGGCAAAGACCTGTGAGGCGCTCTCCCTTCGCCGGTATGGCCCGGATCAGGTGGCTAGGGGTCGCCGGTCAGCCTTTCGGCTTCCGGCCTCTCAGCCCTTCCGTCGCTCCTCCGTAGAGGACTCTCAGGTTGGGCTCCCTCGCTCGTCTCGCAGGCCCTTCGTAGCAACATTACCAAGCGCATGCGGTTAATCACTTTCAGTAAGGTAAAGTGATGGGGTGGCTTACGAACCACCCGCCGGCCCGCTCACCCCGGGCGGCTTCGACACCCGGCGCGACGTCGCCGCCGGCCTGCCGCTGTTCCTCGTCGAGCAGTGGCACGCCTCCGACCGCACCGACGGTGAGGCGCGCCGCCTGCTGAGCCGCCACGAGACGCGCGGATACTCCGTGATGTCCGACTCAGCAGGGCTCACCCGGCTCAGCCAGCGGCTCGGGCTGCTGGAGGTGCTGGCGCTCATCGACCGGCCGAAGCGGATCCTGCACGCGTGCGCCAGGGCCGCCGGCGGGCGCGCGGTGGGGGTGTGGGCGGCCGACAACGCGCAACTGTTCCATCCGGAGACGGTGGAGGCGTCCACGCTGCTGTCCGCCCTGCTGACGGCGCAGGACGAGATCCGGCGCCACTGCGAGGTCCGCATTGGGATTGGCGCGCACCTCGGCTCCTACTACGAGCTGTCGGGCGGGCTGTACGGGGCGGAGGCCGACGCGATCGAGGAGTTCGCCGAGAACGACACCGAGGGTGGGGAGATCGCGGTGACACAGGCTGTGGTGGACCGGCTGCCTCACGGGCATCCCTTCGCGCTGCGGCTCAAGGACGGCGTCGGCGGCCTGGTCGGGCCCGTCCACCAGGTGCTCGACGGTCCCCGCCTCGACATTCCCGGGCTGGACGAAGCGTGGGCGGCCGTGGGGTGGCCTGGCAAGTCGGGGGTCACCGGCCAGGAGCATTACCCCATCCCCTACTCCGGCGCCTTCTATGCCGACCTGCTGCTATTGGACGCCCGCCCCGGCGACGCCGACCTGGCCGGGCGGCTCGCCGCCGAGCACCTGCGCGAGCGCACCATCGTCCTGGCCGAGCGGAGCGCCGCCCCGACCGACACGCCGGAGGTGGAACTGCTGAGAGGGCTGTCGCTGTCGGCCGCGATGCGCGACGTGGGCCTGAACCTCCTGCCGCCCGAGGGAGCCGTCGAGATCAAGGTCGCCGGGCCGCTGGGCATCTACCTGTTCGAGGAGCCCGCCCCGGCCGTGCGCTTCGCGCTGTGGATGCGCACGGGGCTCGCCGAGCGGGAGATCGTGGGCCGGATCGGGGTGGCCGCCGGGCCGGTGCTCGCCGGCCGCACCCCCGGCGGCGGCTGGGACGTCGCCGGGGCCCCGGTCAACCTCGCCTCCAAGATGGCCCAGGACCTCGGCACGCCCGGCCGCGTCCACCTGAGCGAGGCTGTGCGCGATGCCTTGGGCGACCACGTCGACCTGACGGGCTTCGAGGCGGTGCGGCGCACGGTGTCGGGGGTGGAGATGACGTACTACGTGGGTTGAGGTCTACCTGGCTAGCACGGTGGGATATGCGCGGCCCAAGCCCAGGGTCGGCCGGGAGCGCCTCAGGGAGGGTAAGGCACCTGCCGATCTGGGCATCAGGGCTGGCGATCCGGGCTTTCCGGAGAGGACTCCCACGTTGCCCTCTCCGATCTCGAGGGGGATCGCCGTCTGCACATGGACGGCCCTTCCGTTTCCTCATCGGCAGGTGCGCTCATTCATAGGCTCCTCCGACTCCAGGCCGTGACAGCAGAGCCGTCCGTCCCTGGCGGATGGGCCTTTCGTCCCATGCGCTGGACGACCAGGACGGGAAGCACACGGATGAGGGGTGCGGAACGCCGTCGAGACGGGGCAGGGGAATGGCAAGGACGTCTGGGAGGACATCGTGATCGTGGTGGGTGTGGACGGCTCGCAGGCGAGCCTCGTGGCGGTGGAATGGGCCGCCCGCGAGGCCGCCATGCGTGGTGTCCCGATACATCTCGTAAACGTCGTACCAGCCTTGGATCTGCCCGCCGGTGCCCCCTCCGAGGAGGTTCGGCGATGTGTCCACAAGCATGCCCTGTTCGTGCTGGAGGACGCCCTGCAGCATGTCCGGACGGGAGAAGCGCGTACACAGATCCTGACGGGCGATCCCCGGCTCGGGCTGATCAAGGCCTCCAAGGACGCGGAGCTGCTGGTCGTGGGAAGTCACGGAACGGGCGGATTCTGGCAGCAACTGGCGGGCTCGGTCGCGCTCGGCACTCCTGGCCAGGCCAGTTGTCCAGTGGTCGTGGCGCGGCCTCTCCCCGAACGTCCGCGCAATGAGGTTGTCGTCGGCGTGGACGGTTCATCCGGCGCCGAGGCCGCGATGGAATTCGCCTTCGCTGAGGCCTCTCTACGCGGTGCCGAACTGTACGCGGTCCACGCCTGGAACCCAGTGGGCGGCGACCAGGCCACGAGCCCCGCAGGAGAGCCGGACGCTCATCGGCAACTCCTGGCGACAGCGGTCGCGGACTTCCGAGACCGCTTTCCAGGAGTCAAGCTGGTGCCGCGGCTGGTCCGCGGGCATCCTGTCGACGTGCTGCTGAGGGCGTCCGCGGAGGCCGGTCTGCTGGTGGTGGGGTCTCGCGGGCACGGCCCTACCGCCGTGGTCTTCGGATCGGTCAGCCATGCCCTCGTCCAGTACGCCAAGGGTCCGCTGGTCGTGATCGCCGTGGCGGACAAAGCCTGATCTTCGACTGGCTACCCGTCAGGCTTGCGGCGGCGCCATCGTGCGCACGCCTCCGCCCAGGAGGCGTCCCACGCCGCGTACCGGCCTCTGTCGAGCGACCAGCTGAAGATCCGGAACGCCGACATCAGCGTGACCGCCGATCCCGCGACGACCAGGAAGGCCGTGGCCGCGGCGCTCGTCAGTGTTTCCGCGTGGCTCGTCGCGGGCCTGGTCAACTCGCCGCGAGCGTCGATCCATACCTTCACGGACGTACCCGCTCTGGTGCCCGCGGGGACGGC
>NZ_JBEXCR010000113.1:0-5242 GCF_040605375.1 Nonomuraea sp. NPDC005650
CCCCCCACCTCAGGCAGCACCACCCCAGTCGCGTTCACACCCTCCAGCACCCGCCGCTCAGCCGCCGTCAAAACAGGCAACGCCGACAACCGCAGATCAGGATCAGCGGCAACCGCATCCAGCAGCACCCGAAGGTGGCCGACCAACCGCTCGATCGTCGACCGGTCGTACAGGGCCGTGCTGTACTGCACCGAACCGGCCAGATCCCGGTCACCGGCGCCGACCATGCTCAAAACCAGATCGAACTTGACCGCGACCTGCTCAAGCGCGGCGTTCTCGGAAATCTGGACGCCGTCGAATTCAGCGGTGTAATTGAACAGCGTCTCGAAAAGCGGCGTCCGCGAACGGTCACGATCGACACCGAGTTCATCGACGAGCTGCTCAAAGGGCAGGTCCTGATGGGTGAACGCATTGAGCGCGGTAGTCCGTACCCTGGCGAGAAGTTCAGTAAAGGTGGGGTCGCCGGACAGGTCGGTACGCAGCACCAGCGTGTTGACGAAGAACCCGATCAGATCCTCGGCATCGGCCTGATTCCGGTTGGCCACCGGCGTACCGACCAGCACATCATTCTGGGCGCTGTATTTACCGAGCAGCGCGCTGAACGCCGCGAACAGCGTCATGAACATGGTGCCGCCGCTCTGACGCGTCAGCTCCTGCAGCCGGCGAGCGGTCTCAGCCTCGATACGGAAACTGATGCCGGCGCCGGCCGTGGCACGAACAGGCGGCCGGGGCCGGTCGGTGGGCAGCTCCATGACAGGCGGATGGGCCAGCTGCTCACGCCAGTAAGTGAGCTGCTCGTTCAGAACCTGGCCGGTGAGCCAGCCGCGCTGCCACACGGCGAAATCGGCGTACTGCACGGTCAGCGGCTTGAGCGGCGACGTGCGTCCGGCGCGGAAGGCCCCGTACAGCGCCATGAGCTCTTGCTGGAAGATCTTCGCCGACCACTCGTCGCAGATGACGTGGTGCATGCACAGGGCGAGGATGTGCAGGTCGTCGGCGAGGCGGATCAGCTTGCCGCGCAGCAGCGGACCGGCGGCCAGGTCGAAGGGCGTGGTCGCGTCGGCGGCGATGAGGGCGCGCGCCTCCTGTTCGTCGGCGACCTTGACGACGGGCAGGTCGAAGCCGGTGGGCGGGTCGATGATCTGGTGCGGGACGCCGTCGGCGTCGGCGACCAACCGGGTGCGCAGCACCTCATGACGTTCGATCAGCGCGGTGAGGGCGTCGCACAGCGCGGGCAGATCGAGATCGCCAGGCAGGGGGATCGCGCTGGGCATGTTGTACTCGACCGAACCGGGATCGAGCTGGGCCAGAAACCACAACCGCTGCTGCGCGAACGACAGCGGCAGCGGCCGGTCACGGTCGGCCAGGAGGATGGGCGACTTCCGGTTGGCGCTGGCTTCCCGCTCGCGCAGGAACTCCACCATTTCCTCACGGAACTGGGCGACCTGCTCCCTGAGTTCCGCGGTCAGCGCGTTCTTCGGTGCCAGGAAACGAAGTCGGCCATCGGTGAGATAAACGTGCACGCCTCGAGATGCGAGGTCATTGACGAGCTCCGCAACAGAAGACGTCACTTCGAGACTCCATCCCCATTAGAGTTTTCAGCCTGCGAATCCGTTTCCAGGCTCTGAATGATTTCGTCGTTCGACATCTGCTCGATCTCCGCCCAGATCTGGGTCTCGATGACGCCGGCGAGCCCGCTGATGGTCGGCTGGTCGAAAAGGGCCGCCAGGGCGATGTCGGTGCCGAACACGGAGCGAATGCGGGAGGTGACCTGGGTGGCCAGCAGAGAATGGCCGCCGAGGTCGAAGAAGTTGTCACGGATGCCGACTTGACCGCGGTCGAGGCCGAGCAGCTCACCCCAGATTCCGACGAGAAGCGCTTCCGCCGGTGTCGTCGGCGCCTCGTACACGCTGTCGAGATCAGGACGGACCACATCAGGTACGGGCAGCGCTGCGCGATCGAGTTTCCCGTTGGGAGAGAGCGGGAGCGCGGTCAGCTCGATGAAGGCCGCGGGAATCATGTGCTCGGGCAGCGTGGCGGCCAGGTGCGCGCGAAGGTCGCTGGTGGACGGCATCCCCGTGCCGAGGTCGGCGGGTACGACGTAGGCGATCAGCCGCTGCGCCGAAACCGTCACCCCGGCGGCCGCCACCTCGAGGTGCGCCGTGAGGGCGTGCTCGATCTCGGCCGGTTCGACGCGGTAACCACGTACCTTGACCTGCTGGTCCGTACGACCGAGGAAGGTGAGCTGCCCGTCGGGACGCCGGCGCGCGCGGTCGCCGGTGCGGTACAGGCGGCTGCCGTCGGCGGCGAACGGGTCGGCGACGAAACGCCCGGCGGTCAGCACGGGTTCGTCGCGGTACCCGCGGCTGACGCCGGTCCCGGCGATGTAGAGGTCTCCGGGCACGCCGATGGCGACGGGAACGAGATTTTTGTCCAGTACGTGGATCCGGGTGTTGGCGATCGGCCGCCCGATCGGCAGCGACTCCCTCGTGTCCGGGTCGACCGCCATGGTCGCGCAGACCGTCGTCTCGGTCGGCCCGTACGCGTTGACGAGGCGGCGTCCGACCGCCCAAGCGGACGCCAGCTCGGGCGGGCATGCCTCGCCCCCGACGACCAGAAGCCGCAGGTCAGGCAGCGTGGCCGGATCCATGTGGTGCAGGATGGGCGGAGTGGTCTGCATGATGCTGACGGCACGATCGTGGAGAAGCCGCTGCAGGTCGACCGCGGAGCGCCGGGTGACGGCGTCGGCGATGACGATGTGGGCGCCGCCGGCCAGCGACGCGAAGATCTCGCTCACCGCGACGTCGAAGCTGAAGGACGCCAGTTGGAGGGTGACGTCGGCGGGCGTGACGTCGAGATCGTCACACTGGGCCCGGACCAGGTTGGCCATGTTGCGATGGCTGACCGTGACGCCCTTGGGCCGGCCGGTGGAGCCGGAGGTGTAGATCAGGTACGCGGCCTGGTCCGGGTGGATCGTGACGCCGGGCGGCGTGCCGGGCAGGTGGTCGGGGGTGGTCACGGTGTCGAGCACCAGCGCGGCCCGGCTGTCGCTGATCATGTGGGCGATGCGGTCGTCCGGATAGTCCGGATCGATCGGCAGGTAGGCGCCGCCCGCCTTGAGCACCGCCAGGATCGCGACGATCATGTCGGTGTCGCGCGGCAGGCGCAGGCCCACGACCGTCTCCGCCTGCACGCCGAGATCGTGCAGGTGGTGGGCGAGCCGGTTCGATTGGATCTCGAGCTCGGCGTACGTCAGCGTGCGCGCACCCATGCTGACCGCCGGGGCGTCCGGCTGGGCGGCGGCGACGGCGGTGATCAGCTCGGGGATGGGCTGGTTCGGCACCTCGATGGCGGTGTCGTTCCAGATCGCGAGCCTCGACCGCTCCGCCTCGGTGGGCAGGGTGAAGTCGCTGAGCTGCCGGTCCGGAGCGCCGACGATCGCCGTCAGGAGGCCGATCAGGTGGTCGGCCAGGCGTTCGATCGTGGTGTGGTCGAACAGGGCGGTGCTGTAGCTGAAGACACAGGACAGATCCAGGTCGTCACCGGTGAAAGCGACCGTCAGGTCGAACCTCGCCGCCAGCTCCTCCACTGTGCCTTCTGAAGGCTCGTTGTCCACGAAACGGTCGGCCGCGTAGGTGAACAGGGTCTGGAACAGCGGCGTGCGGGAGCGGTCGCGGTCGATGCCCAGTTCGTCGACGAGTTGCTCGAAGGGCAGGTCCTGGTGGCCGTAGGCGTCCAGCGCGGTGGCGCGGATCTGGCGGAGCAGGTCGGTGAAGGTCGGGTCCCCGGACAGATCGGTACGCAGGACCAGGGTGTTGACGAAGAACCCGATCAAGTTCTCGGTCTCGGCCTGGTTGCGGTTGGCGACCGGCGTGCCGACCAGCAGATCGTCCTGACCGGTGTACTTGCCGAGCAGCACGGTGTAGGCGGCGAGCAGGGTCATGAACATCGTCGTGCCGGTACGGCGGGACAGCTCGTGCAGGCCCTTGGCCACCTCAGAACCGATCTGGAAGGTGGCGGCGGCGCCGCTGGTGTCGCGGACCGGGGGCCGGGGGCGGTCGGTGGGCAGGTCCAGCACCGGCGGCTGGGCGAGCTGCCGCCGCCAATACCCGAGCTGCTCCTCCAGCGTCTGCCCGGTCAGCCAGTTGCGCTGCCACAGGGCGAAGTCGGCGTACTGCACCGTGAGCGGCGCCAGCGGCGACGGCTCCCCCGCCCGGAAGGCCTCGTACAACGCGAGGACCTCCCGGTGGAAGATCTTGGCCGACCACTCATCGAAGACGACGTGGTGCAGGCAGAGCCCCAGCACGTGCCCGCCGTGAGCGACCCGGAACAGCGTGCCACGCAACAGAGGTCCTGTGGCCAGGTCGAACGGATTCGCCGTGCCGGCGGTGATCAGCTCCTGCACTTCCTGCTCGCTCGCCACCTCGATGACGGGCAGGTCGAAATCGGCGGGCGGGTCGATGATCTGGTACGGGATGCCGTCGGCACCGGTCACCAGCCGGGTGCGCAGCACCTCATGCCGCTCCACCAGCGCCGTCAACGCGGCGCGCAGGGCGGGGACGTCGAGGTCGCCAGGCAGCGGAATCGCCGACGGGGTGTTGTATTCGGCCGAGCCGGGGTCGAGCTGGGCCAGGAACCACAGTCGCTGCTGGGCGAACGACAACGGCAACGGCTGGTCACGGTCGGCGGGGACGATCGGCGGCGCGACCGCGGTGATGCCAGTGCTGTCGATGAGAGCGGCCAGACCCTTGATGGTCGGCTGATCGAACAGGGCCCCAAGCGCCAGATCCGTCCCGAACGTGCTACGGATGCGGGTCATGGTCTGGGTGGCCAGCAGGGAGTGCCCGCCCAGATCGAAGAAGTTGTCCCGGACACCCACCTGGTCCACACCGAGGAGGTTGGCCCAGATGCCGGCCAGTAGTTGTTCGGTGGGGGTGGTGGGCGGCTGGTAGCCACCGGCGAGTTCGGGACGGCTGCCGTCCGGGACTGGCAGGGCGGCGCGGTCGATTTTGCCGTTCGGGGACAGCGGGAAAGCGGCGAGTTCGATGAAGATCGACGGGATCATGTAGTCGGGCAGGGCGGTGGCCAGGTAGGTCCGCAGGTCGTCGGTGGCGGGGATGCCGTGGGCGGGATCGGCGGGAACCAGGTAGGCGATGAGCCGCTGGCCGGTACCGGTGTTGCCGCCTTGAGCCCTGTTGCCGGCTCCGTCGCCGTTACCTGTGCCTGTGTCGCCTCCGGTGCC
>NZ_JBEXCR010000114.1:0-5241 GCF_040605375.1 Nonomuraea sp. NPDC005650
AGCGACCGACTCGACACCCGAGACGGCCGCCGCCTAAGATCCACTCACGGCACCTACCTCGTTGAGCCTTTTACACCGCTCCGAGGACGCGACCAGGTATGGCGGCAGTCGTGCTCATCACGGGAAACCACTACGTCCTCGACATCGCCGGAAGCGCCGTGTTACTGGCCGTCTCCATCGCTGTCGCATCAGTGTGGGGCCACCTCGCCGAACGCCGGCGTGCTGGGGATTGAGCGCCTACAGACATACCCGCGATGCGCGCGGGCCTGGTGGAGGTCCGGGCTCTCGCCCCGAAGCCGATGGAACTGTCGTACGGCAGGGCGCGCTTCGGTGGTCGGCACGCGGCCGATCCCGCAGACTGCGCTGACCTGCTCGACGAGACCGCAGGGAACGACAATCCGCCTGGCCTGCTGGCCCCGTCGGATGACCGGGAATGCTAATGGCACGTAGAGATCAATAACCCCAGACAAGATCAAAGCTCAGGTACCGAATCCAGCGGTCTGCCTGGGCTTTCGCTACGAGAACGGGTGACGGAAATCGAACCCGCGCTGCCGGCTCGGGAACTCTTTCAAGATCATGGCCTCTGCGCAGGAGAAAACGCTGACCTGGGCAGATGCCGGTCGAGTGACCGTGAGTCTCCGTGATTCCCCACTGGTCGCCGTGCGAACGGGCACACTGAACGCTTCCACTGCGACCTGGTCAGCTGTCACCCACCCTCGGACACGCCTGCTTCGCCTCGGACGTGGACAATGCGATCAGGCGTCCCGAGGGCAGCGGTACGGACTCTGCCCTCGATCAGACCCTGGCCCGTGTCTGCGAACAGAAACCTATGCGCGTAGACCTGCCGAAACCGGAGCCAGTCGTAGCGAACGACCGGACGCCTCCAGATGGTTTCGAACCAGTCGGCCGTGCTCGCTGCCAACTCCGCAGGACTACCAGACCCTGTGAAGGCGAGGGGCGTGGGTTCGGCGGGGAAGGTCAGCAACTGGTTGTGGAGCTGGTCGCCGCGAATCCTGGATCCATCGAGGTAAGCACCTACCGTCATAAGGCTGAGGTGCAATCCGGGGGCCGGCAGATCCGCGTAGACAAGGAGCTTGCCGAAGGATGTCTCTCCCCGTTGGGGGCGATACCCGTAAGCAACATAGCCCGGAAGCAGTACCTCAGCATCATGAGGTGTCAGCGACCACGACGCCGCGCATTCTCTCAACGCGTCAATGAAAGCAGCCTGGACCTCATCGGGCTCGTCATCATCGTCAAGTGGAAACCATCGGTTCTCGGCCACAGGGCACTCTAGACCAGAGCGTGTCCGTCCGACCGTCTGGCCATGGCTTCATTCTCCTGCGAGAGGACGTTCCGGCACACGATCAAAAGGAAACGATCTAAACATGTCTAACCTGTCGGCGTGGGCACTGACATCTACGGCTACATCGAGGCTCGCCACCCGCGCGCTGACGAGGACTGGTACGACTGGGATGCATGGGCGGTGTCCATGCCTCTCTACCCGCTCTATGACGGCCGTGACTATGAGTCGTTCGGCTGCCTCTTCGGTGTTCGTAACCGGCTCGGCTGGACCCCAGTCGCGGCCGGCCGTGGTCTGCCTGCCGACGCGTCGGAGCCTGTTCGTACTGACTATGAGGACAGCGCCCGAATCGATGCCGCCATACATGGCTGTACGTGGGTTTCATGGGCGGAGCTGCGTGATCTGGATATGACTGTTCGTCCCGCCGCCAGGGGCGTGCTTGATGTTCAGTCAAGACAGAACTCGTCGATCAGCCGGTATCGGGTTGATGACCAGTGGCCCGAGGATGTTGTGAAGGAGTACGGCACGCCACCGTTGGGTGCCTCGCCCGTCGAAGCTCCGATGGGTCGCTGGGAGGTTTCTGGAGCGACGCTCGAGTATGGCCCGGTGACGCGACTGGACGCGCTGGGACCGGGCACCGGGTGGGAACACGTCTTCGGAGTGATGCAGGCGTTGGCGCTGCGGTTCGGGCCTGAGGGCGTGCGATTGGTCGCCTGGTTCGACTGATGGCACTGTGGAGGCCGCGTCGACCGGGCCGGTAGCGAATGACCGTGATTGACCCCTCTTCATCGGGGTTAATGGCACGGCGATCATGCAGTCACCCAGGTAGTACGCTCCTGCCATACTCACCACGCGGTGGCCTGACGACTTCGACGATTATGCCTGGGAGGTCGGGGTCAAAGGCTGGTTTGAGGGCGTCATGGTGGAGTGGAACGGCCGCCACATCCGGCCGGTGTTCTACGACCCCGTACGGCTCGGCCAAGAGATCGCCGATACCTTCGCCCGAGGTGAGGCGTACTTCCGGGAGCCCAATCTGATCGTGGTCCAGGCCACTACTCGGGACCATATGCAGGCCGCTGTTGAGGGTCTGTCCGATGAGGAGCTGGAGCAGTTGGTAGCCGAATGAGGGCTGTGGAAGGTGAGGCGCGGTGCGTGTTGAGCAGCTGGCGGCTGTGTGGATCCATAGCGATGAGCTGACTCCGAGGAGATCAGCTTCCACCTCAGCCACCTATGGTCCTCCGTCCCGCGCGGCCGTCATCCCGGAGCCGGGGCGTCCCCGCCGGAGGTGTCAGTCCTGGCCTGTACGTTAATGCCGCGTTGGCACGCGATCCCCAAATGAGGAGTGGAGCGGCATGGGAGCTTGGGACAGCGGTCCTTTCGACAACGACACGGCCGCCGACTGGTGCGGCGAGTTACACGATGCCGATCCCGGAGACCGGGCGGGCATGGTCCGGCAGGCGCTGCTTGGCGCAGCGACGTCTGGGGGCTGCCTGGACTCGGACGACGGGTGTGAAGCGATGGCGGCGATAGCTATCGTTGCGGCTGAGCGCTGTGGGGGGCCGTCGGTCACTTCGGTATACGCGCCGGACTTCCTGCTGGACGGGGGCAAGATCGGATTTTCCGATGACCTTGTGCCGATCGCGCTGCATGCGCTTGATCGTGTCCTCTCTGAGGATTCCGAACTCTGGCAGCTATGGAAAGAGGCCGATGGCGGCCGATCGTTGCTGGCTGAGGCCGAACCCGTGCGTGCTGCGCTTCTCCGAGGCGCTGTTGGCTGAGCGGCCATCCTGGCGGAGGTTACGGAGGCAGTCTGCGGCGGCGGGCCGTTGGTCGGCGAGTGGGCTAGGTGCAGCAGGATGCGCGATACGGTGGCGGCCCGGGGCGCCACCGGCTGGGACCGACCCCCAGGCCGCACGCCCGCACGCCCGCACGCCCGTACGGCGGGCGGCGGGCGGCGGAAGGTCGGGTACGGCGGTGCGGCGCACCACCGCTTGATACCTACAAGAGCTATTCGGCAGTGCGCTGGCTATGTATTGCGGCCTCGCGAGCCTCGGCGATGAGCTCCACGAGGTCGGCTATGAGCTTGGGGCTTGCGGCGATGGTCGCGCGGGCGGTCATGCTGTGCGGACTGCCGTCGAGATCGAGCACTGTGGCCCCGGCTTCGCAGGCGATGACGACGCCTGCGGCGGTGTCCCACGGGTTGTTGCTGAGCATGAAGTTGGCGTCGATCTTGCCTGAGGGACGCCGAGTCGGCCAGGGGCTCAAGTCTCCTCGAGTTGCCGCAGATACTCGGCCAGTTCGGGGACTGTCGGCAGCATGTGCGGGTCGACGCTCTTCCGGATCAGACCGGCCTCCTCATCCCCGCGTTGCCCTTCGAGGATGACGACGACGAACCCGGGCGGAAGCGAGGCGTGGATGTCGCCCCGGTGCGCTGTCGTGGTGATGGCTTTGCAGACGTTGGCCATCGCGGTGTCGTGCGCCGCCTCGAGCGCGTTCAACGCCGCATCCTGTTCGGTCTCGGTGGCAGCGGGTGCCAGATACTCCTCAGTGAGACGCTGATACCACGGTGACATCGCATCGCTCGTGGCGTCCAGGACGTCCCACCGCCACTCCGGCGGGGTGAACCGCGTCGAGTACCCATAGTTCTCGTGTACCGCTGCCTCAGTGTTGGCGGCCAGGGCAGGCGGGAGGATCTGGACGCCGTCCATGTAGAAGAGATGAAAGGCCGCGCCGTACAGCCGCTCGCCTGGACACGCCGCTGCAAGGTCACTCAGGACGCGACATCCGCTGTCATGCCATGCCTTCTCGAAGGCGCCCCAGTCCATCGCCGCATGCTAGCGCGGATCTTTCAGCCCCGGCCGTCTGGATGTCGAGGGGCTTCTCTGGCCGACATTGATGAAAGGGCACATAGCGGGTGCCAAAGATCGAACACGGCAACCCCGGCTCGCGGTGAATAGCAGGGCTCTCCGAGAGCGGGTGACGGGAATCGAACCCGCGCTGTCGGCTTGGGAACTCTTTCAAGATCATGGCCCCTGAGCAGGGGAAATGCTGACCTGGCCGTATGCCGGTCGAGTAACCGTGAGTCCCCGCGACTTCCCCGCCGTCGCCAACCGAACGGGCACGGGTTGCCCGACCCGCTGGTCAGAAATCCGCACCGACGTTTTTCTTGGCTTCTGAGGGAGCAGTAGTGCGAAAATTGATCTATGCGGTACTTCAGTGCGACGGGCTGAACTGCGATCTTCACCGGGACGGAGACTGAGACCGGACGCATGCGACCGGTGGAGGCATGGGATTCGGCTTCTGGGGTGGCGCTTGTCGCGGATCCCCAAAGGGGTGCGCTGCGCCCCGTCACCGACTGGCCGGACTTCTCCCACCTGGAACAGGGAGAGCGCATTGCGAGCGTCATCCCAGGGGGTGGATGGCGTGCTCACTGGAACGAGGGGGACGACGGCACGCCGGTGACTGAGGCGGTGCTTGCTTGGCTGATCCATACTGATGGTGGAGCCACTCCCATCAGCGTTGGACCTGATGGCGACGTTGACACAGCGGAGTTGGCCGATCGTATTCTCGCGCCCGGACAGGATCTGGACTGAGTTGATTGCAGCAAGAGGCTCGGGCCTGGACCTGTGATCCTGAGCTGACCTTCTTGCTTGGAACGGGTGACGGGGAAAGAAACCCGCGCTGTCAGCTTGGGAACTGCACGGATCGCGGCACGTGAGGGCTCTGAGCTGGGCGAAAACCCGATCGCGAGTGACCGTGATTGACCCCTCGTTACCCCCTCTTAATGGCACGACGATCAAGGGTGGCCTCGGCGTGCGTAGCTCACTCGTCGTAGAGGAAGCTGCGTGTCAACGGCCATGAGGATCCCCAGGTAGGTGGACTTGGGTTCTCTCAGCTGGTGGCCACCAGAAATCCATGCTGATGGCCGGGGTGGTCCTGAT
>NZ_JBEXCR010000115.1:0-5102 GCF_040605375.1 Nonomuraea sp. NPDC005650
TGAAGACGGTCGAGAATCGAGAAAGTGCAGGTCGGATGGGGTGTGAGGTGGTAGGGCGCCCGGGGCTCGAACCCGGAACCTACGGATTAAAAGTCGACAGACATTATGCCGAGCCATGCCGCACTGCGGCTCTAAGTGTCGCTCTGTCTCCGAATGCCGCTTTCAAAATGCCCAAGAATGCCGCCCGGTGCCATGCCATATCAGGTGCCGACGAGCATCCAACGAGCAACCACGGACCGGACAGCATCCCTTGACCATTCTCACTTTGCATTCAATTGGCCAGTTGGGACGGCTTGATCCGTACCCGGCGGATCCGGTGTGCTGTCAACGGTCGGGCTGAGCGTCGCTGTGTACCGTACCCGATCCGATTGCTGATCCGGAGTGATTCGTCGACACGCCGGCGAGAAAGGCTCAGCGAAGTCCTCGACGGGTAACGTGCCGCTGACCTGCGTGGGCAGAGTTTCGACAGGCGCAGTCGCGAACTCCTTGATCATGTGCCCGTCTACAACGAAGCCACGCGTTTGCCCTGCTGGCCGACGCGATCCGTACGGGAACCTTCGGGGCGCTATACCAGCAACAAAAGGACGATACCACGCATCTAACTTGTCGATCATGTCCCTTGAATGGAGGGTGCGGCTTTTGGCAGCGCCATTGGCATCGAGCGACCCGCGCCAACTCGGCGCGTACTGGCTGGCCGGACGCCTCGGCGCGGGTGGGCAGGGCGTGGTGTACGAGGGGTATGACGACGCGGGTGAAAGGGTCGCGGTCAAGGCGCTGCACGCCAACTATTTGACCGACGCCTATCGCAACCAGTTGCGACGTGAGGTCGCAGCACTCAGCAGAGTCGCGCCCTTCTGCACTGCGCGGATCATCTCCGCTGACCTCGTCCACAATCCGCCCTACCTGGTCAGCGAGTACGTCGCTGGACCCGACCTGCAGAGCTGGGTCGACGAGAAGGGACCTTATAGGGCTGAGGAGCTTCTCCGACTGGCCATCGGGATCGTCACAGCGCTGTCCTCGATCCACCAGGCCGGGGTCATGCACCGTGACCTCAAGCCGGCCAATGTCCTCATCGGACCTGACGGGCCACGCGTCATCGACTTCGGGATCGCCCGCACCGAAGAAATGTCTCGCAGCGCCACGGACCAACTCAAAGGCACTCCCCGTTGGATGGCTCCCGAACTGTTCCGGGGAGACCGAGCCACACCGGCCGTTGACATCTGGGCCTGGGGCACGATCGTGCTGTTCGCCGCCACCGGTCAAGCCCCCTTCAACGGAGACAACCTCTCCGCCCTCGCCTACCAGATCCTCAACCACCGGCCTGACCTGGACAGGCTGCCCCCGCAGCTCCAGCCACTGGTCGCCCAAGCCCTCTCCCAGGACCCAGCCGATCGCCCGACCGCTCCCGCCCTGCTCGCCGGACTGCTCGGCCTGCCGGGTGGTGACGGCCACACTGCGCTCGCCGCGGGACAGCGGGCCGCCGACCACGACAGGGTCGGGGTGGACGATGATCCCACGCTGGGGGAGACCGCCGAGAAGGTGTTCGTGGAGCGCACCGCCGAGGAGCAGACGTTGGTTCCCCGCCTGCTGCTTCGGATGATCACCTCGTTCCCTGACGCGCAGCACACACTCCGCAAGGTCCCGTACGCGGAGTTCCACGACGGCGAGTTCGACGATCGGACCCTCCAGAGGCTGCTGGAGGCCTTGTGTGCTGGAGGCTTGGTCGCCCGGAAGGGCGCGGTGTTCACGCTGGCGACACCTGCACTCATCCGTGCGTGGCCGAGGCTGCGGGCCTGGGTGAACGGCGATCGCGGGGCGCTGAACGCCCACCACGAGCTGGCGGAGGCGACACGGAACTGGATCGAGCACGGACGCAAGACCGGCGATCTGTTACAGGGCAGCAAGCTCGACAGGGCTGTCGGTTGGATAGCCGGAGGCCTGCGGCATCTCCGGCTCAATGTGATGGAACGCGCTTACCTGGACGCCTCGGCCAAGGCGGCCGAACGCCGACGGCGTAACCGGACCCTACTGAGCGCGGTACTCGCCGCCCTGCTGATGGTGGCGACCGGCACAGCCGCACTGGCGATCTACCAGGGATCAGAGCTGTCCGACAAGAACGAGACAGTTTCCCGACAGCTTGAGGCGTCCGTCGGCAGCCGTGTCGCGGGAGTCGCGACCGCGCTGCGCCGTACCGACCCGACAGCGGCCAAACAACTGGCGATAGCGTCGGGAGCCCTCTCACCCGACGGATTCGATAGCCGTAGCGCCCTCGTGACCACCTACAACCAGTGGGAGAGCCACTACTACAGGCCACCCCTGGCCGCGAACTCGATCTGGAGAGTCGCCCGCACCGGGCACCTAGTCGCGTATTTCAGGCGCGAAGCGAACACGATCAAGCTTGTGGATCTGGATGCCCGCAAAGTGGTCTCGGAGTTCGCGGTTCCCGGAGCCCCGATCTTCGACGTGACGTTCAGCGGGGACGGACGCCTGCTCGGGGTCATACACGCAGACGGGACGACCGGCATCTGGGACACCACGACCATCCGGCAGATTCCGAAGTCGCTCGATGTGGGAAACCCCGAAGGGGCCGAGACGTTTCTCAGCGAGAAGGGCAACTTCCTCGTCTCCGCGTCCAACAAAAACAAGGTCATCAGGGCGTGGGATCTCCGGACGGGACAGCGCGTCCTGCGGATCCCGGTCGCCTCGTGGTTCAACGTGGAGACCTCGCCGGACGAGCGAGTTCTCGCCTGGAACGGCGAGACCCGCTTCGAGACCTGGGATGTGAGGACCGGGAAGCGATTGCACTCTCAGCCGATCGGCAAAAATGTCCTCGTCAGCTCCTTGAGCTACAGCCCCAATGGCAAGATCCTCGCCATCCGGAAGAACAAGCACATCGTGCTTCGCCTCCTCAATGAGAACGACGAGATCGAATACACGATCCCCAAAGCGGAACCCAACATCAACGAGGAGATCTTCTTCAGTCCCGACAGCCGCCTCGTCGGCATCGACGGCGTGATCTGGTCGCTGGGCAGCGGCCTCGGTCCGGTCTGGTGGTACTCCGACCCGAGCTGCCACGACCAGGTCATCGGGCCCGACGGCCGCACCCTTCGCTGCTTCGCAAAGGACGGCACCGCCAAGTTCATCTCGCTGCGCGCCGTCACGGACACGGTGGCCTTCTCGTTCGGCAGGAACTCAGCTGCGCTCAGCGAGGACGGGTCGACACTCGCACTTGGTGCCCACCGCAAGCTGGAGATCTGGGATCCGGCCAGGCGCGTCAAACGCACAGAACTGCCGATCACCTCAGCAGACGGGACCAGCGACGGCTTCTACACACTGTCCCGGGACGGCAAGCTGCTCGCCAGCCTCCGCAAGGACCTCTCCATCGAGATCTGGGACGTCGCTCAGAGCGCCAAGCGCACTACACTCAAGGTCGACAACACGGGAGCGGCAACCTTCCGCCTAAGCGGCCAAGTGCAGTTCTCGCCCGATGGCCGTACCCTGGCAGTCGCCTTTTCCGGCGGTACGAAGACGGGCACCATCCTGCAGCTGTGGGACGTGACGACAGGCGCCAAACGGTTCCAGGTCGATGGGCGGCAGGCCGCCTCGCTGGACCTCGGCTTCGGCTTCCCTCGCCCGCTGTTCTCACCGGACGGCAAGACCATCATCGCCGGTCAGGACCTGGGCGTAATCGAAACCGCCACCGCGCGAACCTTGCTGCCCGCCAACGGCGCTCCGAACACCGGCGAGGCGATCAGCAAGAACTTCATCGCCGACTGGGGCGACACTGAGATCACCATCCTGGACGCCTCGACCCTCCAGTCGAAGTTCACCGTCCGCCCCGGCACCCAACTGGGCTATAACCCCCTCATGGCTTTCTCCCCCGACGGCCGGGTCCTCGCCAGCTCAGACAAGACGGGACAGATCCAGCTATGGGACATGGCCAACCGTCGCCCCTTCGGCCTCCCTCTCACCGGATTCTTCATGCCCAAGGACACCCCCGAGCCCCACCCGGTCACTGCCCTGGCCTTCTCCGCCGACGGATCCACGATCTTCAGCACCGACGACCAAGGCCGTCTCCGCACCCACCTCATAGGCTCCGCCCAGATCAGGAAGGCGCTCTGCCGGGATGTCGGCTCACTGCCCCCCGACGAGTGGAAGACCTACATCCCTGAACTCCCCTATCGCCGCACGTGCTGATCGCCAACGTCAGGATGCCCGAAGAAATCGTCCGCAGCACCCCACAAACGGCGAGTGGCCCGCGGTGGCGGTGTGGACCGCCGAGCAGTTGGCCGAGTTCCTCGCCTTCGCCCGCGGCGATCCGCTGTATCAGCTGTGGCAGCTGATCGCGTTGCGTGGCCTGCACCGCGGCGAGGCAGCCGGTCTGTGCTGGTGGACCTGGACCTCGACCGGCGGGAGCTCACCATGAGCCGGCAGCTGGTGCACACCGACGACGGGCTGATCGCCTGCCCACCGAAAACCGCTGCCAGCCGACGGATCGTCGCGCTGAACTCAGAGACGGTTCGGCTACTGCGCAGCCACCGCGGCGGGACTACCTCGCGTCCGGTTCCACCAGCTGGTACGAGCCAGCGACTTGCCACCGATTCGGCTGCATGACCTGCGGCACGGTACGGCAACTCTCGCCCTGGCCTCGGGCTCGGATCTGCGGGTGGTGCAGGGCACACTGGGGCACGGCAGCATCGTGGTGACCTCAGACATCTACACCTCGGTGCTGCCGGACGTGTATCACTAGTCCGCCCAGGCCATCGCGCGGCTAGTCCTGTCCAGCACCCGCAAGACCGCTCGGAAGACCCGCAAGCTGGCGGCCTGACACCTGTGACCCAGGTGTGACCCATATGTGTCTCACGATCAGCAAGAAACCTTCCCGTACAGGAAGAAGTTGCAGGTCATGGTGGTAGGGCGCCCGGGGCTCGAACCCGGAACCTACGGATTAAAAGCTATCGAATCGTGCCTCATTGTGTCGCTGCGCCATGTATTGCCCGCACACGATGTCAACGGCCATGAGGATCCCCAGGTAGGTGGACTTGGGTTCTCTCAGCTGGTGGCCACCAGAAATCCATGCTGATGGCCGGGGTGGTCCTGAT
>NZ_JBEXCR010000116.1:0-4930 GCF_040605375.1 Nonomuraea sp. NPDC005650
CCGCCGAGGTGGTCCGTGAACGGCTGGATGCGGGGTTGGAGGTCAGCGCGGACAACGGGCCGGCCTCGTGTGCGGTGGCCGGGCCGGTCCAGGCGTTGGAGGAGCTGGTTGAACGGCTGCGTGCCGAGGGGGTGCGGGCGCGGGTGATCGCGACCACGGTGGCCTCGCATTCGGTCATGGTGGAGCCCCTGCGTGAGCGGCTGCTGGACATGCTGGGCTCGGTCACTCCCGAGGCGGGCCGGGTGCCGTTCTACTCGACGGTGAGCGGCGGGGTGCTGGCGGGCTCGGAGCTGGGAGCGGAGTACTGGTTCGCGAACGCCCGCCGGCCGGTGGATTTCCAGGGTGCGGTGCGGGCGTTGCTGGCCGATGGCCGTTCGGCGTTCATCGAGGCGAGTCCGCATCCGGTGCTGGCGATGGCGGTTCAGGACATCCTGGACGCCACCGGCACGCCGGGAGTGGCGGTCGGGTCGCTGCGCCGCGGCGAGGGTGGCGCGGATCGGTTCGTTCGTTCGGTGGGTGAGGCGTTCGTCGCCGGTGTCAGCGTGGACTGGGAACGGCTCCTCACCGGCGCAGGTGTCGAGCTGCCGACGTATGCGTTCCAGCATCGGCGTTACTGGCTGGAAGGCGCCCCGGCTGGGGTGTCGGACGCGGGCGGGCTGGGTCAGACGCGGGTGGATCACCCGCTGCTCGGTGCTGCCGTCGAGTTGCCGAATGAGGGTGGTGTGGTGGTGACCGGGCGGATCTCCACCGCCACTCACCCCTGGCTGGCCGACCACGGGGTGGGAGACACCGTGCTCTTCCCCGGCACCGGCTTCGTCGAACTGGCCGTACGCGCGGGAGACGAGATCGGCAGCCCGGTGCTGGAGGAGCTGACCCTGGAAGCGCCCCTGGTCATCGAGGGCGACGAAGCCGTCCAACTCCAGGTCGCCGTGGCCGCCGACGAGGACGGCCGCCGCGAGGTGACCGTACACGCCCGCACCGGCCAGCGCCCCTGGACCCGTCATGCCACCGGCACCCTCACCCAGGCGAGCGGCACCACCCACACCACCGACGGGCAGTGGCCGCCCGCAGGGGCGCAGGCGGTGGACGTGTCCGGGCATTACCAGAGGCTGGCCGAGTCCGGCTATGGGTACGGTCCGGCCTTCCAAGGACTCAAGCGGGCCTGGATCCGCGACAGCGAGGTGTTCGCCGAGGTCGAGCTGGGTGAGCGGGAAGCCGCCGAAGCCGACCAGTACGGCATCCACCCGGCCCTGCTGGACTCGGCGCTGCACGCCACCGGCCTCGTCGAACAGGCTGACGGGGTGGCGCTCCCGTTCGCCTGGAACGGGGTGGAGCTGCTGGCTTCCGGCGCTCAGCAGGTGCGCGTGCACATCCGTCCGGCTGAGGACGGCGCTTCCAGCATCCGCATCTCCGACCCCGCCGGGGCTCCGGTGGCGGTCGTCACCAGCCTGATCTCCCGCCCGCTTCCGGCCGGTGGACTGTCGTCGCGCCCCCAGCCCGGGGATGAGGCGCTGCATCGGGTGCAGTGGATCCCGTTGCCGGGCGAGCTGCCGGGCTCCACCTCGGGAGACGTGGCGGTGGTGGGCGAGCGGTGGCCTGCTCTGGCCGCCGCCGCCGAGTACGCGGATGTTGCGGCGCTGGGTGAGGCGGTCGCGTCCGGGCTCGCCGTTCCCAGGACCGTGGTCATGCGCCTGGACACCGCCGGTGGGCCGCTGGAGGAACTGCGGCCCGAGCTGGACCGGGTCGTCGCCGTGCTGAGCGACTGGCTGGCCGACGAGCGGCTGGCCGAGTCCCGGCTGGTGCTGGTCACCACCGGTGCTGTGACGATTGACGCCGCCGGCGGCGCCGATGGTGGTGTTCTGGGCGGGGCGGCGGTGTCGGGTCTGGTGCGCTCGGCCCAGGCCGAGAACCCCGGCCGGATCCTGCTGGTCGACCTGGACGATGCGGCCGAGTCGTTCACCAGCCTGTCCGTGCTGGTCGGGGTGGAGGACGAGCCGCAGCTGGCAGTGCGTGCCGGCCGGGTGCTGGTGCCGCGGCTGGCTCGGGCCGACACCTCCGGTGACCTGCCCGTGCCCGAGGGTACGGGTGGGTGGCGGCTGGACTGCCCCGCCAAGGGCTCCCTGGAGGAGCTGGCCTTGATCCCAGCGCCGCAGGCCGATCGGGACCTGGCCGATTGCGAGGTACGAGTAGAAGTCCGCGCGGCCGGGGTGAACTTCCGCGACGTGGTCGTGACGCTGGGCATGGTGCCCGAGCAGGGCGAGCCGATCGGCGGCGAGTTCGCCGGTGTGGTCACCGAGGTCGGGCCGGGCGTGGCCGGGCTGCGGGTCGGGGATCGGGTGATGGGGCTGGGCGATGGCGCGTTCGGTCCTCGGGTGGTGGTCGATCAGCGGTTGGTGGTCGGCCTGCCGGAGGGCTGGTCGTTCGCCCAGGGAGCCGGGGTGACGGTGGCCTATGCGACCGCCTGGTACGCCCTGGTCGACCTGGCTGGGCTGAGCCGGGGCGAGCGGGTGCTGATCCACTCCGGTGCCGGTGGCGTCGGCATGGCGGCGATCCAGATTGCTCACCATCTGGGCGCGGAGGTGTTCGCCACCGCTTCACCTGCCAAGCAGCACCTGCTGCGCGAGCTCGGGGTGGCCGACGATCACATCGCCTCTTCCCGGGATCTCGACTTCGCCGACGTCTTCGCGGCGGTCTCGGGCGGGGTGGACGTGGTGCTGAACTCGCTGGCCGGGCCGTTCACCGACGCCTCGCTCGACCTGCTCACTTCGGGCGGCCGGTTCATCGAGATGGGCAAGACCGACCGCCGCGACCCCGCCGACGTCGCGGGCACTCACCCCCACGTGCGGTATCGCAGCTTCGACCTGATGGACGCCGGTATCGAGCGGGTCGGTCACATGCTGGCCGAGTTCCTGGAGCTGTTCACCGACGGTGAGCTGGCGGCGTTGCCGGTGCGGTGCTGGCCGGTCCAGCAGGCCCATCAGGCGTTCCGGCACATGGCCCAGGCCCGCCACACCGGCAAGATCATCCTGACCATGCCACGCCGCATGGACCCCGACGGCACCGTACTGATCACCGGCGGCACCGGCGGGCTGGGCGCGATTTTGGCCCGCCACCTGGCCACCGGTCACCAGGTCAAGCACCTGCTGCTGGCCTCGCGCAGGGGAGAGCAGGCACCCGACGCCGACCAACTGCGCGCCGATCTGGAAGCGGCAGGCGCGACGGTCGAGATCGCGGCATGCGATCTGTCCGACCCCGGGCAGGTCGGCGAGCTGCTGCACAGTGTCCCCGCCGAGCGTCCGCTCACCGCCGTCTTCCACACCGCCGGAGTGCTCGACGACGGCGTGGTCACCTCCCTCACCTCCGACAAGCTCGACCGGGTGTTGCAGCCCAAGGCGAACGCCGCCTGGCACCTGCACCAGGCGACTCAGAACCTGGACCTGGCCGCGTTCGTGCTCTACTCCTCCTCGGCCGCCACTCTGGACAGCGCCGGGCAGGGCAACTACTCAGCCGCCAACGCCTTCCTGGACGCCCTGGCCGTCCACCGCCAGAGCACCGGTCTGCCCGCACAGTCCCTCGCCTGGGGACTGTGGGCGCCGGAGACGGGTGGCATGACCCGCCAACTGGCCAAGCTCGATCTGGATCGCCTGGCTCGTTCGGGATTCACGGCGATGGGCGCCGTCGACGGCATGCGACTGCTGGATGTCGCGCTCACCAGGCCGGACGCCTTCCTCGTGCCGCTGCCCATCAACACCCGGATCCTGAGCGCTCGCCATGACGGTGTCCCGGCGATTCTGCGTGGGCTGGCTCGCACGCCCACGCGGCGCGCCGCCCATGCCGGGCGGGCTTCGGACGGCGGGTCGGCGCTGGAGCAACGGCTGGCCGGGTTGCCGGTGGCCGAGCAGGAGCACGTGCTGGTGTCACTGGTGTGCGCGGAGGCGGCTGCGGTGCTTGGGCATGCCTCGGGCGAGGAGATCCAGGTCGGGCGGCCGTTCAAGGATCTGGGCTTCGACTCGCTGACCTCGGTGGAACTGCGCAACCGGCTCAGCCGGGCGGCGGGCATGAAGCTTCCGGCGACGCTGGTCTTCGACCACCCCACGCCAGTGGCGCTGGCGGCGCATCTGCTGCAGCGGGTCACCGGCAGCGACAGGGCGGCGACCGGAGCCCAGCCGGCGCGGGCCGCGACAGCTCCCGCCGGGGTGGGGGAGCCGATCGCGATCGTGGCGATGAGCTGCCGCTATCCGGGTGGCGTGAAGTCGCCCGAGGACCTGTGGGACATGCTGGTCGAGGGCCGTTCGGGGATCTCGTCCTTCCCCGAGGACCGGGGCTGGGACCTTGAGGCGCTCTATCACCCCGACCCGGACCATGCGGGGACGACGTACCTGCGTGAGGGCGGGTTCCTGAAGGACGCGGCCGGGTTCGACGCGGGCTTCTTCGGGATCAGCCCGCGTGAGGCGATCGCGATCGACCCGCAGCAGCGGTTGCTGCTGGAGACGTCGTGGGAGGTGCTGGAGCGGGCGGGGCTCGACGCGGACTCGCTACGCGGCACTCTGACCGGCGTCTTCATCGGCGGAACACAGACCGGTTATGGCGCAGGGCCCGGATCGTACCCGGAGGAGATCGAGGGGTATCTCCAGACCGGCAGCGCCGGTTCGGTCATGTCGGGGCGGGTGGCCTACACCCTGGGTCTCGAAGGCCCGGCCCTGACGGTGGACACCGCCTGCTCCTCCTCGCTGGTCGCCATCCACCTGGCCTGCGAGTCCCTGCGCAGAGGGGAGAGCACCCTGGCGCTGGCGGGTGGCGTGACGGTGATGGCGACGCCGGAGCTGCTGGTGGACTTCAGCCGTCAGCGGGGGCTGGCGCGGGACGGCCGGTGCAAGGCGTTCTCCGACGAGGCCGACGGCACCGTGTTCTCCGAGGGCGTGGGCATCCT
>NZ_JBEXCR010000117.1:1707-4913 GCF_040605375.1 Nonomuraea sp. NPDC005650
TGCTGTTTGTTGTTTGAGATTTGCATAGTGGACGCGAGCATCTTTGTGGCCAAGTTTTTTAGGGCACACGGTGGATGCCTTGGCATCAGGAGCCGATGAAGGACGTGGGAGGCTGCGTTAAGCCTCGGGGAGTCGCCAACCAGACGTTGATCCGGGGATGTCCGAATGGGGAAACCTAGCACCAGTCATGTGGTGTTGCCTCCGCCTGAATGTATAGGGCGGTTGGTGGTAACGCGGGGAAGTGAAACATCTCAGTACCCGTAGGAAGAGAAAACAAGAGTGATTCCGTGAGTAGTGGTGAGCGAAAGCGGATGAGGCTAAACCGGGCGTGTGTGATAGCCGGCGGGCGTTGCATGTCCGGGGTCGTGGGACCCTCTTGGTTGATCTGCCGGTCAGCCGAACAGTAAGAAATCGATGGGGTAGTTGAAAGCTCTGGGAAGGGCTGCCGTAGACCGTGAGAGCCGGGTAGGCGAAACCTTGTCGACTGTTTGAGGGGATCCCAAGTAGCACGGGGCCCGAGAAATCCTGTGTGAATCTGCCAGGACCACCTGGTAAGCCTAAATACTCCCTGATGACCGATAGTGCACGAGTACCGTGAGGGAAAGGTGAAAAGTGCCCCGGTGAGGGGTCGTGAAATAGTACCTGAAACCGTGTGCCTACAAGCCGTAGGAGCTTACAGAAGCTTGCTTCTGTGTGATGTGACTGCGTGCCTTTTGAAGAATGAGCCTGCGAGTTATGGTGTGTGGCGAGGTTAACCCGTGTGGGGGAGCCGTAGCGAAAGCGAGTCTGAATAGGGCGTTGAGTCGCATGCTGTAGACCCGAAGCGGAGTGATCTACGCATGGGCAGGTTGAAGCTCAGGTAAGACTGGGTGGAGGACCGAACCCACCAGGGTTGAAAACCTGGGGGATGATCTGTGTGTAGGGGTGAAAGGCCAATCAAACTCCGTGATAGCTGGTTCTCCCCGAAATGCATTTAGGTGCAGCGTCGCGTGTTTCTTGCCGGAGGTAGAGCACTGGATGGCTAATGGGCCCGACAAGGTTACTGACGTCAGCCAAACTCCGAATGCCGGTAAGTGAGAGCGTGGCAGTGAGACTGCGGGCGATAAGGTTCGTAGTCGAGAGGGAAACAGCCCAGATCACCGACTAAGGCCCCTAAGCGTGTGCTAAGTGGGAAAGGATGTGGAGTCGCAGAGACAACCAGGAGGTTGGCTTAGAAGCAGCCACCCTTGAAAGAGTGCGTAATAGCTCACTGGTCAAGTGATTCTGCGCCGACAATGTAGCGGGGCTCAAGTACACCGCCGAAGTCGTGGCATTGACATCTTTGTGGTGTTGATGGGTAGGGGAGCGTCGTATGTGCGGTGAAGCGGCAGAGTGATCTAGCCGTGGAGCGTATACGAGTGAGAATGCAGGCATGAGTAGCGAATCGAGGGTGAGAAACCCTCGCGCCGGATGACCAAGGGTTCCTGGGGCAGGCTAATCCGCCCAGGGTAAGTCGGGACCTAAGGCGAGGCCGACAGGCGTAGTCGATGGACAACGGGTTGATATTCCCGTACCCGCTTTAACGCGCCCATATCGAACCTCGTGATGCTAAGAGTCCTTAGCTCGGGTTGTCCTTCGGGACGGCCGTCAGGGTGAACGCTCGATCCGATCGGGTAGTAGGTAAGCGATGGGGTGACGCAGGAAGGTAGTCCAGCCCAGGCGATGGTTGTCCTGGGGTAAGCATGTAGGGCGGAACGTAGGCAAATCCGCGTTCCTTAAGCCTGAGATGTGATGCCGAGCCGATTGTGGTGAAGTGGATGATCCTATGCTGCCGAGAAAAGCCTCTAGCGAGTGTTGTGGCGGCCCGTACCCTAAACCGACTCAGGTGGTCAGGTAGAGAATACTAAGGCGATCGGGTGAACTGTGGTTAAGGAACTCGGCAAATTGCCCCCGTAACTTCGGGAGAAGGGGGACCTCTGCTGGTGATGAGTCTTGCACTCGGAGCTGGTGGGGGTCGCAGTGGCCAGGGGGAAGCGACTGTTTACTAAAAACACAGGTCCGTGCGAAGTCGTAAGACGATGTATACGGACTGACGCCTGCCCGGTGCCGGAACGTTAAGGGGACCGCTTAGTCAGCTTCGGTTGGCGAAGGTGAGAACTTAAGCGCCGGTAAACGGCGGTGGTAACTATAACCATCCTAAGGTAGCGAAATTCCTTGTCGGGTAAGTTCCGACCTGCACGAATGGCGTAACGACTTCCCCGCTGTCTCAACCGCAGACCCGGTGAAATTGCAGTACGAGTAAAGATGCTCGTTTCGCGCAGCAGGACGGAAAGACCCCGGGACCTTCACTACAGCTTGACATTGGTGTTTGGAACGGCTTGTGTAGGATAGGTGGGAGACTGGGAAGCTCGGACGCTAGTTCGGGTGGAGTCATTGGTGAAATACCACTCTGGTCGTTTTGGATGTCTAACTCTGGTCCGTGATCCGGATCGGGGACAGTGTCTGGTGGGTAGTTTAACTGGGGCGGTTGCCTCCCAAAGGGTAACGGAGGCGCCCAAAGGTTCCCTCAGCCTGGTTGGCAATCAGGTGTTGAGTGTAAGTGCACAAGGGAGCTTGACTGTGAGACTGACAGGTCGAGCAGGAGCGAAAGCTGGGACTAGTGATCCGGCATCGGCGTGTGGAAGCGGTGTCGCTCAACGGCTAAAAGGTACCCCGGGGATAACAGGCTGATCTTCCCCAAGAGTCCATATCGACGGGATGGTTTGGCACCTCGATGTCGGCTCGTCGCATCCTGGGGCTGGAGTAGGTCCCAAGGGTTGGGCTGTTCGCCCATTAAAGCGGTACGCGAGCTGGGTTTAGAACGTCGCGAGACAGTTCGGTCCCTATCCGCTGCGCGCGCAGGAGACTTGAAAGGGGCTGTCCCTAGTACGAGAGGACCGGGACGGACGAACCTCTGGTGTGCCAGTTGTACCGCCAGGTGCACGGCTGGTTGGCTACGTTCGGGAGGGATAACCGCTGAAAGCATCTAAGCGGGAAGCTTGCCTTGAGATGAGGTCTCCCACCCTGTGAGGGGGTAAGGCTCCCGATAGACGATCGGGTTGATAGGCCGGAGGTGGAAGCGCGGTAACGTGTGGAGCTGACCGGTACTAATAGGCCGAGGACTTGACCTCAAAGCAGACTTTTCTAGTCGTGTTGCTCGCGTCCATTATGTGATTCTGAGACAGCAA
>NZ_JBEXCR010000118.1:0-4744 GCF_040605375.1 Nonomuraea sp. NPDC005650
CCTACTTCCCCGACGGAGCAGGTGCTGGCCGGGATCTGGGCCGAGTTGCTCGGTGTGGACCAGGTGGGTGTCCGGGACAACTTCTTCGATCTGGGCGGCCACTCCCTGCTGGCCACTCAGGTCACCTCTCGTATCCGCAGCACTTTCGGCACGGACATGGCTCTCGCGGCCCTGTTCGACCAGCCCACCATCAACAGCCTGGCTACCCTCATAGACCAAGCCTCGGCTGAAACCGCCAGGCCACCGATCCGCCCGGCCGACCGCGACCAGCCGCTGCCGCTGTCATTCGCCCAGCAGCGGTTGTGGTTCCTGGCCCAACTCGACCCCGACTCGGCCGAATACAACACCCCCACTCCCATCCCGCTGCCCGGGGACCTTGACATTCCCGCCCTGCGTGCCGCGCTGACGGCGCTGGTGGAACGGCATGAGGTGTTACGCACTCGGTTGGTCGCCGACGCCGACGGCGTCCCGTACCAGATCATCGACCCTCCCGCCGACTTCGACCTGCCCGTCATCGAGGCGGCGAGCGACCAGGAAGCACAGGCGCTGATCGCCGCCGACGCGGCCACGCCGTTCGATCTGGCGGCCGGTCCGCTGCTGCGCGGCACGTTGATCCGCCTCACCGACGACCTGCACATCCTGGCCTTGTGCATGCACCACGTCATCTCCGACGAATGGTCGGCCAAGATCTTCCAGCGGGAACTCACCACGCTCTACGACGCATTCCGGGCGGGAGAGCCGTCCCCGCTGACACCGCTGCCAGTCCAGTACGCCGATTTCGCCGTGTGGCAGCGCTCCTGGCTGACCGGCCAGACGCTGCAAGAGCAGCTCGGCTACTGGCGTCACCAGCTCGCCAACCCGCCCATCCTCGATCTGCCCACCGACCGGCCCCGCCCTCCTGTACGCTCCACGGCCGGCGCTGCCATCAGCTTCCGTATTGAAGCTGAAACCGCTCGCCGGCTGCACGAGTTGACGCGTCAGAGCGGCGGCACCATGTTCATGACGCTGTTCGCGGCGTTCAGTGCGCTGCTCGGTAAATACAGCGCCCAGAATGATGTGCTGGTCGGTACGCCGGTGGCCAATCGGAATCAGGCCGAGACCGAGGATCTGATCGGGTTCTTCGTCAACACGCTGGTGCTGCGTACCGACCTGTCCGGCGACCCGACCTTCACCGACCTGTTGCAGCAGGTGCGGGCCACCGCGTTGGACGCCTATGGTCATCAGGATCTGCCGTTCGAGCAGCTTGTCGATGAGCTGGGTGTGGAGCGTGATCGTTCTCGGACGCCGTTGTTCCAGACGTTGTTCAACTACATCGGCGAGTCGGGCGACGATCGTGGAAGCGAGGAGTCGGCCGAGGCCACGGTTCAGGAAGGTGTCGTCAAGTTCGATCTGGTTGTGAGCATGGTCGGCTCTGGTGACCGGGATCTGGCCGGTTCGGTGCAGTACAGCACGGCCTTGTTCGACCAGGCCACGATCGAGCGGCTGATTGGCCACCTTCGGGTGCTGCTGGATGCCGTCACCGCTGATCCGGACCGGCCGTTGTCGGCCTTGCCTGTTTTGACCTCGGCCGAGCGGCAGGTCCTGGACGGCATCAACGCCACCGGGATGGTGCTGCCCGAGGTGGGGGGTGTGCACGAGCTGATCGCGGCTCGTGCGATGGCCGGACCCGAGACGGTCGCGGTGGCCGGGGCCGAAGGAGAGCTCAGCTACGGCGAGCTGGAGGCTCGTGCCAATCGGCTGGCTCATCGGCTGATCGGGCTGGGTGCGGGGGCGGAGACGACGGTGGCGTTGTGCCTTCCTCGCGGTGCGGACCTGGTGGTGGCCGTGCTGGCGGTGTGGAAGGCGGGCGCGGCCTATCTGCCGCTGGACCCCACCAATCCGACGGATCGGCTGGCCTATGTGCTGGCAGACAGCGGGACGGACCTTCTGCTGACCACCGGGGAACTGCTGAGCAGGCTCCCCGCCGCCGATGCGGACGCGGGTGCGGACGTCCCGGTTAGCGGTCTGCGCCCGCGGCTGGAGGAGCTGCCCGCCGGCCGTCTGCGCACGCTGGTGATGGACGATCCGGGCATACAGGCTATGCCGGTCACGCCTCCTGATGTGCCTGTTGCCCCAGGTCAGGCGGCCTACCTGATTTACACCTCCGGTTCCACCGGCCGCCCGAAGGGGGTGCGGGTCGGGCATCGGGGTCTGGTGAACCTGGTGGTGGCACAGCAGGAAGCGTTCGGGGTTTCGGCGGGGTCGCGGGTGTTGCAGTTCGCGTCGCCTGGGTTTGATGCGGCGGTGTCGGAGATCGCGGTGACGCTGGCCGCAGGGGCGACGCTGGTGGTTCCGCGGGCGGAGCAGCGGACGGCCGATCTGGCCGGGTTCATCCGGGAGCAGCGGGTGGATGTGGCGACGTTGCCGCCGTCGCTGCTGGCCACGCTGGACCCGGCGCAGCTACCCGAGTTGACGTTGATCAGCGCGGGTGAGCACCTGGATCCGGAACTTGCGCAGGTGTGGGGCGGCCGGCATCGGCTGCTGAACGCCTACGGTCCGACCGAGACGACGGTGTGCGCGACCATCGGCCAGGATCCGGCCGGGATCGGCGGTCCGATCGCCAACACCACCACCCACGTGCTGGATGCCCACCTCAACCTCGCCCCTACCGGTGTGTCCGGGGAGTTGTTCGTGGGTGGTGTGGGCCTGGCCCGTGGTTATCACGGGCGGCCGGTGCTGACGGCGGAGCGGTTTGTGGCCGACCCGTACGCGGGTGACGGCTCGCGCCTGTATCGCACCGGTGATGTGGCTGTGTGGCGGCCGGATGGCCAGTTGGCCTTCCTGGGGCGTACCGATCATCAGGTGAAGATTCGTGGTTTCCGGATCGAGCCGGGCGAGATCCAGCATGCGCTGACCGGCCACCCGCACATCGCCGCAGCCCTGGTGACCACGTTCGGGCAGGACGCTGACCGTCGGCTGGTCGCCTACCTGGTTCCCGCTGATCCAGCCCACGGCATTCCCGCCACGGATGATCTGCGGGCGTATCTGGCTGTCGGCCTGCCGGATTACATGATCCCGTCGGTGTTCATTGAGCTGGCTGCCTTCCCGTTGTCTCCGAACGGGAAGATCGATCGGGCCGCGCTGCCGGTGCCGGACGGCAGCCGTCCCGAGCTCGTCGGCGGTTATGAGGCGCCGGTGACGGCGACGGAGCAGGTGCTGGCCGGGATCTGGGCCGACCTGCTCGGCGTGGACCAGGTGGGCGTTGGGGACAACTTCTTCGATCTGGGCGGGCACTCTCTGCTGGCCACCCAGGCCATGACCCGTATCCGCAACGCTTTCAGCGCGGATCTTCCATTGGCGGCCTTGTTCGATCAGCCGATCATCAAGGGTCTGGCCACGCTCATTGACAGCACCGCCCTCACCACGGTCGCGCCGCCGATCGTCCCGGCCGACCGTGATCAGCCGTTGTCGCTGTCGTTTGCGCAGCAGCGGCTGTGGTTCCTGGCCCAACTCGATCCCGGATCGGCCGAATACAACATCCCCACCCCGATTCCGATGCCTGGTGACCTCGATGTCCTGGCCTTGCGTGCCGCGCTGACGGCGCTGGTGGAGCGGCATGAGGTCCTAAGGACCCGGCTCGTCGCAGACGCCGACGGCATCCCGTACCAGATCATTGACCCGCCCGCCGACTTCGACCTGTCGGTCATCGAGGTGGCGAGCGAAGAGGAAGCACAGGCGCTGATCGCTGCTGACGCGGCCGCTCCATTCGACCTGGCCACAGGACCTCTGTTGCGTGGCAGCCTGATCCGCCTCAGCGAGGACCTGCACATCCTGGCCTTGTGCATGCACCATGTCGTCTTCGATGAGTGGTCGGCCAAAATCTTTCACGAGGAACTCGCCTCCCTTTACGAGGCCTTCCGCGCCGGACAGCCGTCGCCGCTGGCACCGCTCCAGGTGCAGTACGCCGATTTCGCGCAATGGCAGCGTTCCTGGCTTACCGGCGAGACGCTGGAGGAGCAGCTCGGTTACTGGCGGCGGCAGCTCGTCAACCCGCCCGTCCTCGATCTGCCCATCGACCGCCCTCGCGCGGCCATCCGCGACACCGCCGGTGCGGCACTCGACTTCCACATCGGTCCTGAAGTAGCCGACGGCCTGCGAGCACTGTCGCGCCGCACCGGCATGACCATGTTCATGACGTTGCTGGCTGCTTACACCGTGCTGCTCGGCCGCTACAGCCGTCAGGATGACGTGCTGGTCGGTACGCCGGTGGCCAACCGGAATCAGGCCGAGACCGAGGATTTGATCGGGTTCTTCGTCAACACGCTGGTACTGCGGGCCGACCTGTCGGGCGACCCCACCTTTACTGACCTGCTGCAGCAGGTCCGCGCTACGGCGCTGGACGCCTATGGTCATCAGGACCTGCCGTTCGAGCAACTCGTGGACGAGCTCGGCATCGACCGCGACCGCTCCCGGACCCCGCTGTTCCAGACGCTGTTCAACTACCTCACCACCGAGGGGAACGACAGCGACGGAAGTCAGAACGACGAGGCGCAGAACACAGCGCAGACCGTGAAGTACGACCTCATCCTCACCGTGGCAGACTCAGGGGAAAGTGGGCTGGCGGGGTCAATCCGATACAGCACTGCGTTGTTTGATCGTTCGACGGTTGCGCGGTTGGTCGGTCACCTGCAGACGCTGGTCGAATGCGTCGCGGCCGATCCCGGACGGCCGTTGTCGGCGCTGCCCCTGCTCACCGACGCCGAGC
>NZ_JBEXCR010000119.1:0-3589 GCF_040605375.1 Nonomuraea sp. NPDC005650
CCGCCGAGGTGGTCCGTGAACGGCTGGATGCGGGGTTGGAGGTCAGCGCGGACAACGGGCCGGCCTCGTGTGCGGTGGCCGGGCCGGTCCAGGCGCTGGAGGAGCTGGTCGAGCGGCTGCGTGCCGAGGGGGTGCGGGCGCGGGTGATTGCGACCACGGTGGCCTCGCATTCGGTCATGGTGGAGCCCCTGCGCGAGCGGCTGCTGGACATGCTGGGCTCGGTCACTCCCGAAGCGGGCCGGGTGCCGTTCTACTCGACGGTGAGCGGCGGGGTGCTGGCAGGCACGGAACTGGGGGCGGAGTACTGGTTCGCCAACGCGCGCCGCCCGGTGGACTTCCAGGGGGCGGTCAAGGCGTTGCTGGCTGATGGCCGTTCGGCGTTCATCGAGGCGAGTCCGCATCCGGTGCTGGCGATGGCGGTGCAGGACATCCTCGACACCGGCGGGGCTTCGGGCGTTGTGGTGGGGTCGTTGCGCCGGGGTGAGGGCGGCGCGGATCGGTTCGTGCGCTCGGTGGGTGAGGCGTTCGTCGCGGGTGTCGCGGTGGACTGGCAGGCGCTTCTGCCTGCCACCGACAAGAGCGCGACCGTCAACGAGCTGCCCACCTACGCGTTCCAGCATCGGCGTTACTGGCTGGAAGGCGCCCCGGTAGGGGTGTCGGACGCGGGCGGGCTGGGCCAGACGCGGGTGGACCACCCGCTGCTCGGTGCTGCCGTCGAGTTGCCGGATCAGGGCGGCGTGGTGGTGACCGGCCGCATGTCGATCGCCACCCACCCCTGGCTGGCCGATCACGCGGTGGGGCAGACGGTGGTGTTCCCCGGCACCGGCTTCGTGGAACTGGTCGTGCGCGCGGGAGACGAGGTCGGCAGCCCGGTGCTGGAGGAGCTGACCCTGGAAGCGCCGCTGGTGATCGAGGGCGAGGAGTCGGTCCAGCTACAGGTGGCGGTGACCGCCCCGGGTGAGGACGCGCGGTGCGACGTTTCCGTGTATGCCCGTACGGGTCAGCGGCCGTGGACCCGCCACGCCACCGGCACCCTCACCCAGGCGACCGGCACCGCAGGCTCGGCCGATGGGCAGTGGCCGCCTGCGGGAGCGCGCCGGGTGGAGGTGTCCGGGCATTACGAGAGGCTGGCCGAGTCCGGCTATGGGTACGGGCCGGCCTTCCAAGGACTCAAGCGGGCCTGGATCCGCGACAACGAGGTGTTCGCCGAGGTCGAGCTGGGTGAGCGGGAAGCCGCCGAAGCCGACCAGTACGGCATCCACCCCGCCCTGCTCGACGCCGCCCTGCACGCCACCGGCCTCGCCGACAACGGCGAGCAGGGTAAGGGGACGGAGCTGCCGTTCGCCTGGAGCGGTGTGGAACTCCTGGCCTCCGGTGCCCGACGCGTGCGGGTCCACGTCGTTCCGGCAGAGGGCGGCGCTTGGAGCATCCGGCTCGCCGACGGCACCGGTGCTCCGGTCGCGGCCGTCGCGAGCCTGATCACGCGCCCGCTCCCCGTCGGCGGGCTGTCGTCACGCACCCAGCCCGGGCACGAGGCGCTCCACCGGCTGCAATGGGTGATTCCCCGTAGCTGGAACCCGCCTGCGGCCGAAGGGACGACAGCTGTCGTGGACGCGGCCGGTGAAGACGGCAGCGTCACCGACGCTCTGCGCCGCGGCGGGCTGAAGGTTCGCGCGTACGCCGACCTGCACGCGGCGGCGACCGGCGACGACGACATCACGACCCTGGTCATCCCGCTTCCTCAGGCGGACGGCCGAGGACCGCTGGAGGAGCTGCGGTCGGAGCTGGACCGGGTCGTGGGTGTGCTGAGCGACTGGCTGGCCGCCGAGCGGCTCGCCGATACCCGGCTGGTGCTCGTCACCACAGGTGCGGTGACCACCGGCACAGAGGCCGGCGGCGCGCTCGCCGGGGCGGCGGTGTCGGGTCTGGTGCGCTCGGCGCAGACGGAGAACCCCGGCCGGATCCTGCTGGTCGATCTCGATGTCGCGGCCGAGTCGCTGGCCGCTCTGGGCTCGCTGCTGGCGGTGGAGGACGAGCCGCAGCTGGCGGTACGCGCCGGTCGGGTCCTGGTGCCGAGGCTGGCCAGGGCCGACGCCTCCGGCGACCTCCAGGCGCCCGAAGGCGGGGGCGGGTGGCGGCTGGACAGCCCCACCAAGGGGTCGATCGACGGCCTGACCCTGATCCCGGCGCCCGAGGCCGACCGAGAGCTGACCACCGGCGAGGTACGGGTGGAGGTCCGCGCGACCGGGCTGAACTTCCGCGACGTGGTCGTGACGCTGGGCATGGTGCCCGAACAAGGTGGGGCGATCGGCGGCGAGTTCGCCGGTGTGGTCACCGAGCTCGGTCCGGGTGTGGACGGGCTGCGGGTCGGGGATCGGGTGATGGGCCTGGGCGAGGGGACGTTCGGTCCTCGGGTCGTGGCTGATCGCCGGATGATGGACAGGATGCCGCAGGGGTGGGGTTTCGCCCGTGCGGCCTCGGTGCCGGGCGCGTTCGCGACCGCCTGGTACGGGCTGGTCGATCTGGCCGGGCTGAGCCGGGGCGAGCGGGTGCTGATCCACTCCGGTGCCGGCGGCGTCGGCATGGCCGCGATCCAGATCGCTCACCATCTGGGCGCGGAGGTGTTCGCCACCGCCTCACCTGCCAAGCAGCACCTGCTGCGCGAGCTCGGGGTGGCCGACGATCACATCGCCTCTTCCCGGGATCTCGACTTCGCCGACGCCTTCGCGGCGGTCTCGGGCGGGGTGGACGTGGTGCTGAACTCGCTGGCCGGGCCGTTCACCGACGCCTCGCTCGACCTGCTCACTTCGGGCGGCCGGTTCATCGAGATGGGCAAGACCGACCGCCGCGACCCCGCCGACGTCGCCGTTACCCACCCCCACGTGCGGTATCGCAGCTTCGACCTGATGGACGCCGGACATGAGCGGATCGGCGGCATGCTGGCCGAGATGCTGGAGCTGTTCACCAGCGGCGGGCTGGCGGCGCTCCCCGTGCGATGCTGGCCGGTGCAGCAGGCCCGCCAGGCCTTCCGGCACATGGCCCAGGCCCGCCACACCGGCAAGATCGTCCTGACCATGCCGCACCGCATGGATCCGGACGGCACGGTGCTGATCACCGGCGGCACCGGCGGGCTGGGCGCGATCCTGGCCCGCCACCTGGCTACCGGCCACCAGGTCAAGCACCTGCTGCTGGCCTCGCGCAGGGGAGAGCAGGCACCCGACGCCGACCAGCTCCGCGCCGACCTGGAGACCGCAGGCGCGACGGTCGAGATCGCGGCGTGCGATCTGTCCGACCCTGGGCAGGTCGGCGAGCTGCTGCAGAGTGTCCCCGCCGAGCGCCCGCTCACCGCCGTCTTCCACACCGCCGGAGTGCTCGACGACGGCGTGGTCACCTCCCTCACTCCTGAGAAGCTGGACCGGGTGCTGCGTCCGAAGGCGGACGCCGCCTGGCACCTGCACCAGGCGACTCAGAACCTGGACCTGGCCGCGTTCGTGCTCTACTCCTCCTCCGCCGCCACCCTCGACAGCGCCGGACAAGGCAACTACTCAGCCGCCAACGCCTTCCTCGACGCCCTGGCCACCCACCGCCA
>NZ_JBEXCR010000120.1:0-3368 GCF_040605375.1 Nonomuraea sp. NPDC005650
CAGCCTGCTCCGGCTGAGCGACCGGGACCACATTCTGGCGTTGTGCATGCATCACGTCATCTCTGATGAGTGGTCGGCCAAGATTTTCCACCGCGAGCTTCTCGCGTTGTATGACGCTTTCCGGGCGGGGGAGCCGTCGCCGCTGGTGCCGTTGCCGGTGCAGTACGCGGATTTCGCTGTGTGGCAGCGTTCCTGGCTGACCGGGCCGACGTTGGAGGAGCAGCTCGGTTATTGGCGTCGGCAGCTGGCCGGGCCGTCGGTGCTGGAGTTGCCTGCCGATCGGCCCCGGCCTGCGGCTCGTGACACCGCTGGCGCGGCTATTGATTTCCGTATCGACGCCGATGTCAGCCGTCGGTTGCAGGAGTTGTCTCGTCGTACCGGTGCGACGATGTTCATGACGTTGCTGGCTGCTTACACGGTGCTGCTTGGCCGGTACAGCCGTCAGGATGATGTGCTGGTCGGTACGCCGGTGGCCAACCGGAATCAGGCCGAGACCGAGGATCTGATCGGGTTCTTCGTCAACACGCTGGTGCTGCGGGCCGACCTGTCCGGCGACCCCACCTTCACCGACCTGCTCCAGCAGGTCCGCGCCACGGCGCTAGATGCTTACGGTCATCAGGATCTGCCGTTCGAGCAGCTGGTCGACGAACTCGGTGTCGAGCGTGACCGCTCGCGGACGCCGCTGTTCCAGACCCTGTTCAGCCATTTCACCAGCGACGACCCCGGCCTTGGCACGGACCCGGGCACGCGCCCTGGCCCCGGCTTGGACGTCGATGCCAGTGATGCCGGTTCCGGTGTGGGTGGCGGGTCGGGTTCGCTGCCGGTCAAATACGACCTGATCCTGACCATGGCCAGTGGTCCTGGCGGGGTGTTGAACGGGTCGGTGCAGTACAGCACGGCCCTGTTCGGCCGGGGCAGGATCGAGCGGCTGATCGGTCACCTCAGCATGCTGCTGGACGCCGTCACCAGCGATCCTGACAGGCCGTTGTCGGCGCTGCCCGTGCTGACCGGTGCCGAGCAGCGGCGCCTGACCGCGGACGCGGTGCCTGCTGGTGTGGTGGTTCCGGCGGTGGGCGGTGTTCATGAGCTGATCGCTGGTCAGGCGCGGCTTCGTCCTGGTCATGCGGCTGTGTTGTGTCGGGGGGAGCGGCTCAGTTATGGCGAGCTGGATGAGCGGGCCAACCGGCTGGCTCACCATCTGATCGCCTTGGGTGCCGGCCGGGACAGCGTGGTGGGCCTGCATCTGGGGCGGACTCCGGAGTTGATCGTGGCGATCCTGGCGGTGTGGAAGGCGGGTGCGGCTTATCTGCCGCTGGATGCCGCCTATCCGGCCGATCGATTGGCCCGCATGCTCACCGACAGTCGGGCCGGCATTCTGCTCACCGACAACCCCGCCGACAACCCCGCCGACAACCCGGCCACCCACGGCCATGCCGCCAGCCCGGCCAGCGGGTCGGCCGCTAGCCCGGCCAGCGATTCGGCCAGCCCGGCCGCCAGCCTGGCCGTTGGTTCAGCTGTCGGGACGGTCCAGGGCGCTGTGCGGGTGGTGGCCGTGCAGGAGCTGGACTCGAGGCTGCGTGGGTATCCGGGGGAGGCGCCTGTGGTGGTGGCCGAGCCGGATCAGGGGGCGTATCTCATCTACACCTCGGGTTCGACCGGCACCCCCAAGGGGGTTTTGGGCACCCACCGCGGGGCGATCAACCTGGCGACTGTGATGCGGCCGGTGTTCGGTATCGGCCCGGATGACACGGTGCTGCAGTTCGCCTCCCACAGCTTCGACGCCGCGGTGCTGGACCTGGTCGTCACCCTGACCACCGGCGCCACTCTGGCCCTGGCCACCGCCGGTGAACGTGGCGACCCCTACCGGCTGGCCGATCTGATCAACCGGCAGCGGGTGACCGCCGCCAGCATCGTGCCGTCCCTGCTGGCCACCCTGACCCCGGCCACCCTGCCCGGCCTGCGCACCCTGATCCTCGGCGCCGAACGCCTGAGCGCCTCCCTGGCCCGCGCCTGGGCTGCGGACCACCGCCTGATCAACACCTACGGTCCCACCGAAGCCACCGTCATCACCACCACCACCCCACCCCTGACCACCTCCGCGACCAACAGCGCCAACGAAGCCACCAGCAACGAAGCCGCCAGCATCGAAGCCGCCAGCATCGGAGCCACCGCCATCGGAGCCGCCGCCACCGGATCTGCCGGCGCTGGAGCCGTTGGTGCTGGAGCTGTTGGTGCTGACCCCGCCATTGGTGCGCCGCTGGCCAACTCCATCACCTACGTGCTGGACGCCCACCTCAACCCCGCCCCCACCGGCGTGCCCGGTGAGCTGCTCATCGGCGGGCAGGGGCTGGCCCGCGGGTATCACGGCAAGCCGGCCCTGACCGCCGAGCGGTTCATCGCCAACCCCCATGCCGCCGACGGCTCGCGCCTGTATCGCACCGGCGACCTGGCCGCCTGGCGGCCCGACGGCCAGCTCGACTTCCTCGGCCGCACCGACCACCAGGTCAAGATCCGCGGTCACCGCATCGAGCCCGGCGAAATCGAACACACCCTGACCGGCCACCCGCACATCGCCGCAGCCCTGGTCACCACCACCGGCAACAGCGCCGGAGACGACACGGGCAACGGCGCCGGCACCGAGCGCCGGCTGGTCGCCTACCTCGTTCCCGCTGACCCAGCCCTCGGCATCCCCGCCACCGATGATCTGCGCGCGTATCTGGCGGCCGGCCTGCCGGATTACATGATTCCGTCGGTGTTCATCGAGCTGGCGGCCTTCCCGTTGTCCCCGAACGGGAAGATCGACCGGGCCGCGCTGCCGGTGCCGGACGGCAGCCGTCCCGAACTCGCCGACACCTACCAGGCGCCGTCCACCCCCACCGAGCAGTTGCTGGCCGGCATCTGGGCCGACCTGCTCGGCGTGGACCAGGTGGGTGTCCGGGACAATTTCTTCGATCTGGGCGGGCACTCCCTGCTGGCCACTCAGGTCATCACCCGGATTCGGGCGGTGCTGGGGGTGGATCTTCCCCTGGCGGCGCTGTTCGATCAGCCGACCGTCGGCGGCCTGGCGCCGCTGGTGGACGGGGCGAACGGCAGCAGCAGGCCCCCGATCGTGCCGGTCGACCGTGACCGGCCGTTGCCGCTGTCGTTCGCGCAGCAGCGGTTGTGGTTCCTGGCCCAGCTCGACCCCGACTCCGCCGAGTACAACATCCCCACCCCGATTCCGCTGCCCGGCGACCTCGACATCGACGCCCTGCGCGCCGCCCTCACCACGCTGGTGGAGCGGCATGAGGTCTTACGGACCCGGCTGGTCGCAGACGCCGACGGCATCCCGTACCAGATCATCGATCCTCCCAAGAGCTTCGACCTGC
>NZ_JBEXCR010000121.1:0-3061 GCF_040605375.1 Nonomuraea sp. NPDC005650
CGCGGTGGAAAATCTTGGCCGACCACTCATCAGAGATGACGTGATGCATGCACAACGCCAGAATGTGGTCCCGGTCGCTCAGCCGGAGCAGGCTGCCCCGGAGCAGAGGCCCTGCGGCCAGGTCGAACGGCGTACCCGCGTCGGCGGCGATCAGCGCCTGTGCTTCCTGCTCGCTCGCCACCTCGGCGACCGGCAGGTCGAAGTCGGCGGGCGGATCGATGACCTGATGCGGAATGCCATCGGCATCGGCGACCAGCCGAGTCCGCAACACCTCATGCCGCTCCACCAGCGCCGTCAGCGCAGCACGCAGAGCGGGAACATCGAGATCGCCAGGCAGCGCGATGGGAGTAGGCGTGTTGTACTCGGCCGATCCCGGATCAAGCTGAGCCAGGAACCACAACCGCTGCTGCGCGAACGACAACGGCAACGGTCGATCACGGTCGACCGGCACGATCGGCGGCCTGCTGCTGCCATTCGCCCCATCCACAAGCGGCGCCAGCCCACCGACGGTCGGCTGATCGAACAGCGCCGCCAGAGGAAGATCCACCCCCAGCACCGCCCGAATACGGGTGATGACCTGGGTGGCCAGCAGGGAATGCCCACCCAGATCGAAGAAGTTGTCCCGAACACCGACCTGATCCACACCGAGCAACTCGGCCCAAATCCCGGCCAGCAACAGCTCCGTCGCCGTCACCGGCGCCTCATAACCACCCGCGAGCTCCGGCCGGCTGCCATCCGGAACCGGCAGCGCGGCCCGATCGATCTTCCCGTTCGGAGACAACGGGAAGGCCGCCAGCTCGATGAACACCGACGGGATCATGTACTCCGGCAGACCAGCCGCCAGATACGCCCGCAGATCATCAGCGGCAGGAACACCCACCGCCGGATCGGCCGGAACCAGATAGGCGACCAGCCGCTGACCGGCACCGGCCTTGCCCCCTCGGCCACCCTGACCGTCACCCTTGCCGACACCGTCACCACTGCCGACGCCATCGTCATTGCTGTTGGCGGCACCGGTGCGGATGCCGTTGCCGTTGCCGTTAGCGGTGGAGGTGCCGTTGACGGTGATGGTGTCGTTGTCGTTGTCGTTGTCGGTACCGGTGTTGGTGCTGGCCTGGTGGGTGGTGACCAGGGCCGCGGCGATGTGCGGATGGGCGGTCAGCGCGTGCTGGATCTCGCCCGGCTCGATCCGGAAGCCGCGGATCTTCACCTGATGGTCGGTCCGGCCCAGGAAGGCCAGCTGGCCATCCGGCCGCCATGCGGCCACGTCACCGGTCCGATACAAGCGAGACCCGTCACCGGCGAAGGGATGAGCAACGAAACGCCCCGCCGTCAGCGCCGGCCGATCAAGATAGCCCCGGGTCAGACCGGCACCGGCGATGAACAACTCACCCGGCACCCCCACCGGCACCGGATTGAGATGCCGATCCAACACAAACGTGCACGTGCCAGGCAGCGGCACCCCGATCGGCGTCGGCCCCGCCGGCTGCCGCCCCAGCGGCACCAGCCCCGTCCGCCCCACCGACCCGCCCGAACCCCCGGCACCACCCCGAGCACCGAGATCACCGTCCCGAGCACCAAGGCCACCATGCTGAGCACCGTGGTCACCGGGCTGAGCACCATGATCGCCGGACCGGCCGGACCGGCCGGACCGGCCGTGGTCGGGCTGGTCGTGGTCGGGCTGGTCGTGGTCGGGCTGGCCGTGGTCGGGCTGGCCGTGGTCGGGCTGGCCGGGGGTGGGCTGGTCGGGGGTGGGCTGGTCGGGGGTCAGGACGCTGTAGGTGGAGTCGATGGTGGTCTCGGTGATGCCGTACGCGGTCAGCAACCGCGCCTGCGGCAGCACCCGATGAGCCCGCCGGGCATGGCTGGTATGCCAGGTGTCGGTGGTGGCGATCAGCAGCCGCAGATCCGGCAACGTCGCACCGGCCTGCTCCAGATGGGTGACCAGATTGTCGATGTGCTGCGGAGCCGCCTCCAGCGCGCTGACACCCGAAGCCCGCAACACCCCCGCCCACCCGGCCGAATCCAGTTGCACCTGCGCCGCGGCCAGCACCAGCGTGCCCCCATTGGCCAGCGCACGCACCACATCCGCGGTGAACACATCGAAACTGATACTCGTCAGACTCAGCCACCGATGCCCCTGACCCGGCCCGAAATGCGTACCCGACCAGGCGGCCAGCAACGCCACCAGATTCCCATGCGCCAGCGCACTGCCCTTCGGCCGCCCCGTCGACCCCGACGTGTAGATGACCGCCGCACTCTGCCCAGCCGCCACCACCACCCCCGGCGCCCCCACCGGATATCCCTCCAGCACCCCCGCCACCTCCGGCAGCACCAGCACCCGCGCCCCACCCCAACCGGTATCCGAACAGGCGGCCGAGTCAGCGGCCTCACGGGAAACCGGGCTGGCGGCTCGGTCGGTGCCCAGGCTGGCGGCAGGGTTGATGGCGGGGTTGGCTGCGGGGTTGTCGGTGAGCAGGATGCCGGCCCGGCTGTCGGCGAGCATGTGCGCCAACCGGCCTGCCGGATAGCCCGGATCCAACGGCAGATACGCCGCCCCCGCCTTCCACACCGCCAAAATCGCGACGATCAACTCCGGAGTCCGCCCCAGATGCAGACCCACCACACACTCCGGACCCGCACCCAAAGCGAGAAGATGGTGAGCCAGCCGGTTCGCCCGCTCGTCCAGCTCCCCATAACTCAGCTCCACCCCCTCACACGACACCGCCACCCGACCCGGATGCACACCAGCCCGACCAGCGATCAACTCATGAACCGCAGCACCGATCCCCCCGACTCCCCCGGCCTCGCCCCTCCCCGCCTCAGCCTGCTTGGCTTCGGCCGAAGCAAGGACGGGCGGATGCGTGGTCCAGGTGACGGTGAGCTGCCGCTGCTCGGCAGGAGTCAGGAAAGGCAGCGCCGACAGCGGTCGCTCGGGACCGTCGGTGATGGCGGTCAGCAGTACCTGGAGGTGCCCGATCAGCCGCTCGATGGTGGCCTGGTCGAACAGGGCGGTGCTGTATTCGAGGGCACCGCTCAGGCCGCCGTGCGGGTTGGGAGC
>NZ_JBEXCR010000122.1:0-2705 GCF_040605375.1 Nonomuraea sp. NPDC005650
ACCGCTCCATCAGCCAGGAGGCCTGGGGTCGCACCGTGACGATGCTGACGTACAAGGCCGCACGCTACGGCGGCGCGCTGCACAAGGTTCCCGCTGCGGGCACCTCTGGGCGCTGCTCGGCCTGCGGGTTCACCACGCCGGGCAGCCGGGAGAGCCAGGCTGTGTTCGTGTGCAAGAACCCGGGCTGTGGCTGGTCCGGCAACGCCGACCACAACGCCGCCCGCAACACCTTGCATCTGTATCGGATGGGCCTTGCGCTCGTCCCGGCTGCCGGGAGGGCAGTCGTCAGGCGCGCTCGCCGCGTCAAGCCCGCCACCGCAAGGTAGGAGGGAATCTCCTCCGCTCACCAGAGGAGAGCACTTCAACTTGGCGTCGTGGCCGGGGGACGCTGGGGCGCGGACTCAGGCCGCAGCACGCTCGACCTCAACGCATGGAGGCTGAGCAACCGTCGGAGTCGGTGCTGCAGCCAGGGCGAGGGCTGGCGTCGTTTCCGGCGACGGAGGTTGCTGCACGTCGCGAACTGGACCCATGCCACCCGCTGGCCCCACGTCGCGGTCGCGGGTTGGACCCACGTCATGAGCTGGCGCCGCGCTGCGAATTGGCCCCCTGTCACGGGCTGGGCCCATGGCACGAGCTGGGCCCGTGCTGCGAATGGGTCCAAGGTCACGGGCCGGTGCCGTGGCGCAGGCCGATGCCGTAGCCCTGGCCGGAGCCGGTGCCGAGACTGGTGGAGCCGGGGCCGGGGCCGGGGCCGGGACTGATTTGGGTGTCATGGTCGAGGTTGGCGCTGAGGTTGAGGGCGGCGGGGTCGGGGTCGCTGTTTGGGCGTATGGGTGGGATGGGGTCAGAGGGGTTGGAGGGAAGGGGGTTGGGGGTGTGGGGGTGGGTTGGGTTGTAGGGGGGCAGGTGATCAAGGTGAGTGGGGGGTGGATGGGGGTTTGGGTGGTGCATAGCCAGTCGTTGAGGGAGCCGGGGAAACCTGATGGGGGACCGACCTTTAGGCAGGTGATTTGGCCGGCGCCTGGTGGTGGGCCGATCTTGAGGCGGCGGATGGTGCCTGTGCGGCCCAGTTCGCCCTGGTCGGCGTTGTAGGGCGTCAGTTGGACGCCGAAGGGGAGGCCGCCGTCTGGCTGGTCTGCGGGGCTTATCTGGAGGAAGTCGTCGATCTTGCGGTCGGTGGCCTCCGGGTGGGCGGCTACGTAGGCCAGGTGGTCTGTGACCAGGCGGTGGGCCACTGTGCGGAGGAGGTTGGTCGCGCACAGGTTGTGAGCGCAGGCGGCGCCGTCGAGGGTGATCTCGGGGAGGGCGAAGCGGCGCAGGCCACGGGAGGTGACGCGTAGGCAGTCGCATACGCCCGTGTCGGCCGGGTCCCAGGGTGGGCAGGTGGCGGCGTCGTGGACCTGGACGTCCCAGGACAGCCAGTCGTCGCCGAGGCGGAAATCCATGGGCTCTCCTGCGCATCTTCCGCAAGTGAGGATGGTGGTGCCCGTCAGGGGGTCGATCACGAGGCCGTCGCACTCTCCCGCCAGGGCGCGGGCCGTCGCTCTCGCCGTCTGGATGCTGGTCGGAAGCTTGTGCGGGGGTGCGGTCGTGGATACGACCACGTGTTGGCCGGTGCGGCGTAGGCGGCGTCTTTCCTCGGATGTGAGGTTGGTCGCGGTTGGTTTCCAGGGGGTCTGGTGGTGGGTTGCTGTCAAGGAGCCGCTGCTTGCTGCGGCGATTGCAGCCCTTCTGTGCGGGCCGGCTATGCGCCAGGGCACGAACGAGTCGACGTCGAATGGCAGGTGTTCGGTGGCCACGATGAAGAGGGAGGTCAGTGTGGCAGGCAAAGGCAGGATGATCTTCATGGTGAATGTACTCCGGGTTGATGCCCTGAGCTCCGCGTGAATTGCGGCATTTGGTGTGCTCAGGGGTGTTGTGGGCTTCAGGGGGTTCGGAGGTGTCGGGGGACTCTGGGGGCCTCCGGAGGTGTCGGAGGTGTCGGAGGTGTCGGAGGTGTCAAGGGCCTCCGGGGGTATCGGGGCGTCCGGGGCGTCCGGGGCGTCGGGGGTGCCGGGGGTGCCTGGTTGTTGAGGTGTTGGGGTTGGTGAGGCACTCAGGATCATCGGCGATCGCGGTGGCCTTGGGTGGAGTGGAGCGGGGTTCTGGGGATAACGCCGGCGGTTGGGCTCGGCCTTGTGGATAACGCTCCGGTTCGATCCGATCCACCTCCGTTGGCGATGAGTCGCCGAGAGTGGTCAGCGTGAGGTCTCCGTGTCTCCGCGTCTCCGCGCGATTGGCTATGTGCGATCGATGTGGGGGCGGCGTGAGGCTGGCGCGCGATCGGCCGTGTGCGGGGGCCTGGCGCCGCGGCGAGGCCGACCCGCACGATCGGCGTGGGGTCGGCTGAGGCTGGCGCGTGTCGGCCAATTGCGATCGGCATGAGAGCGACGTGACGCTGGGCTGCGTGACGCTGGTGCACGATCGGCCGTGTGGGGTCAACGTGGGGGCCGGCGCGCGGCCCGGGGCCCGGGGCCCGGGGCGGGGCGGGGCGGGCGGTACGGGGCGGGCGGTACGGGGCGCGGCGCGGGGCGGCGCGGCGCGGGGCGGCGCGGCGCGGGGCGGCGCGGCGCGGGGCGGCGCGGCGCGGGGCGGCGCGGCGCGGGGCGGCGCGGGGCGGTACGGGGTACGGGGCGCGGCGGGGCGGTACGGGGTACGGGGCGCGG
>NZ_JBEXCR010000123.1:0-2613 GCF_040605375.1 Nonomuraea sp. NPDC005650
TGCCGACGGCCATGGAAGACTCCTGGTGGGCGGCCAGTTGAGTCCCGGCTGATGGCCACGAGAATTCCCCGTGGATGGCCTCGGGTGCCCTGATCTCCACCCGCCCCCTGGGAGACCCCTCCGGTCCGGTTTGCTGATGTTTGCCGCATTTCGCAAGCCGACCGAAGAGGTCCCGTGACAAAGTCTGACAGAGAGATCATGAAGATCTTTGAGGCATACGACCTGACCAAGACCATCCACTCCGCCGCGCAACTGTCCGGTGCGGACCCCAAGACCGTCAAACGCTACGTCGAGCTGCGCCAGCTGGGTCTCAACCCGTATGAGCGGGCGGCCCGGCCGAAGCTGATCGATCCGTTCCTGGAGAAGATCGAAGAATGGGTGGAGGCGTCGAAGGCGAAGATCCGCGCTGATGTCGCCCACGACAAGCTGATCGCGATGGGATATCGGGGCAGCCCCCGCTCCACCCGGCGAGCGGTCAACGCCGCCAAGGCTGCGTGGCGGGCCGGGCGGCGGCGCACCTACCGGCCGTGGATCCCCGAGCCGGGCATGTGGCTGCAGTTCGACTGGGGCGAAGGCCCGCGGGTCGACGGAAGACGCACCTGGCTGTGGTGCGCCTGGCTGGCCTGGTCGAAGTTTCGGGTAGTGATCCCGGTCTGGGACTGCACTCTGGGCACGCTGGTGTCGTGCCTGGACTCCACGCTGCGGCGGATCGGTGGCGCCCCCACCTACGTGCTCACCGACAACGCCAAGACCGTGACCAGCGACCACGTCGCCGGGATCGCGGTGCGGCATCCGCAGATCGTGGCCGCGGGCCGGTACTACGGCTGCACCGTGGAGACCTGCGTGCCTTACGATCCCGAATCCAAGGGCGGCGTGGAGGCCACCGTCCGGCTCGCCAAGGCCGACCTGGTGCCCACCGAGGCCAACCTCCGCAGCCAGTACGGCGGTTTCGCAGAGCTGGCCGAACAATGCCGGACCTGGTGCGAGAAGATCAACGCCCGCCGGCATCGCGGCAGCGGCCAGATCCCCGCCGAGCAGCTGTTAATCGAGCAGCAGACGCTGCACGTGCTGCCCGCCGAGCCGTTCGCGCTGGCGCTGGGCGAGCAGCGGATCGTCTATGACGACCAGACCATCAGTTTCGCCTCGGTGCGCTACTCCACCCCACCCGGACACGTCGACACCAAGGTCTGGGTGCGCGTGGTCGGCGAGGAACTCGTCATCACCGCCCGGGCCGCTGGCGGGGAACTGGCCGAGATCGCCCGCCATCGAGTGTCTATCCCGGGTAACCCACAAATCCTGGCCGAGCACTACCCGCACCATCCCAATGGGCGCAGCATCCACCAGCCGAAACCACGGCCGCGCAACGAGGCGGAGGTCGCGTTCCTGGGCATCGGGCCGGGCGCCGAGCGGTGGCTGACCGAGGCCGGACCCGCCGGAGCCGTGCGCATCCGCGCCAAAATGGCCCGCGCCGTCGAGCTGGCAGCGGTGCTCGGCGCTGAACGCGTCGACGAGGCACTCGGCCTGGCCGCGATCGCCGGCCGCTTCGCCGACGACGACCTGCCCGCCATCGTCGACCATCTGAGCGACCACCGGGCCGTCGGCGAACTCGTGCGCGCTGATGAGAGGCATTCGGCTCAGCCCGGCACCGCATCCTGGCAGGCCCTGGGCCAGTGACCACCCCACCACCTGCCCGGCCTGCGCGGCCGGGCGGGTGCCCGCGATGAGGAGAACCCCACCCATGACCTCGCCCACCCCACCGGCTCTGCCCGACGAACTGGACCGGCTGCTGCGCCGGATGCGCCTGCCCTACCTGCGCAAAGCCGCCCCCGACGTGCTGGCCACCGCCCGCGCGCAACGCTGGGACCCCGCCGAAGTCCTGCGCATTCTCATCCACGAGGAGGTCACCGGCCGCGACGCGGCCACCAGGCGGCTACGTCGCACCTCGGCCAACTTCCCCACCGGCAAGACCCTCGCGTCCTGGCGACCGGAGGAGTCCTCCATCCCCGAACCCACCCAGAACGCCCTGGCCACGCTGGAATGGATCAGCCGGGCCGAAAACCTCGTGATCGCCGGCCCGTCGGGCACCGGCAAATCACACTTCACCGAGGGCCTGGCCCACGCAGCCATCGAGAAGGACCTACGCGTGGCCTGGTTCACCCTGGAAACCCTCACCACCACGATCGGCAAGGCTAAAGTCGACGGCTCCATCGCGCGCACCGTCGCCCGGATCTGCCGCGCCGACCTCATCGTCATCGACGACATCGGGCTGCTCCCGGCCGGAACCGACGCCGCCGAGGCGTTCTACCGGATCATCGATGCCGCCTACGAACGCCGCTCGATCGCGATCACCAGCAACATCCACCCGAGCGGGTTCGACACCATCATGCCCAAAACCCTGGCCACCGCCTCGGTCGACCGGCTCCTCCACCACGCCCACCTAGTCCTGACCAAGGGCGATTCCCACCGGCTCGCCGAGGCTCTGGCGGGCAAGGGCGTCACCCCGTTGACCTGACCACCCATCAGGACCACCCCGGCCATCAGCATGGATTTCTGGTGGCCACCAGCTGAGAGAACCCAAGTCCACCTACCTGGGGATCCTCATGGCCGTTGACA
>NZ_JBEXCR010000124.1:0-2480 GCF_040605375.1 Nonomuraea sp. NPDC005650
TGAGCGGAGAGCGTAAGGACGTCCTCGAGCTGCTGGCCGGGGGCAAGATCACTGTGGAGGAGGCGGAGCGGCTGATCGTCGCGCTGGAACGGGACCAGGCGCCGGCGGTGGCGGCCGGTTCCGTGGTGCGGCCGAAGGGTAAGGCGAAGTATCTGCGGGTGGTGATGGAGTTCCTGGAGGAGGATGGGCAGTCGGGGCGGCTCAATGTGCGGGCGCCTTTGCAGCTGTTGCGGGCCGGGGTTCAGTTGGCGGCGCTGGTTCCGTCGCAGGCGCTGGAGCGGGCCAACGCGGAGATGAGCAGGTCGGGTGTGCCGTTCGATTTGACGCAGCTCAGGCCTGAGCAGCTTGAGGCGCTTGTGGATCATCTCGATGAGACGGTCGTGGAGATGGAGATGGCCGACGGGTATTTGCGGGTTTTCTGCGAGTAGGCGCGTCCGGTTGGACGGGCTCTCGGGAGGGTGCTGGAACAGCCTCTCCGAGGCTGCGCCCGCTACAGCAGAGCACGGTTGAACCAGTCTGAACTTTAGCCGTTTATCGGCGAGGTGCCCGCCCGCGCGATCGGCGCCTGCGGGGTCATCGAGAACCCCGGCGCGACATCGTCGTTGACCACGTACTCACCGCGAAGACCGCCTCTGGGGCGGGGAAGTCGTGCGCGGCGAGGTGTTCCTCCACGCCTGCGCCGCCGCCTGGCTCGACGTGAACGCCATGGCCGACAACGGGCCGACGGCTCTCAGGGAAGGGCGAGCGCGCCCACCTACACCGGTGACGTCGTGATCCGCCGGCATCTGCTCGGCGACTCCGGCAACCAGACGACAACGAATACGGAGACGAGGAACCATGACCAACTCGAATTGGACCGGCATGATGCCGGTTGACGATACGGCGCTGGCCGTGACCGACACCGGCGGTCCCGGTGTCCCCGTGGTCTACCGCAACGGCCAGTTCGCCACGCAGGGGTATTGGCGGCGGGTCATCGCCGAGTTGGGGACGGGGTGGCGGCACATCACCTACGACGAGCGGGCTCGCGGCAGGTCGAAGCGTTCGGCGGACTATTCCTTCGAGGTCGCCGTCCGGGATTACCCGGTGGCCGCCCGTAACCCGAACATCAAGATCAGCGCGAAGGTCGCCGGCAACCACGGTGCGATCCTGAAAAAGGACTTCCGCGCCGTCGCCGAGGCCGTACGCGAGGTCGCCGCCCTCGACCGCGCAGGGCGCTGAACAAACGATCCGCCAGGCAGCGGCCTTCCCCGGTGTCGCGGTGAAGATGGTGCGGCTTGATCGCCGGCTGGGCCTGGTCGAGGAACCGGCCCGCGACGCCTGCGGATGCCGACGGTACGCACGCCGCACCGGCTCGCCGACCGTGACCGAGCCCTTCTCGCGGCTCATGGACCGGGTGCCCGGACGACGCGGCGGCCTCGCCCGCATCCACCCGGTTGCGGTCTCGACTATTCGGCGTTGCTAAGTACTAGTAGTCAGTGTTACTTTGTACTGGTAGTCAGCAACATTGAGTAGCTGAAGGGAGGTGTTCCATGGGCAAGCAGGTGACGGAGATGCTCAAGGGCGTGCTGGAGGGCATCGTTCTGGCGATCCTGTCCGGCCGGCCCGCGTACGGCTACGAGATCACGGCGTGGCTGCGGGAGCAGGGCTTCACCGACATCGCCGAGGGCACCATCTACGCGCTGCTGGTCCGGGTCGAGCAACGCGGTCTCGTCGATGTGGAGAAGGTCCCGTCCGAGAAGGGCCCGCCGCGCAAGGTGTACTCCCTGAACGCTCAGGGACGGGCGTATCTCGAAGAGTTCTGGAGGACCTGGAGCTTCCTCACGGAACGGCTCGAACAGCTCCGCGAAGGAGGTAAGTAGTCATGGCCGCAGAGTCGAGCGAGCCGAAGAGCCGCTTGCGGCAGGCTTTGGAGACGGTCACGGGGCCGTTGGAGGACAAGAAGCGCTACCGGCAGTACAAGGCGCGGGTGGGGCGGCTTCCGGTGAACTATCGCACGGCGGTCGAGGCGCTGGAGCGGTATATGCAGTTCTTCGGGCCGGGGGAGGCGGAGAGCCTGCTGGCGATGCTGGAGGATCTGGCGGATCTGTTCGAGCAGAGCGCGGCGGACGGGATCCCGGTCCGTGACGTCGTCGGGGGAGATCCGGTGGAGTTCGCCGAGACGTTTGTTCGCAACTATGCGGGGGGTTCGTGGATCGGCCGGGAGCGGGAGCGGCTGGCCAAGGCCATCGATCGCGTGGCGGGGGAGGAATCGTGAACAGAGCCGATCAGGTTCAGGGGCCTGCGATCCGGGTGCAGGGCCTGGAGAAGTCGTACAAGGAACTGCAGGTGCTGCGGGGCGTCGACTTCGACGTGGCGCGGGGCAGTATTTTCGCCTTGCTCGGCTCCAACGGGGCGGGCAAGACCACGGTCGTGAAGATCCTGTCCACGCTGCTCAAGGCGGACGCGGGTGCGGCCCGGGTGCATGGCTTCGATGTCGCGGC
>NZ_JBEXCR010000125.1:0-2425 GCF_040605375.1 Nonomuraea sp. NPDC005650
CTGTTCAAGATGGAGCAGAACCACGTCAAGCGCCTGCCCGTGATCGAAAAGCACCGCCTTGCCGGCATCATCAGCGAGGCCGATCTCGCGAAGGAGCTGCCCGACAACAAGCTTGCCGAGTTCGTTCATCGCGTTTACGCACTCGGCTGACCCGCCGGCCTGATACTCCGCCGCCGGCGGGCGATGACCGACCGCTAGCGGGGCGTCCCGTCGCGCTCGCCTCTTCGGGCGAGGCGCTGGAGTTGCCCTGTGTGCACGTGGCTCACCCATTCCCAGCCGGGCTTGGCCGATGGGCCGATCCGCGGGTCGCCGGGATCCCCGCCGTCACGCAAGGCGTGCACGTACGCCCGATCCTGTTCGATCCGTGCGCGTACCTGATCGGCTCCGCCGACGGACCCGTGACCCGGGACGAGGACATCGACGTCGCCCGCCACCTCCTCGAGCAGCCGCAGCGCTTCGAGGTAGTCCCCGATCGGGTCGGCGGTGCCGTCCAGGTCGAGCATCGGAATCAGGACATCGGAGAGCATGTCGCCGGCGACGAGAACCCCGCGTTCTTCGATCAGCAGCGCCGCGTGGCCTGGTGCATGCGCTTGATGCTCGATGATCCGGACTTGGGGGCCGTCCCAAGGGATCCGCGCGGTTCCGGCGGGCAGGCCGGTGATGAGACCGAGCAGGTCCAGCGGTACCTGCCCGGCGATTTCCGTCTCGAGCAGGTGGGCGGCGATGCGGTCCTTGGCATCTGCGTCCGACAGCTGATCTCGGATGGTGGCCGCGCAGCGCGCCGTGCCGTAACGGGGCGCCGGGCCGAGCCGGTCGTGCCAGAGCAGGTGATCCCAATCGGGATGCGTGGAAAACCCTGCCACAACGGGCTGACCCGACTCGCGAAGGTCGTTGGCGAGGCAGTCGATCTCGGAGCCGGTCACCCCGGGGTCGATGAGCAACACACCGGCCCGGCCCCGCACCACAACGGCGTTGCTCTGAACGAACTCGCTCTGGTGGACCAGCACCCCCTGCGCGACCTGCCTCAGCACGAGCCCGCCTCCCTTACGTCCTGGATGGCGTAGTGATGCATTGTGACGCCCTGCTTGAACGATCGCTGCTCCAGCAGGTCGAGCTCGATCGGCACGTCGTAGTCGTCGAACAGCGGCCTGCCGAAGCCGAGGATCGCGGGATGGGTGAAGAGCAGCAGCTCGTCGAGCAGCCTTGCCCGGAGCAGCTGGGTGGCGAGCGCCGCGCCGCCCACGCTGATGCTGCCGTCGGTGCCGGCCCGCAGGGCGGCGAGTTGCTCGATCGCGTCGTCTCCGCCGATGATCCGGGTGTTGTGATCGGCGCTGCGGCGGGTGCGGGAGACGAGCGCCTTGGGCTTGGCGGTCCAGATCTCGCCGTACTCACGCATGTAGTCCGGCAGCGACGTGTCCGCGTGCGCCCGTGGCCAGTACTCCTCCATGACCTCGTAGTAGACCCGGCCCTGGACCATGAGCGCGAGCGCCTGCGTCTGCGCGTTGCACTCGCGGTGCAGCTCCTCGTCGATGCGCAGCCACTCGCCGGCGCCGTTGTCCCCCGGAACTTGCTCGATCCGCAGGTCGAGGGACACCTGCATCGAATAGACGAAGCGGCCCATCAGCTCCTCTTCCCCAAAGTGATTGTATTCTGCAACTACTATAGGTAGGCCGAAATGCCTGTCAAGGAGGAATCGTGGAACCACGGTCCGGGTGCCCGATCAACGCAGCCGTCGAGGTGCTCGGAGATCGCTGGTCGTTGCTCGTGCTGCGCGACGTCATCTTCGGCGACCGCCGCTACTTCCGGGCGCTGCTCACCGGGTCGATCGAGGGCATCGCTTCGAACATCCTCGCCGACCGCCTCGTGCGGCTCGTCGAGGCGGGGATCCTCACCCGCGGCACCGCCGCGCGGGGGCAGCGCGCTCGCTACAGCCTCACCGAAGCCGGTATCCAGACTCTTCCGATCATCTACGCCCTCGGGAACTGGAGCCTCGACTGGCGCCCGGGCAGCGACGTGCTCCGGAGCCGGCAGCAGCTCATGCGCGATGAGGGCCCGGCGTTCGTCGAGGAGCTCATGGACGAGCTTCGCGTCCGCCACCTCGGCGCCCCGCCGAAGCCACACGACGGTCCAGGCCCGTTCGAGCGCCTCGACGCCGCCTACGCCGCGGCCGCCGAGCAAGAACACCACGATTGACGGCGACGGAACGGCCCGCCCTGACCTTTCCCGGGCTTCAGTAACCGGCGAGTCTGCTGCAAGTCACGTGTAAGCCTGCACGTCTAGACATGCGTAGGTGATCTGGGATGCCGGATTTCGCGTGATGACGGTGTTGTATCGGTCAGGTCGTGATGATGTCGACTGTGGTGAAAGGGTGGGAGCGCTCCGTATGGCGTTGGAGATCAGATTCCTCGGTCCGTGGCAGGTGCTG
>NZ_JBEXCR010000126.1:0-2400 GCF_040605375.1 Nonomuraea sp. NPDC005650
AACTGGCAGTGCTTCGGCGCGCCCGCCGCGCTGTTCTGCTACATCGACCGCGACCTGGGCCGCCCCCAATGGGCCGATGTCGGCATGTATCTGCAGACCGTCATGCTGCTGCTGCGCGCCGAAGGGCTGCACAGTTGCCCGCAGATGGCGTGGTCGGTGTATCGCAGGACCGTCGCGGAGATCCTCTCACCCCCGGACGGGCTCATCCTCTTCTGCGGCATGTCGATCGGGTTCGAGGACGTCACGGTGGATTACATCCGTACGGGCCGGGCTCCGCTCGACGAGACGGTCACGTTCGTCGAGGGTTGGCCCACTGGAGAAGGGTCATGAACACCGAACAAGTCGTCGTCATCACCGGGCCCGCCGAAGGCACCCGAGCTCTCCTGGCCGGACGTTTCCTGTGCCACGCCGCGGGCCACTTACCGGTGCACCCGTTCGAGGAGATCATTCCTGACGCCTGACGGCGCGTCCGCAGAGATCAATCTCGCCCCTCACGCCGTCAAAAGAGGACGTGTCATCAACTTCGGTTTCGGCTCTGCCTTCGATGGCGCCGGAGGCCGCGACGTGCACGTCGCGGCCGAGGCCGGCGTCGTCGGGGTCACCCGTTCGTTCGCCCGTGGACTGGGCGGCTACGACATCACGCCAACATGATCGCCCCGGCCTGAACAGGCGCGCACGACGTTCCCCACGGCTTGCTCGAAGCGCAGCGCCTGCGGCACGGCCGGAGGCACGAAGACCTCTTCGGCCCCGTCCTCTTCTCTCGCCAGTTTCATCACCAGCCAGGCCGTCAATGTCGACGGCTCGGGCACGTTCATGCCTTTGAGAGGAAATGCAATGACTTACACCGTCGGTTACATCGTCGGGAGCCTGTCCCAGAAGTCGATCAACAGGACGCTCGCCCTGGCGTTGAGCCGGCTCGCGCCGCCGGAGCTCCGCCTCACGGAGATCCCGATCGACAAGCTCCCCCTCTACAGTCACGACCACGACCCGAACTACCCCGCCGTGGCCCAGGAGTTCAAGGACGCGATCAAAGCCTCCGACGCCCTCCTGTTCGTCACCCCCGAGTACAACCGGTCCATCCCCGGCGCGCTGAAGAACGCGATCGACTGGGCGACCCGGCCCTATGGAGCCAACGTGCTCGCCGGCAAGCCGGCCGCGATCATCGGAGCCTCACCCGGCCCGATCTCCACCGCCGTGGCACAGCAGCACCTCAAAACCATCCTGTCCTTCACCAACACCCCGGTGATGGGCCAGCCCGAGGCCTACATCCAGTTCACCAAGGGACTCATCGACGACAACGGCGACATCCAGGCGCCGTCCACCACCGAATTCCTGACCGGCTACCTGCGGGCCTTCACAGCGCACATCCGACGCCACCACCACGACCTCCCGGACCTGTAGACCACTCTGCCGCCCGCGCTGATCAGGCCGGCCCCAGTGCACACTCTGGCCGGCGCGCCGGAGCAGATACGGCTGAGCATGCGCAGGCTGGGGCCGGCGGCGGTCATGGTCAATCCGTCGGTGGTCAACGGCGACGGGTCGGCCACCGATGCCGGTGGTCAACGGCGACGAGCCGGCCACCGATGCCGGCGGTCAGCGCCGGCTCTGGCACGGCGCCGAGCTCATCAGCCGAGGCTCCCGCGGCATCGAGATCCGCACCGCCACCGGGCCGGCACACCCATCATCGACGGGAGGAGAACCGTGTCCTTGATCGTCAGCGAGATCCTTTTCTGCACGGCCATCGCCGCCGCGTTGGCCGTGGTGGCCCTGTACCGGCGGACACCGGCCCCATGGCAGGCCTGCTCGCCGCAGGAGCGGCAACTGCTCGTCCTGCTCGTCCGCGATGAGATCGACGAGGACGAATACCGCCGCCGGTGGGCCTCGACCAGCCAGGTACCCGGCCGGACCGCGCACATGTGCGGCGCGCTGGGCGGCCTGCCAAGCGGCGAGGCGACGCCATGAGTCCGGGCTCGTCAATGCGGCGGCTGCAGCTGCGCTCGACCCGGGCCCGACTCACCGTCCTGGCCATGACCACGGCGACCGCCGTACTGGTGCCGATGGGCATGGTCGGAGCATCGGCCGCCGCGCAAGCGTCAGCCGACCCCGGCTGGTCAGGCGCCCGCGAGCAAGCCGGGATCACCGCCGCCGCAGCCGGGCGCCGGAATCTGTCAGGCACGATCGAGACGCATACACCAGGCATCGACCTGATCCAGGTAGTGGGAGCCGATCATCGTGTCATCGCTGCCTCGCCCGCGGCACGCGGTCGAGACCCGCTGAGCCAGGTACGGCCATCCCCGGACCATCTCCAGGCCGACGTCGAGGTGTGCGCCAAGAACACCGACGGACAGTGCCTGCGTCTGACCGCCGTCCGCCTCTCACCCGCCCCCACCTCCCCGGTGG
>NZ_JBEXCR010000127.1:0-2306 GCF_040605375.1 Nonomuraea sp. NPDC005650
AGCTGTGGCCGGATCGCGAGCCCTCGCGATCCGGCCACAGGTCATCGGGTCAGCGGATCACCCGCAGTGTTCGAAGGGGCTCTCGTACGTGCTCGCACCGGCCTTGCCGCCCCACTGGACGCACTTGTCGGCGGCGGCGGCCCGTACGGGTCCGGCGTAGTACGCGAAGTTCCCCTCGTCGGTGACTCGCGCCTTGTCCTTGACCTCCAGGAAGGCGCTGGTGGCGGTGGCCGTGCCCAGCGAGGTCAGCTTGATCGTGGCCACGCAGTTGTTCCCGTTGTCCGCGTTGTACAGCAGGTAGACGGTGCCCGCCGTGCCCAGCGCCTGCGAGTCGATCACCTTGTAGCCGGTGCCGCACACCGACTCCGGCGTGTGCGGGTTGGTGCCCCCGCCGGTGCCGCCGACGTACTGCATGAACTTGGTCCAGTTCCAGTACTGGCCCGGGTCGGTGTGGTCGGCGCCCGGGACCTCGTTGTGGCCCACGATGTGGGTGCGGTCCTTGGGGATGCCGTACCGGTCGGCGATGTTGCGGACCAGCGCCGCCGACGAGCGGTACATCGTGTCGGTGAACCAGGTCGCGTTCTCGACCCAGCCCTCGTGCTCGATGCCGACCGAGCGCCGGTTCCAGTTGCCGGCGTGGAAGGCCCGGTCCTTCTCCCTGACCATCTGGGTGACGGCGCCGTCGGAGGAGCGGACGACGTAGTGGGCCGAGGTGGGGTCCTCCCTGGGACCGGTCTGGAACCAGTCGATCGTCCCGGCGTAGGTGCCCTGCGCCACGTGGATGACGATGCGGTCGATCGCGTCGCTGGTGGGCCGGTTGGAGACGGCGTAGTTGGTGCTGTGGGCCGGAGCCCAGGCGGCCGACGGGTAGTCGGTGGCCGCCGCGAGCGTGCTGGGCTTGTCCAGGTCGTCCGCCTTGGCGTACGAGCCCCGGTCAGGTGTCACGGCGCGGGCCGGCGCGGTGACGGTCTCGCCGGCGGGCGTCTTGGCGCTCACGCCCTTCGCGAGCTGCTCGTACACGGTGTCGGCGTAGAGCCGGGCGACCGACTGCGAGGAGGCGCCGGAGTACTTGGCGACGGCCTGGTACCACTTGCCCGCGTCCTTGCGGGCGGCGGCGTCCAGCTTGAGCTCGTCGGCCAGGGCCCGCAGGACGGCCGCGCCGCCCGTGATGTTGGCCGCGTCGTCCGCCTTCAGCGACGAGGCGGGCTGCTTGGTCAGCGTGGCGGCCTTGTCGAGGGTCTTGGACGTGACCAGGTGCATCACGCCATAGCCGCCGTCGGCGCTGGGCTGGCCCTTGTGCCCGTCCAGATGGGTCTCGGAATAGGCCATCGAGACCAGCAGGTCACGAGGCACCTCATACGTCGAGGCCGCCGTGGCGAACGCGTCGGTCATCGGATCGGCGGCCGCCGCCCCGGCCGGCTGCCCCACCAGCAGCGACAGAGGAAGGACCGCGGCGCCGGTCAGGATCATGCGCAGTTTCACAGGGGTTCAGCTCCCGCAGTGTTCGGACGGGCTGTTGTACGTGCTCGATCCGGCCTTGCCGCCCCACTTGACGCACTTCTTGGCGGCCGCGGCGCGCACCGGGCCCGCGTAGTACTCGAAGTTGCCGGTGTCGGTGGCCCGGGCCTTGCCCGCGACCTCCAGATAGGCGGTGGTGGCGGTGGCCTTGCCCAGCGAGGCCTTCTTGATCGTGGCCACGCAGTTGTTGCCGTTGGCGGAGTTGAAGGTCAGGTAGACCGTGCCGTTGGAGCCGAGGGCCGCCGAGTCGATCACCTTGTAACCGGCGCCGCACACCGACTCGGCGGTGTGCGGGTTGGTGGAGCCGCCCCCGCCGCCGCACTTGTTCTTCGAGGTCACGCTGGCGTTCGGGTAACCGAAGGTGGCGCCGTTGAAGACGGCCTTGCGGATGTTGCCCGGGTAGCTCGTGCCCTGACGCACCTCGAAGTGCAGGTGCGGGCTGATGTTGTTGCCCGGCTTGCTGGTGTTGCCGACCGTCCCCAGCTTCTGGCCCTGGGTGACCTGAGCGCCGGCCGAGACCGAACGCACGGTCAGGTGGGCGTAGTACGTCGACCAGCCGCCCCCGTGGTCGATCTTGACCAGGTTGCCGTAACCGTTCGCCGAACCCTGGTGCGCCGAGATGACCACCGTGCCCGCCGCCGCGGCGACCACCGTGTCACCACGGTCGGCATCAGCCGTGCTGCCCCGGTTGAAGTCGATCTCATACGACTTGTGCGCACTGCTGTTGCTGGAGTTACCCGTCCACGTCTGGCCACAGGGGAACGGAACCTGGAAACCCGGCGCCGCCA
>NZ_JBEXCR010000128.1:0-2216 GCF_040605375.1 Nonomuraea sp. NPDC005650
AGGTCGGTACGCAGCACCAGCGTGTTGACGAAGAACCCGATCAAATCCTCGGTCTCGGCCTGATTCCGATTGGCCACCGGCGTACCGACCAGCACATCATCCTGCCGGCTGTAGCGGCCGAGCAGCACGGCATAAGCGGCCAGCAGCGTCATGAACATCGTCGCCCCGGTACGGCGGGACAGTGCCCGCAGGCCCTCGGCTACCTCCGGGCTGATGTTGAAGTCCAAGGCGGCGCCGGCGGTGTCGCGAATCGCCGCGCGTGACCGATCGGTGGGCAACTCCAGCACCGGTGGCCGGGCCAGCTGCCGCCGCCAATACCCGAGCTGCTCCTCCAGAGTCTCGCCGCTCAGCCAGGAACGCTGCCACACGGCGAAATCGGCGTACTGCACCGGCAGCGGCACCAGCGGCGACGGCTCCCCCGCCCGGAAGGCGTCGTAGAGCGCGGCGAGTTCCCGCTGGAAGATCTTGGCCGACCACTCATCGGAAATGACGTGGTGCATGCACAAGGCCAGGATGTGCTCCTGATCGCCGATCCGGATCAGGCTGCCGCGCAGCAGAGGTCCTGTGGCCAGGTCGAACGGCGTGGCCGCGTCGGCGGCGATCAGCGCCTGTGCTTCCTGCTCGCTCGCCACCTCGATGACCGGCAGGTCGAAGTCAGCGGGAGGGTCGATGAGCTGGTACGGGATACCCTCGGCGTCCGCGACGAGCCGGGTGCGCAGCACCTCATGACGCTCGGTCAGCGCGGTGAGGGCGGCGCGCAGGGCGGGGACGTCGAGGTCGCCGGGCAGCGGGATAGGAGTTGGGGTGTTGTGCTCGGTCGAGCCGGGGTCGAGCTGGGCCAGGAACCACAACCGCTGCTGGGCGAACGACAAGGGCAATACCTGGTCACGGTCGACCGGGGCGATCCTTGGCCTGCTGATGCCGTTCGCCTCGTCGATGAGCGGTGCCAGACCACCGACGGTGGGCTGATCGAACAGCACGGAAAGCGACAGGTCGATGCCGAACACCGCACGAATGCGGGAGGTGACCTGGGTGGCCAGCAGGGAGTGCCCGCCCAGGGCGAAGAAGTTGTCGCGGACCCCGACCTGATCCACGCCCAGGAGGTCGGCCCAGACACCGGCCAGCAAATGCTCTGTCGGGGTGGTCGGAGGCTGATAGCCGCCGGCGAGCTCCGGACGGCTGCCGTCCGGAGCGGGCAGGGCGGCCCGGTCGATCTTTCCGTTCGGGGACAACGGGAAGGCGGCGAGCTCGATGAACACCGACGGGATCATGTAATCCGGTAGAGCAGCGGCCAGATACGCCCGCAGATCATCGGCGGTGGGGATGCTCGTGTCCGGACGAGCCGGTGTGAGGTAGGCGACCAGCCGACGGTCGCCATCCTCGCCAAAGGTGGTCACCAGAGCAGAACCCACATCGGCGTGGCCGGTCAGGGCATGCTGGATCTCGCCCGGCTCGATCCGGAAACCACGAATCTTCACCTGATGATCGGTCCGCCCCAGGAAGACCAACTGGCCATCCGGCCGCCACACAGCCACATCACCGGTCCGATACAAGCGCGAGCCGTCACCCGCGTGCGGGTCGGCCACAAACCGCTCGGCGGTCAGCACCGGCCGCCCGTGATAGCCACGGGCCAGGCCCACACCACCCACGAACAGCTCCCCCGGCACCCCCGCCGGAACCAGGCCCAGCTGGGCATCCAGCACGTGGGTGGTGGTGTTGGCGATCGGCACACCGATCCCGGCTGGGTCCTGGCCGATGGTCGCGCACACCGTCGTCTCGGTCGGACCGTAGGCGTTCAGCAGCCGATGCCGGCCGCCCCACACCCGAGCGAGCTCCGGATCCAGATGCTCACCAGCGCTGATCAACGTCAACTCAGGTAGCTCCTCCGGATCCAGCGTGGCCAGCAGCGACGGCGGCAACGTCGCCACATCCACCCGCTGCTCACCGATGAACCCGGCCAGATCGGCCGTCCGCTGCTCCGCACCCGGAACCACCAGCGTCGCCCCCGCGGCCAGCGTCACCGCGATCTCCGACACCGCCGCATCAAACCCCGGCGACGCGAACTGCAACACCCGCGACCCCGCCGAAACCCCGAACGCTTCCTGCTGTGCCACCACCAGGTTCACCAGCCCCCGATGCCCGACCCGCACCCCCTTCGGACGACCCGTCGAACCCGACGTGTAAATCAGATAAGCGGCCTGACCCGGGACAACAAC
>NZ_JBEXCR010000129.1:0-2055 GCF_040605375.1 Nonomuraea sp. NPDC005650
CGGCAGCTTGCGAAGCTCCGCCTCGTCCAGCGCCCAGTCCAGAGCCTGCATCGCGAAATCCGAGCCGTCATAGCCGAGCACGATCTGATCCATGTCCTCGGGCCCCTCTCATGGGCAGGAAGTCATCACCTTCAGTGTCGGAGCACTCCCGGAACCCGCCGTAGGGCCGGGCGACCCAGCCCGCCGGGACCTTGGTCCCCGGCCCTCTCGAAGCGGCAGGTGCCAGGGGCCTTCAGCACTGGCCGGCGGGTCGTCCGGCACTGCCGAGCGCGTAGAGGAGATCTTCGAGCGGGCCTGGCCTCCGTGCTGCCACGAAGCGAACTGTCGATGCTCAGCGAGGAAGCGCTGGAGGCCGGATACAGGGGAGAGCCATGAGACTGCGGATCCCGCCTGGCCGGGCGGGGCGGATGTGGCTGCGCCGCCGCCTGACCGCAGTCCGGCACGGGCTCGACGTACAGGAAGCTGCGGATATTACGGCGGGAACAGGACCGGCTCGCCCGGAATGAGGCCCGCACCCAGGCGAAGTGGTCAGCGGCACGCCGGGCCGCCGGCGAACGGCTTCTCCGCGTGACCCGCCTCGGTGGCCGGCGCGCTGTGCGCCTGGCGGCGGGCGACCGCCCCGCCGATGATGCGGCGGCCGGACACCTGCTCGGCATCGACCACGATGTAGTGGTCCCGGCTTCCCGGTGCCCAGGCCGTCAGCGGCAGCGCCGTCAGCCGGTTGATCTCGTCCGGGTCGGTCACGGCCCGCGCGCGTCCCACCGTGGTGACAGACCAGCCGGTACGCAGTTCGGGGTCGAACTGGTCGGCCTCGAAGGCCACCACGGCGTGCCGGGTGGCGGCGGCCAGCTTCGATCCGATCGCGGTTCGGATCACGATGGAATGGCCGTTGAGCTGGAAGTTGACCGGCTGGACGGCAGGGAGGGCGTGGTCGGTGAAGACGATCCGTCCGATCGGTGCCGTGGACAGCAGGCCGAGGCACTCTTCCCGGGAGAGCACCTCGAATCCGGACGAGTCAAGCTGCATACCCTCAACCTCCCCGCTCGGGATCCTCCTCGTCAGAGGCGAAAGTCCCTGGTGTTCCGCGCCAAGGACATCGCGTGCCGGGCACGGCTATCCGGCCTTCCACGCGGAGTCGTCGATCTTCCAGGTCAGTTCGTCAACCACGCTGACGACGCCGTTGACGCGCCCGGCCACGCGGACGGCGATGGCGGCCTCGGCGCTGTGTTCCATCCGGCCGGACAACGTGACCACACCGTCGTTCACCGAGACGGTCACGCCGGAGGTGTCGAACCACAGAGTGCGGTCGAGGATGTCATCGCGAACCTCGGCGGCGATCTCCTCATCACCACGCAGGAACAGCTTGACGAGGTCGCAGCGGCTGACGATGCCCTGCAGCCGGCCGTTGTAATCGATGACCGGCAGTCGTTTGACACCGTGGGCGTCCATGAGGCGGGCGGCCACCACCGCCGACGCCTCAAGAGGGACGGTGACGGCGGGACTGGTCATCAGGTTGGCGGCGGTGTCGCCCCTCGCCTTCTGGCGGCTCCTGGGGTGGCGCAGCCGGGTACGCAGTGGCGGACGGTAGCCCTCGCGGTAGAACTGCTCGCGAAACTCCTCTTTGCACAGCAGGTCGGCTTCGGAGACCACACCGATCACGTGGTTGTCGTCGTCCAGAACCGGAACGGCGCTGACGCCGTTGCTGACGAGCGTTTCGGCGAGGTCCTTGAACGGGGTGGTGGCGGTGACGGAGACGACCTTGCTCGTCATCACGTCCTCAACGGTCATGTCCATGGCCGGCCAGTTCCTTCCTGCTCTTCCCGGTTGCTTTCATCACAGCTCCGGGCGAGGGGCGGGAAATAGGGCCGGAAGTCCCAAGAGGCGGTGACCATCGTGACACCTTCAGCCTTTGCGCACGCGCGCTGCCGCCAAGCCGCGGGTCCCTGGTCACTGCGGGGCCGGCCACAGCAGGTCAGCGGCCAGGTTGATCGTCACCGCGGCGGCGGACCACGGCGACCGGGCAGTGAGCGTGGTGCAGCACGCCGTGGCTGACGG
>NZ_JBEXCR010000130.1:0-1987 GCF_040605375.1 Nonomuraea sp. NPDC005650
ATGATCACGCCACGCTCATGGTCGTCGGGCGCAGGCCCGCCGCCTGGTTCGGCGCGGCGGACTCCCTCCTCCAGCACGCTCCATGCCCTGTGGCGATAGTGTCCGAAAGGTGAGCGCCGTGTGCGTGGATGTCCGTTTCGGGAAGCAGGAGGTGGAGCTCCAGGAAGGGGGCGGATGATGGCCGGACCGATCGTGGTCGGCGTGGACGGCTCCAAGCCATCGAGCGTGGCGGTCGAGTGGGCTGCGGCCGACGCCCGGCGCAGACGGCTGCCGCTGAAGATCGTGCACGTGTGCGAACAGTGGCCGGAAGGCTTGGACAGCAGGAAGTACTGCCTCGGCACGTTGGAAGCCGCCGCCGACAGCGCTCGCGCAGCGGGCGGGGATAGCGAGATAAGCACTGAGCTGCTCGACGGCAACGTCATCGAAGCGCTCATCGGCCAGTCGGCGTCGACAGATTCCCTGGTGCTGGGAAGCCGAGGATTGGGCGGATTCGCCGGACTGATGCTCGGCTCGGTGGGCCTGGGGGTCGCGGGCCATGCCGCCGGGCCGGTCGTCATCGTCCGCGTACCCACCACTGCCGAGCATGGCCGGATCGTGGTCGGTGACGACGGCTCCGAGGCCGCGCGGGAAGCCGTGGCGTACGCCATCGAGCAGGCTCGCGCCCGCCACGCACGACTGCTCGCCGTTTACGCCTGGCAGGCGCCGATCGTCTCGGCTTACGCCCCGGACTACGGCAACCTGCTGGAGGACTCGTTCCAGGAGGAGGTCCGCACGGCTCGGGAGCGGGTGGGCCGATGGCGGAAGGACCATCCCGACGTCGAGATCGCAGACCAGCAGGTGCGCGAGCACCCGGTACCCGCGCTCATCAAGGCCTCCGCCACGGCGGACCTGGTCGTGGTCGGCTCGCGCGGGCTGGGCGGTTTCGCCTCCGCGGTGCTCGGCTCGGTGAGTCACGGCGTGCTGCACCGCGCTCACTGCCCGGTCGCCGTGGTACGGCCACGCGGCAAGGAGTCATGAGCACTCCTGCGCGACGCGCAGGCGCACGGCGGTGACCTTGTACTCCGGGCATGACGTCACGGTGTCGGCATGATCGGAGGTGAGGGCGTTCGCCCCGCTGGACGAGAAGTGGAAGGTGCAGAAGAGCTGGCCCGGCGTGACCTCCTCGGTGATCCGCGCCGGGAACATGGCCTGTCCGTGCCGGCTTTCGACCAGCACCGTGTCGCCGTCGCGAACGGCATGACGGGCGGCGTCGGCGGGGTGCAGGTCGAGGTGATCGGAAGGGTCGAGCTCGATGGTGCCGGAGCGCCGGGTCATGTTGCCGGAGTTGTAGTGCGCCCACCGGCGGCCCGTGATCAGGATCAGGGGGTAGTCGTCGTCGGGGCTCTCGCCCGGCGGCAGGTAGGGGCGGGCGGCAAGGTGCGCCAGCCCGTCCGGCGTGGCGAATCGGTCCAGGTAGAGCTTGGCCTCTCCGGGCTGTTCAGGATCGGGGCACGGCCAGGGGATGGCGCCTTCGCGATCCAGCCGCCGGTGGGATATCCCGGCGAACACCGGCGCCACCCGGCCGCACTCGGCCAGCGCCTCGGCGGGGGTCGGGCAGCCCAGGTCCGCGCCGTAGGCGGCGGCGATCGCGTGCACGATGGCGAAGTCCGTACGGGCCTGACCGGGCGGGGCGAGAGCGGGCCGTACCCGCTGGAAACGCCGGTCGAAGTTGACGAAGGTGCCGTCCTTCTCCAGCCAGGACGCGGCGGGCAGGACCACGTCAGCGTGGCGGGCGGTCTCGGACAGGAACAGCTCCTGGCTGATGACCAGCGGGCAGCACTCCAACGCCTCGATGACCCGGCTGCTGTCAGGGTCGGTGGCGCACACGTCCTCCCCGATGATCCACAGGACCCGCAGAGCCCCTGAGCGCGCCGCCGCGAACATCTGCGGGATGCGCAGGCCGTCGTGGTCCGGCAGCCGGGTTCCCCACACCTGCTCGGCCCGGCCG
>NZ_JBEXCR010000131.1:0-1980 GCF_040605375.1 Nonomuraea sp. NPDC005650
GGTGTATTCGAGGGGTCGTCGCAACACGGTGAGCACTCACTGGCGGCGGCCAGCATAGCGAGCTGAGTGGGTTTCCGCAGTCCCGAGTTGCGGGGACTGCGGAAACCCATAGCCGGAGGTCAGCAGATCGCCAATGTGGGTGACATGAAGCCGACCGAGATCGGGACGGTTCGGTAGTCTCGGCTGATGGCGAAGATCCTGGTCACGGGGATGTCGGGCACCGGCAAGTCCACGGCGTTAGAGATGCTGGCGACCCGGGGGCATCGCGCCGTCGATACTGACACCGACCAGTGGAGCCACTGGGTGACCCTGTCGGATGGATCCACTGATTGGGTGTGGCGGGAGCCGGTCATCAGCGACCTGCTCACCAATCACCGTGAGGGCGCCCTCTTCGTGGCCGGTTGCAAGTCCAATCAGGGTCGGTTCTACCCGCAATTCGACCACGTCGTCCTGCTCAGCGCTCCCGCTGAAATCATGCTTGCCCGCATCGCGACACGCACGAACAACCCCTTCGGCAAGCGCCCTGAGGAACGTGAAGCCATCCTGCGCGACCTGGCCGACGTGGAGCCGCTGCTCAGGGCCACCTCCACGCTCGAGATTGACGCTTCTGCGCCGATCGACAAGGTCGTCCAGCAGCTTGAGGAACTCGCGCAAACGACGCGGTGATCAAGGGTTTTTGGACCAGGCGCTCCGGCCTCACCGCTTCTGGGTTCAGGCGCAGGTCGCCAGGAGCTTTGCGAGGCGTTCAGCCGGGGTGTCCCACGCGAGCGTCTTGCGAGGTCGGGAGTTCAGCTCGGCGGCGACGGCGTCGAGCTGGTCGCGGGTGTGGACGGACAGGTCTGTGCCCTTGGGGAAGTACTGGCGCAGCAGGCCGTTGGTGTTCTCGTTGGAGCCGCGCTGCCATGGGCTGGCCGGGTCGCAGAAGTAGACCGGGATGTCGGTGGCGAGGGTGAAGGCGCCGTGGGAGCCCATTTCTGATCCCTGGTCCCAGGTGAGGGATCGCAGGAGGTGGCGTGGCAGGGTCGTGATGGTCTGGGTGAGAGCCTCGCGCATCAGTTCGGCGCTGCGGCCGTGCGGGAGGTGGATGAGCATCACGTAGCGGGTGGAGCGCTCGACGAGGGTGCCGATGGCGGAGTTACCGTTCTTGCCGATGATGCAGTCCCCTTCCCAGTGGCCGGGCACGGCTCGGTCGTCGGCCTCGGCAGGGCGCTCGCTGATCATGACCATGGGTGTGCTGTAGCGGGGCTGGCGTTGCTGGGCCAGGCGGCGGGGCTTGCGCATGGCGCGGCCGGTGCGCAGCGCTCGGGTCAGCTCGCGGCGCAGCTCCCCGCGGCCTTGGACGTAGAGCGCCTGGTAGATGGTCTCGTGGCACACATGCATCTCCGCCCGCTCGGGAAAGGTCCGGCGCAGGCTCTGGACAATCTGCTCCGGGCTCCAGCGCTTGTGCAGGTGGTCTTGAATGTATGCCCGTAACTCGGGGTTCTGCCCGATCTTGCCGGGCTTGGGGCGGGGCCGGCGCGCGTCGGCTCGGGCCTGCGCCGCGTGCGGCCGGTACTGGCCGTTGCCGGGGTGCCGGTTGCGGCGGATCTCCCGGCTGATGGTGGAGGGCGCGCGGCCGAGCTCACGCGCGATCTCCCGGATCGAGGCCTTTTCCCGCACCCGATCAGCGATGTGGATCCGCTCGGTCTCGTTCAGGTAGCGGCCACGCACGTCTGGGGGCGCCGCCGAGGTGATCGGTAGCGCCCCCACGTGCTTGCCGGTCGGATTGCGTCCATTACGCCATCGTCGTCCGGTCCGGGAGTTGATGCCGACGATCCGGCATGCCTCCTCGTTACTCAAACCCCGCTGCACGAGCCGCAAGTATGCCGCCCGCTCACGGGAAAGAGCCCTGCGCCCCCGAGTACGTTCCCGGTCCTCCCGAATCTCGAAGTCCATCGCATCCCCTCAACTGGGGTGTTGCGACAACCACTAGAAGAGAAG
>NZ_JBEXCR010000132.1:0-1961 GCF_040605375.1 Nonomuraea sp. NPDC005650
CTCCTCGACACCGCCCTGACCACACCCCAACCCCACCTCCTCCCCCTCCCCATCAACACCCACACCCTCAGCAACCGCCCCGACGGCGTACCGGCGATACTGCGTGGGCTGGCTCGCACGCCCACGCGCCGTGCCGCCCGCACCGAAACTGTTTCCGGTGGCGGGTCGGCGCTGGAACGCCGTCTGGCGGGCCTGCCCACGGCCGAGCAGGAACACGTGCTCGTGCAACTGGTGTGCGCGGAGGCCGCGGCGGTGCTGGGACACGCCTCGGGAGAGGAGATCCAGGCCGGACGCCCGTTCAAGGATCTGGGCTTCGACTCGCTGACGTCGGTGGAATTGCGGAACCGGCTGGGCCGGGCGGCGGGGATGAAGCTGCCCGCGACGCTGGTGTTCGACCACCCCACGCCGAACGCCCTGGCCGCGCACCTGCTGCGGCGGGTCACCGGCGACGCGGCAGGGGCGGTGGCGGGTCCGGCGCGGGCCGCCGCCACGACCACGGCCGCCGGGGTGGGGGAGCCGATCGCGATCGTGGCGATGAGCTGCCGCTACCCCGGCGGGGTGAACTCGCCGGAGGACCTGTGGGACATGCTGGTCGAGGGCCGTTCGGGGATCTCGTCCTTCCCCGAGGACCGGGGCTGGGACCTGGAGGCGTTGTACGACCCGGATCCGGATCACGTGGGGACCACGTACCTGCGTGAGGGTGGGTTCCTGAAGGACGCGGCCGGGTTCGACGCGGGCTTCTTCGGGATCAGCCCGCGTGAGGCGATCGCGATCGACCCGCAGCAGCGGTTGCTGCTGGAGACGTCGTGGGAGGTGCTGGAGCGGGCCGGGATCGACCCGGGGACCCTCCGCGGCACCCCCACCGGCGTCTTCATCGGCGGAACCCACACCGGGTACGGCTCGGAGTCACCGTCGGCCGACGTCGAAGGCTACCTGGTCACGGGCACGTCCAGCTCGGTCATGTCGGGGCGCGTGTCCTACAACCTGGGCCTCGAAGGCCCGGCCCTGACGGTGGACACCGCCTGCTCCTCCTCGCTCGTCGCCGTCCACCTGGCCTGCGAGTCCCTGCGCAGGGGCGAAAGCACGCTGGCACTCGCGGGCGGCGTGACCGTGCTCCCCAACCCCGAGCTGTTCGTCCAGTTCAGCCGTCAGCGGGGGCTGGCGCGGGACGGCCGGTGCAAGGCGTTCTCCGACGAGGCCGACGGCACCGTGTTCTCCGAGGGCGTGGGCATCCTGCTGCTGGAGCGGTTGTCGGACGCGCAGGCCAACGGCCACCGGGTGCTGGGCGTGATCCGCGGGTCGGCGGTCAACCAGGACGGCGCCAGCAACGGACTGTCCGCCCCCAACGGCCCCTCCCAGGAGCGGGTCATCCGCCAGGCGCTGGCCAACGCGGGCCTGGCTCCGGGTGACATCGACGCGGTCGAGGCCCACGGCACCGGCACCAAACTCGGCGACCCCATCGAGGCACAGGCCCTCCTTGAGGTGTACGGAGCCCGTGCCGAAGAAGACCCCTTGTGGCTGGGCACCGTGAAGTCCAACCTCGGCCACACCCAATGCGCCTCCGGCGTGGCGGGGGTGATCAAGATGGTCCTGGCCGCCCGCGAGGGGCTCCTCCCCCAGACCCTGCACATCTCCACCCCCACCACCCACGTCGACTGGGAACAGGGCCGGGTCCGTCTCCTGCGGCACTCCCAGACCTGGCCCGGCCACACCGGCAAACCCCGCCGCGCCGCCGTCTCCTCCTTCGGCATCAGCGGCACCAACGCCCACCTCATCCTCGAACAAGCCCCTCAACCCGCCCTCACGAGCACGGCCGCGGGTGCTGAGGCTTCGCCCTCCCTGCCGTTGGTGCCGGTGACCCTGTCGGCTCGCGACCAGGTCAGCCTGGCCGCCCAGGCCGCCCGCCTGGCCGGCCACCTCGCCGCCCACCCGGACCTCCCGCTCCACGACCTCGCCCTGTC
>NZ_JBEXCR010000133.1:0-1805 GCF_040605375.1 Nonomuraea sp. NPDC005650
TCATCGGCCAACCCCCGACCTTGATCGCTCAGGGAGTGTAAGAACAACGGCTCTGGCCCGTAATCGGTGGTGGCGGTAAGTGACTGTCAGGGCAGTAGGAAGCGGTGGCGCAACTGATCGAATCGGCACGGCTGTGCGACTGGCGTAGGATCCTCTTCGTGCGATCGCGTCCTCGGAGCGGTGTAAAACCCGCGTTCCGCAGATGTGGAGCGAGAAAAGCACACAGATCTGCGGTCTGAGCTGGGGAAACGCTTGCGGGCACGCTGATGCGGCGCGTCACTAGGCGCGAGTGTTGTGCCTGGTCAGGCGTCTGCGGCGGAGATGGCTTCGACGATCTTCTTCGGGGTCGGGATGTCGAGTTTGGCCAGGATGTCGCGCTGGGGCTCGGTCAGTTCGGCGCGCTGGCGGAAGGTGCCGGTCGGGCCGGTTAAGGTGGCGACCGTCAGCAGGTCGAACTCCTGGCGGATGCGCGTCCAGGTGGTGCCGGTGGTGGTCTCGATGATGCGGATTAGCAGCAGCGTCAGCCAGCACAAGATGACGTGCGCACGGATGCGTTCCTCCAGCCGGTGATAGACCGGGCGCAGATCGATGACCTGCTTCATGTCCCGCCAGCCCCGCTCGACCTCCAGCAATTGCTTGTAACCGACGGCGATGTCCTCGGCCGGCAGCTTGGGGTCCGAACAGCGCAGCAGGTACTTGCCGTCCAGGTTCGCCTCGGCCTTGACCTTCGCGGCGTCGATGCGCAGCAGCCCGTTCGGGGTGGTGCGCAGATACCGGTTCAGGCCGGGCTTGGTGGAGATGACCCCGCGAAGTTCGGCGCGCTTGGTGGCGCTGAGTGTGTCCGTGCCGGCGATCACTTCCTCCAGTTGGGCGATCAGACGCTCCCGGATGGCGGCGTCGCGCGCGGCGCCCTCGGGGTTGAAGCAGATCACGAACCGGTCGGCCTCGCCGATCCGGACCTCTTTGACCTTCAGATTCTCGGCCACGTCCTGGTAGCGGCCTTGGCGCGACAGCGTGGCCTTGGCCTCGGCCGAGCCGGAGCGCAGTCGTTCGCCGATGATGTAGTGGTGATCGCCTTGGCGCAGGTAGCGGCGGTTGTCGGCGGAGGCGAAGCCGCGATCACCGACCCACACGATCTTGGATAGGGTCCAGTCCCGCATGTCGTCCTTGACCTGGCGGATCAGGGCTGTTGCGCTTGCCGATAATTGCGTTCGCCCAGCTCGCGGGCATGTCGGGCTTTGCCTGGCGTGCGCGAGCTCCGGTCCTCAGCAGACGCATGCGGCATGATGATCGGCCGTGCTCCTTCGCCTGGCCTATCTTGCCGTGAAGAACGCCTTCGCCGCGCTGCGACTGCTACTCGTGGCCGATCGTGACAAGGACGTTGAGATACTCGCCCTGCGCCATCAGATCGCCGTGCTTGAACGGCAACTCGGAGTCGATGCCAGGGTGAGGTTCACGCCCGGGGATCGGGCTTTCCTCGCCGCGCTGCTGACATCGCTGCCACGTGAGGTGCTGCGCCGGCTGCGGCTGCTCGTCCAGCCGGATACCGTCTTGCGCTGGCACCGCGACCTGATGAAACGGCGTCACGCCCGTACCTGCCGGTCGAACAGGCGAGGTCGCCCGCCCACGGTCCACTCCATTCATGTCCTTATCTTGCGACTGGTTCGCGAAAATCCCTCGTGGGGATATCGGAGGGTGCACGGTGAGCTCTGCGCCTGCCGATAATTACATCCGCCCAGGCCATGACTCTGCGAGGGCTTCGCGTGGCGGCGCGAGTTCTGGCCACTCAGGAGACAGGACCACGT
>NZ_JBEXCR010000134.1:0-1788 GCF_040605375.1 Nonomuraea sp. NPDC005650
CGCATCCGCCGGACGGTGAACTTGCCCACCAGCGGCTTGCGGTAGCGGCTGTGCTGCGGATCGTCCATGAGCAGGAACTCACCGGGCGGCGCCGGAGGGACCTCGATGTCGCCGTAGTCGATCACCGGGTGGTGGCGCATGAGCTCCCTGCGCGAGCTGAACCGAGGGTCGGCCAGGACCGACCTGACCAGGTCGTAGCCGGTGACCAGCCAGCCCTGGTGCCCGTCGGGGAAGGGGAAGCGGCTGATCGGGCCGTGCTCGCGGGCCTCGATCAGCTCCTTGGGCGGGTCGAAGGGACAGCCGGCCTGACGCGCCGTCGGCATGGTGGTGAGGGTGTAGAGGGACTTGCCCATGGCTATTCCTCATTTCGCGTTGGAAGGAGTTTCCCTTTTGTGGCGAGAACGCTATTCCGCGTCGCAATGAATGGCGGTGAGGCGAATGCCGGCGGCGCTGGGGGCGCCCCGTGGACCGACGTCGGGCACGATCTTGTCCTGGACTGCCTTGCGCGGCTCGGCCCGCTAGGCGATCTTGCGTCGGTAGGTGTTCATGGCGAAGGCGTACGCGACGACGAGGATGCCGACGCACCAGGCGAGGGCGATCCAGATGTCGGTGCCGACCGGCTGCTGGGTGAACAGGTCGCGGATGGCGTTGACGATGGAGGTCACCGGCTGGTGCTCGGCGAAGACGCGCAGCGGGCCGGGCATGGTGTCGGTGGGTACGAAGGCCGAGCTGAGGAACGGCAGGAAGATGAGCGGGTAGGAGAATGCGCTCGCGCCGTCGACGGTCTTGGCGGTGAGACCGGGGATGACGGCGATCCAGGTCAACGCCAGGGTGAACAGGATCAGGATGCCCGCGACCGCGAGCCAGGCCGCCACTCCCGCTCCCGAGCGGAAGCCCATGAGCAGGGCGACGAGCACCACGACCACGAGCGAGATCAGATTGGCGACCAGCGAGGTCAGCACGTGCGCCCACAACACCGACGAACGAGCCGTCGGCATGGACTGGAACCGCTCGAAGATGCCGCTCTTCATATCCGTGAACAGCCGGAATGCGGTGTAGGCGATGCCCGAGGCGATCGTGATGAGCAGGATGCCGGGCAGCAGATAATTCACATACGAGTCCGACCCTGTTTTGATCGCGCCGCCGAACACGTAGACGAACATCAGCATCATGGCGATCGGCATGACCGCGGTCGTGACGACGGTGTCCACGCTGCGCGTGATGTGTCGCAGGGACCGCCCCAGCAGGACGGCTGTGTCACCGAAGAAATGCTTGCTCATCATTGTTCCTTACTCATCCGTCCTGAGACGCGGTGTTTGCCGGCGTCACCGTTGTCACCGACGAGGGCGAGGAAGACGTCCTCGAGGGTCGGCTGCTTCTCGACGTATTCGACCTTGGCGGGCGGCAGCAACTGCTTGAGCTCGGCCAGAGTGCCGTTCACGAGGATCCGCCCCTCGTGCAGGATCGCGATCCGGTCGGCGAGCTGCTCGGCCTCGTCCAGATACTGGGTCGTCAGCAGCACCGTCGTCCCCCGCCGGGCGAGCTCCCTGACCGCCTGCCACACCTCGATCCGCGCCTGGGGGTCCAGCCCCGTCGTCGGCTCGTCCAGGAAGATGACCGGCGGGTCGCCGATGAGGCTCATCGCGATGTCGAGCCGGCGGCGCATGCCACCCGAATACGTCGACACCTTCCGCGCGCCCGCCTCGGTCAGCGAGAAACGCCTCAGCAGCTCATCGGCGATCGCGCCCGGATCCTTCAGGTGCCGCAACCGGGCGACCAGCACCAGGT
>NZ_JBEXCR010000135.1:0-1506 GCF_040605375.1 Nonomuraea sp. NPDC005650
GGTCGCGTCCTCGGAGCGGTGTAAAAGGCTCAACGAGGTAGGTGCCGTGAGTGGATCTTAGGCGGCGGCCGTCTCGGGTGTCGAGTCGGTCGCTGAGGTGGCTGTCGAGCGGAGCGAGGTGGGCGGGGACAGCAGGGCCCGCCGCAGATCCTGCAGCGTGCGTAGGCCCTTGCTGGTGCTGGTGAAACCGCGCCAGCCTCGGGCGGCGCGGTCCAGGACGGCCCAGACCAGGGACACGCAGGAGGTTTCGCCGGGGAAGCGGCCGATGACCTTGACGCGGCGGCGGGTCTCGCCGAAGGTGCGCTCGATGAAGTTGGAATGGCGGATGCGCTTGTGGTGCTCGGGCGGGAAGCGCAGGTAAGCCGTCAGTGAGGCGCGGTCGGCCAGCAGGCTCTTGACCGCGGCCGGGTAGCGTGCGCCCCACGTGTCGGCGAAGGCGTCGATGCGCCGCTGGACCCACTCCACCAGGGCCTGGCCTGGCTCCGTCTCCTCGCCCAGGCTGCTGGTGTCGAAGATGTCCCAGTAGGCCGCCTTGACTTCGGCCTGGTCACCGGCGCTGACCTTGGAGAGCACGTTGCGGCATTTGTGGATCACGCAACGCTGGCGCAGCGACGCGGGCAAGACCTGCTCAGCGGCGCTGATGAGGCCGGGTGCGCCGTCGGAGATGACCAGCAGCGGCGGGCGCAGGCCGCGCCCGGCCAGGTCGGTGAGGAAGTCGTGCCAGGCGTCGGTGGATTCGGCGGCTGCGGCGGACAGCCCGACGAAGACGGGCTTGCCGTCGCAGGTGATGCCCCAGGCGGCTAGGACCGGCTCGGCCCGCTGCCCGTCGTGCATCTTGAAGTGAGAGGCGTCCAGGAACAGATAGTCCAGCTCGATTCCGGAAAGCTCGCGCCGGCACCAGGCGTCGTACTCGGCCACGATGGCGTGGCAGATTGTCGAGACCGTCGATTTGGACAGCGCGGCTTCGGGGCCGAGCGCATCGGCCAGCGCTCCTTCGACGTCGCGTACGGACAAACCACGCACGAAAGAGGCGATCACCAGGGTTTCGAGCGCGTTGGTGCGGGTCACTCCGGTGCCGAACAGGCGGGAGGCGAAGGCTTCGGTGGTGCCGCGGAGCTTGGGCCGGGCGATGGTGACCGGCCCTGAGGTGGTCTTGACCGTGGTCGGGCAGTGGCCGTTGCGGTAGCCGGGCCGCACTGCGGTCTTCTGCTCGTCGTCGCTGGTGACAGCGGCGGCGCGCTGGTATCGGGCGCGGCCGAGGAAGGCTTCCACTTCAGCCTCGACAGCGGTCTGGATTATGAGCCGGGCGCCGAGACGAGCGACGTCCTCGATGACCTCGACGAGGTCACGGCCCTCGGCGAACAGGGCGTCGATCTCGGCGCGGATGGCCTGAATGGGCGGTAATGTGCGTGCCACGAGCGTAGGTCCTTGTGTCGTGCGAACTTTGGTCGGTTCAACACGGCAACCTACGCTCGTTTCCTTTTACACCGCAGCTCGGACGCGACC
>NZ_JBEXCR010000136.1:0-1475 GCF_040605375.1 Nonomuraea sp. NPDC005650
GCGGGTACTACATTCGTAGATCTTGATTCGTTCGGCTCCGCCACGCACTGTAGTTGACCCATTGTCGGTGCGTGACGTGTGCTCTGACCTACGATCTCGTCGTGTCCTGGGATGCGGAACTGACAGCGCTGACCGAGCGGATCGCCGGCCCCCTGTTCACCCGCCCTGAGCCTCGGCAGGCCTTCGCCGATCTGGTGCGCGCGCTGCTGGCCGACGTACCACGCAAGAACTCCTGGCAACTTGCCGACCACATCGGGCACGCCACCGCCTACCGGTTCGAGCACCTGCTGGACCGCGCGAAGTGGGACGCCGACGCCCTGCGGAACGAGGTCCGCTCCTACGCGCTGGCGCACCTGGGCCGCGACGATGCCGTTCTGATTGCCGACGACACGGCCGCGATCAAGAAGGGCGACAAGTCGGTCGGCGTGGCCGACCAGTACTGCGGCCTGACTGGCCAGGTGGAGAACTGCCAGGTCATGCCCATGCTCACCTACGCCTCGACGTCCGGGCACGCGTTCGTCAACCGGCGCCTGTACCTGCCCGAGGCATGGAGTGGCGACGACGCGCGGCGAGCACGGGCCGGGGTGCCCGAGCACGTCGTCTTCCGCACCAAGCCGCAACTGATGATCGACATGCTCACCGAGGAGATCGCGGCCGGCACGCCGTTCCGCTACCTGTGCGCCGATTCGGGCTATGGCCGAGACCCAGGCCTGCGCGCCTTCTGCCATGAGCGCGCGATCGGCTACCTCATGGCGGTGCCCGTCGATCTGCCCCTGCTCGCCCTCCGCGGCGGAGCCGAGCCGGCAGGGCACGTGCTCGACCGGCTGCTGGCCCGCGGCGCCCCGCAGATCTGGGAGCGCCGCTCGTGCGGGAACGGCACCAAAGGCGAGCGCGTCTACGACTGGACGGCCCTGGCCGTCGCCGTGGCCGGGCAAGCTCCCGCGCCCGGATACGCCCACACCCTGCTGATCCGCCGCTCGGTCAGCACCCCGTCCGAGGTGGAGTTCTTCCTGGCCCACGCTCCAGTGGACACCGCGGTCACCGAACTCATCGACGCGGCCGGGATGCGCTGGAAGATCGAGGAGAACAACGAGCACGGCAAAGACCTGCTCGGCCTGACCCAGTACCAGGTCCGCAAGTGGACGCCCTGGCACCGGCACGTCACCATCGCCATGCTCGCGCTGGCGTTCCTGACCGCCACGCGCGCCACCCTGCCCACCGATGCTGATGAGGCCACCGACGAGGGAAAAGACCGTCCGCTTATGGAGGCGTCGCCGCGTTGAGGGTCCTGCGGCTCTCCCTCGCCGAGATCCGCCGTGTTCTGGCCCGGCTGTTCATCCCCGCGGCCAATGCCATCGATCACGTCCTGGCCTGGTCACAATTCCGGCGGCTTCACCAGACGCGCGCCCTGACCAGCCACTATCGGCAGCGCGGCGATCCACTCCCACCGGATCTACGAATGTAGTACGGGGCGG
>NZ_JBEXCR010000137.1:0-1466 GCF_040605375.1 Nonomuraea sp. NPDC005650
TCCCGAGCCGTCGGATCATCAACGGCGAAATAGTTGAACAACGACTGGAACAACGGCGTCCGGGAACGATCACGCTCCACACCCAGCTCATCGACGAGCTGCTCGAACGGCAGATCCTGATGACCATAGGCGTCCAACGCGGTGGCCCGCACCTGCTGGAGCAGGTCGGTGAAGGTCGGATCGCCGGACAGGTCGGCCCGCAGCACCAGCGTGTTGACGAAGAACCCGATCAAATCCTCGGTCTCGGCCTGATTCCGATTGGCCACCGGCGTACCGACCAGCACATCATCCTGACGGCTGTAGCGGCCGAGCAGCACGGCATAAGCGGCCAGCAGCGTCATGAACATCGTCGCCCCGGTACGGCGGGACAGCTCCTGCAACCGACGGCTGACCTCGGCGTCGATACGGAAGTCGATGGCCGCACCATTGCTGTCGCGGACAGCGGGCCGGGACCGGTCGGTGGGCAACTCCAGCACCGGAGGCTGGGCCAGCTGCCGCCGCCAATACCCGAGCTGCTCCTCCAGAGTCTCGCCGCTCAGCCAGGAACGCTGCCACACGGCGAAATCGGCGTACTGCACCGGCAGCGACACCAGCGGCGACGGCTCCCCCGCCCGGAAGGCGTCGTACAGAGTGGCGAACTCCCGGTAGAAGATCTTGATCGACCACTCATCGGAGATGACGTGGTGCATGCACAGAGCCAGGATGTGCTCCTGGTCGCTCAGCCGGAGCAGGCTGGCGCGCAGCAGCGGACCGGCCGCCAGGTCGAACGGCGTGGCCGTGTCCATGGCGATGAGGTCTTGAGCGGCTTGGTGCGGGTCAGGGTGATCGCCCAGATCCACCAAAGGCAGAAGAAAGTCGGTGGGAGGGTCGATGACCTGGTACGGCACGCCATCAGCGGCGGCCACCAGCCGGGTCCGCAGCACCTCATGCCGCTCCACCAGCGCGGCGAGGACGGCCCGCAGGACAGAGATGTCGAGGTCCCCGGGCAGCGGGATGGAGGTCGGATTGTTGTATTCGACCGAGTCCGGCTCCAGCTGAGCCAGGAACCACAACCTCTGCTGCGCGAACGACAGCGGCAACGCCTGCTCGCGCGAAACGGGCAGAACCGGTGGCCTGGCGACGTCATCCGGCCCCTCGCTGAGCAGGGGGACCAGTTCACGGATGGTGGGGTGATCGAACAGAGCCGCCAGAGGAAGATCCACCCCGAGAACCCCCCGGACCCGGGAGGCGACCTGGGTGGCCAGCAGGGAGTGGCCGCCCAGGTCGAAGAAGTTGTCATATACACCGATCCGCTCCACACCGAGCAGGTCGGTCCAGATCCCGGCCAGCAACAGCTCCGTGGGGGTAGACGGGGCCCGATAGCCGCCCGCGAGCTCCGGACGGCTGCCATCCGGCACCGGCAGCGCAGCCCGATCGATCTTCCCGTTCGGAGACAACGGGAAGGCCGCCAGCTCGATGAACACCGA
>NZ_JBEXCR010000138.1:0-1446 GCF_040605375.1 Nonomuraea sp. NPDC005650
GGTCCGCACCAAGGCGCCGGTGTCGGTGTCGGCAGCCCTCATACCGAGGGTCCAGCGGCCCTGCTCCTTGTCGAAGCCGAGCTGGAACCCGGCCGCCCGGCTGCCCGGCTGGGCCACCGCGAAGGTGTCGACGGTGGGTAGGTAGTCGAGCTGGGCCCAGGCTGCCACGGTGAAGCTCGACCTGGTGTTCACCGCGGGCCCGCCGCTCTGGGCGTAGCCGTTGACGCCGTCCAGCGCGAGCGCGCCGTCCAGCCAGCCGGCCGTCCACGACGCGCCCCCGGCCAGCGTCGCCGCCGTCGAGCGGCCGGAAGCCTCCGCCGCGCTCGTGCCCGATTCCTCATCCAGCTGCCAGTGGCCGACCAGCGTGGCAGCGCTGTTGACCAGATCGGCGACCTCGTCGGCGAACATCGCCCGGCCATAGACGCGGACCTCGTCCACATCACCCGGCCAGGACTCCGCTGCCGCGCCGTTGACCTTGCCACGGCCGATGGTCAGCGGTCCGGTGGCGTTCCACGGCTGGGTGAAGGCGACCGAAGACTCCAGCTTGCCGTTGACATAGAGCGAGATCTGGCCCGCGGCCGAGTCGTAGACCCCCACCAGATGGGTCCACTCGTTCAGCCTCGGGGCGGCGGCCGACAGCGCCTTGACCGTCGCGGCACCGTCGGCGTCCGAACCCGCGCGCACCAGCGCCCAGCGGTCGTCCGGCTTGGAGTACTGGAGCGCGAAGCCTCCGGTTCTGGTGCCTTCCTGGGTGACGACGGTGGCGGTGGCGGCGTTGCCGGTCAGCCTCGCCCAGGCGGAGATGGTGAAGTTGCGGCTGGTGTCGGTGATCGGGCCGGAGGTCTGCGCGTAGGCGTTGGCGAGCTTCAGCCCCGCGCCGGTCCTGCCGGTCGTCCACGACGTCCCGTACAGGGTGGCGGGGTGCGCGCCGGTGGCGTCGGCGGTCACGCCGCCCTGGCCCTCGTTCATGGCCCAGTGGCCGCTCGGGCCCTTGCCGCTGTTGACGTTGAAGACGTAGGTGCGGATCGGGCCGAGCTGGCCCGCCCGGTCCTTGCTGCGTACCGACAGGACGTTGGGGCCGTCGTGGCGCGGGGTGAGCGCGATCGTGGCCGTGCCGTCGGCGGCGGGCGCGACCTCGGTCTTGGGCGTGGTGTCCAGGCCGTAGACGTAGGCGGCCACGTCGGTGACGCCGTTGGGGTCGAACGTGAAGGTGCCGGCCAGGCCGACGCCGTCGTTCCAGGTGTCCTCGGAGTACTGGGGCGAGGACACGACCGGCTCGCGGCCCGGGGCGGTGGCGTCCACGGTGGCCTCGCACCAGGGGCTCCAGGCGCTGGTGGCCTTGCCGTCCTCGCCCCGCACGCGCCAGCGGATCAGCGCGCCGTCGGCGTACAGGCTGACCGGGATCGTCGCGTAGTAGGCCGAGCCGGACGAACCGGTCCCGGTGAC
>NZ_JBEXCR010000139.1:0-1446 GCF_040605375.1 Nonomuraea sp. NPDC005650
GGTCCGCACCAAGGCGCCGGTGTCGGTGTCGGCAGCCCTCATACCGAGGGTCCAGCGGCCCTGCTCCTTGTCGAAGCCGAGCTGGAACCCGGCCGTCCGGCTGCCCGGCTGGGCCACCGCGAAGGTGTCGACGGTGGGCAGGTAGTCGAGCTGGACCCAGGCTGCCACGGTGAAGCTCGACCTGGTGTTCACCGCGGGCCCGCCGCTCTGGGCATAGCCGTTGACGCCGTCCAGCGCGAGCGCGCCGTCCAGCCAGCCGGCCGTCCACGACGCGCCCCCGGCCAGCGTCGCAGCCGTCGAGCGGCCGGAAGCCTCCGCCGCGCTCGTGCCCGACTCCTCATCCAGCTGCCAGTGGCCGACCAGCGTGGCAGCGCTGTTGACCAGATCGGCGACCTCGTCGGCGAACATCGCCCGGCCATAGACGCGGACCTCGTCCACATCACCCGGCCAGGACTCCGCCGCCGCGCCGTTGACCTTGCCACGGCCGATGGTCAGCGGCCCGGTGGCGTTCCACGGCTGGGTGAAGGCGACCGAGGACTCCAGCTTGCCGTTGACATAGAGCGAGATCTGGCCCGCGGCCGAGTCGTAGACCCCCACCAGATGGGTCCACTCGTTCAGCCTCGGGGCGGCGGCCGACAGCGCCTTGACCGTCGCGGCGCCGTCGGCGTCCGAACCCGCGCGCACCAGCGCCCAGCGGTCATCGCCCTTGGAGTACTGCAGCGCGAAACCCTCGGCCCTGGCGCCTTCCTGGGTGACGACGGTGGCGGTGGCGGCGTTGCCCGTCAGCCTCGCCCAGGCGGAGACGGTGAAGTTGCGGCTGGTGTCGGTGATCGGGCCGGAGGTCTGCGCGTAGGCGTTGGCCAGGCGCAGCCCCATGCCCGTCCTGCCGGTCGTCCACGTGGCCCCGTACAACGTGGCCGGGTGGGCATTCGCGCCGTCGGCGGCCACGGTGCCCTGGCCCTCGTCCAGGGTCCAGTGACCGCTGGGCGCGCGGCCGGAGTTGACGTTGAAGACGTACGTGCGGATCGGGCCGAGCTGGCCCGCGCGGTCCTTGCTGCGTACCGACAGGACGTTGGGGCCGTCGTGGCGCGGGGTGAGCGCGATCGTGGCCGTGCCGTCCGCGGCGGGCGCGACCTCGGTCTTGGGCGTGGTGTCCAGCCCGTAGACGTAGGCGGCCACGTCGGTGACGCCGTTGGGGTCGAACGTGAAGGTGCCCGCCAGGCCCACGCCGTCGTTCCAGGTGTCCTCGGAGTACTGGGGCGAGGACACGACCGGCTCACGGCCCGGGGCGGTGGCGTCCACGGTGGCCTCGCACCAGGGGCTCCACGCGCTGGTGGCCTTGCCGTCCTCACCCCGCACGCGCCAGCGGATCAGCGCGCCGTCGGCGTACAGGCTGACCGGGATCGTCGCGTAGTAGGCCGAGCCGGACGAACCGGTCCCGGTGAC
>NZ_JBEXCR010000140.1:0-1407 GCF_040605375.1 Nonomuraea sp. NPDC005650
GGGAGTGTAAGAACAACGGTGTAACTCCTGATCATGGAGGAACGCCTGATGAGTACTGTGATCCAGGCATCGACGGAGATCGACCTGGAGGATGCCCCGGTGGCGCGCAAGGAGCCCAAGGATCAGCAGCCCAAGGAATCGGATCGGGAGCTGGTGGCCAGGCTGGTCGACCAGGCCCGCGCCGACGGCGTGGAACTGGTGGGCGAGAACGGGCTGCTGGGCCGGCTGACCAAGCTGGTGCTGGAGTCCGCACTCGAGGGCGAGATCACTGACCATCTCGGCTATGACAAGCACGAGAGAGGAGCCGGCACCGAGACCGGCAACAGCCGCAACGGCGCCCGCTCCAAGACCGTGCTCACCGATGTCGGGCCGGTGGAGATCAGCGTGCCGCGGGACCGGGACGGCAGCTTCGAGCCGAAGATCGTCCGCAAGCGGCAGCGACGGCTATCCGGCGTGGATGAGATGGTCATCTCGCTGGCCGCCAAGGGCCTGACCACCGGGGAGATCTCCGCCCATTTGGCCGAGGTCTACGGCGCTGAGGTGTCCAAGCAGACCATCTCCACCATCACCGACAAGGTGCTCGATGGGATGGCCGAATGGCAGAATCGGCCGCTTGATGGCGTCTATCCGGTGATCTTCATCGACGCGATTCACGTGAAGTTGCGCGAGGGCCAGGTCGCCAATCGGCCCATCTATGTGGCGATGGCGGTCACCGTCGATGGCGAGCGCGACATCCTCGGGCTGTGGGCCGGCGACGGCGGTGAGGGCGCGAAGTTCTGGCTGCACGTGCTCACCGAGATCAAGAACCGCGGCGTCGTGGATGCGCTGATGGTGGTCTGCGACGGGCTCAAGGGCCTGCCGCAGGCCATCGAGCAGGTCTGGCCGCAAGCCGTGGTGCAGACCTGCGTGGTGCACCTGCTGCGCGCCTCGTTCCGCTACGCCGCCCGCCAGCACTGGGACGCCATCGCCAAGGCCCTCAAGCCCGTCTACACCGCCCCGACCGAAGCCGCCGCGCTCGAGCGCTTCTTGGAGTTCGCCGAGGTCTGGGGCGGTAAGTATCCGGCGATCGTGAAGTTGTGGGAGGACGCCTGGGCCGAGTTCGTGCCCTTCCTCAACTTCGACACCGAGATCCGTCGGGTGATCTGCTCGACCAACGCCATCGAATCGGTCAACGCCCGCATCCGCCGGGCGGTCAAGGCCCGCGGCCACTTCCCGAACGAGCAGGCCGCGCTCAAGTGCGTCTACATGGCGATCATGAGTCTGGACCCGACCGGCAAGGGCCGCAAACGCTGGGTCACTCGATGGAAAGCCGCCCTGAACGCCTTCGCCATCACCTTCGAAGGCCGCTTGACCCCGACCATCCGATAACTAATCAAGATCGAGATACACCGTTAGCTGGACACACCC
>NZ_JBEXCR010000141.1:0-1406 GCF_040605375.1 Nonomuraea sp. NPDC005650
CCGGAAACCACGAATCTTCACCTGATGATCGGTCCGCCCCAGGAAGACCAACTGGCCATCCGGCCGCCACACAGCCACATCACCGGTCCGATACAGCCGCGAACCGTCACCCGCGTGCGGGTCGGCGACGAACCGCTCCGCCGTCAGCGCGGGCCGGCCGTGATAGCCGCGGGCCAGGCCGACACCGCCGACGAACAACTCCCCGGACACACCGGTGGGGGTGGCGTTGAGATGGGCATCCAACACGTGGGTGGTGGTGTTGGCGATCGGACCGCCGATCCCGGCCGGATCCTGACCGATGGTCGCGCACACCGTCGCCTCGGTCGGGCCGTAGGCGTTCAGCAGCCGATGACGGCTCCCCCACACCTGCGCGAGCGCCGGGTCCAGATGCTCACCAGCGCTGATCAACGTCAACCCGGGTAGCTGCGCCGGGTCCAGCGTGGCCAGCAGCGACGGCGGCAACGTCGCCACATCCACCCGCTGCCCATCGATGAACCCCGCCAGATCGGCCACCCGCTGCTCCACACCCGGAACCACCAGCGTCGCCCCCGCAGCCAACGTCACCGCAATCTCCGACACCGCCGCATCAAACCCAGGCGACGCAAACTGCAACACCCGCGAAGAAGCCGAAACCCCGAACGCCTCCCGCTGCGCCACCACCAGATTCACCAGACCCCGATGCCCGACCCGTACCCCCTTCGGACGGCCGGTGGAACCGGAGGTGTAAATCAGGTAGGCCGCCTGATCTGGGACAACAACCACGTCGGGAGCCGTGACCGGCATAACCTGTATGCCCGGATCGTCCACCAGCAGCGTCCGCAGCCGACCCGCAGGCAGCTCCTCCAGCAGGTCCCCGGTGGTCAGCAGCAGACCCGCCCCGCTGTCAGCCAGCAAAAAGGCCAGCCGATCCACCGGATAGGTCGGATCCAGCGGCAGATAAGCCGCGCCCGCCTTCCACACCGCCAGCACGGCCACCACCAGGTCCACACCACGCGGAAGACACAACGCCACCGTCGTCTCCGCACCCGCACCCAACCCGATCAGCCGATGAGCCAGCCGATTGGCACGAGCCTCCAACTCCCCATAGCTGACCTCCCCCGCAGAATCGGCCACCGCCACCGCCTCAGGAGCAGCCACCGCACAAGCCGCGATCAGCTCATGCACACCCCCCACCTCAGGCAGCACCGTCCTGGTAGCGTTCACGTCGTCCAGCGCCTGCCGCTCAGCCGACGTCAGGACGGGCAAGGCAGACAACGGCCGGTCCGGATCAGCGGTGACGGCATCCAGCAGCACCCGAAGGTGGCCGACCAACCGCTCGATCGTGGCCTGGTCGAACAAGGCCGTGCTGTATTCGATGGTGGCCGACAGGCTGTCGGCGCCCTCAGCGAAGATCATGCGAAGGTCGG
>NZ_JBEXCR010000142.1:0-1365 GCF_040605375.1 Nonomuraea sp. NPDC005650
CTAGGGCCTGTTTTAGAAGTCGGGTGAGGAGTCTCGGGTGAGGGCTGCGTGTGCTCGCGATGCCTGAGCGGTCCAGATGGTGACGTCGGAAGCGATACGGCTCGGGTCGGTCGCGGTGTCAAGGCGGTGATACCGATGAAGCGGGTCGCGGTATTCGACCTCGTAGGCGCCATCGTCGAGGCAGGCGACTGAGGCGAACCAGGTGGGATCGTCTTCGTCTGGTTCGACGAGGACGAAGGTGTTGTCGGGGAGGGCGAGCTCAATGATCATCTCGTAGAGGGCGTCCTCGGACGGCTCCACGATGAGTTCGCCGCCCTCGTTTTCCGCCTTCAGCCGGATGTACTCGCGCCCCACTATCGGCCCCTTTTCCAGACGTACGGGTCACCACTGAAACAGATTGTGCAAGATCCCAGCCGCGGCCAAGAGCGTGGTCACAACCACTCGTTGATGCAGGCGATATGCACGGTCGCTTCGTAGCGGACGGCCAGCTTGTCGTACCGGGTGGCCACGGCCCGGTTGCGCTTGAGCCGGTTGATCGCGCACTCGACGGCGTGGCGCTCGCGGTAGTCGACCTTGTCGAACACGGGAGGCCGGCCGCCGCGCGATCCACGTTTGCGGCGGTGAGCCGCCTGATCCTTCTTTTCGGGGATGGTGCATCTGATACCACGCCGGCGCAGGTAGGAGCGGTTGCCGCGAGAGGAGTAGGCCTTGTCGGCGCGGACTCGATCGGGGCGAGTACGGGGACGACCCCCGCCCGGACGCGGCACCCGAATCCCCTCCAGCACCGGCCTGAACTGCGGGGAGTCGCCCCGCTGCCCAGCCGTGACCACCAACGACAGCGGCTTTTGCCCCTGTTCCACAGCCAGGTGCGTCTTGGTGGTCAGACCGCCACGCGATCGGCCCAGCCCGTGATCGTCTGGTTCCGTACGAGCTCCGCCGGGTGGTTCCCTCTGAGCATCCCCGTCTCTTCGCGCACCGGCGGCGTGCTGGTGCGCGCGGACGATGGTGGAATCCACCGACACATCCCAGGTGATCAGCCCTTCGGCATCGGCTTGTGCCTGTAACGCGACAAGGATGCGCGCCCAGACTCCGTCCCGCTGCCAGCGGCGAAACAACCCGTACACCGTCTGCCATGGCCCATACCGCCCGGGCACATCCCGCCATGGCGCGCCAGTCCGAACTCGCCATCGGATCCCGTCGATGAGCTTCCGCTTCGCCCACAGCGGGGGACGGCCCGCTTTCCTGCCCACCGGCAACAACGGCTCCAGCATCGCCCACTGCTCCGCGGTCAAATCACCCCGACCCACACAAAGATCATCCCGGAGGTGGACCACCTAGGTGATCCACTTCTGAAACAGGCCCTAG
>NZ_JBEXCR010000143.1:0-1175 GCF_040605375.1 Nonomuraea sp. NPDC005650
GCTCGGCGTCGGTGAGCAGGGGCAGCGCCGACAACGGCCGTCCGGGATCGGCCGCGACGCATTCGACCAGCGTCTGCAGGTGACCGACCAACCGCTCAACCGTCGAACGATCAAACAACGCAGTGCTGTACTGAATGGACCCCATCAGCTCGCCATCCGCCGTGGAGCTCATGGTCAACACAAGGTCGAACTTGATCGTCAGCGATTCCGCCTGTATGTCCAGCCCTTGCTCACCAAGAAGATCGTTGCTGGGTTCGGTGGTGAGGTAGTTGAACAGCGTCTGGAACAGCGGAGTCCGGGAGCGGTCGCGGTCGATGCCGAGCTCGTCAACGAGCTGCTCGAACGGCAGATCCTGATGACCGTAAGCATCTAGCGCCGTGGCCCGCACCTGCTGCAACAGATCGGTGAAGGCCGGATCGCCCGACAGATCAGCGCGCAGGACCAGCGTGTTGACGAAGAACCCGATCAAATCCTCGGTCTCGGCCTGATTCCGATTGGCCACCGGCGTACCGACCAGCACGTCATCCTGACGGCTATAGCGGCCGAGCAGCACGGTGTAAGCAGCCAGCAACGTCATGAACATCGTCGCGCCAGTGCGGCGTGACAATGCTCGAAGGCCCTCGGCCGCCTCCGGGCTGATGCGGAAGTCCAACGCGGCACCGGCGGTGTCGCGGACCGGAGGCCGGGCTCGATCGGTGGGCAAGTCCAGCACTGAGGGCTGGGCCAGCTGCCGCCGCCAGTAACCGAGCTGCTCCTCCAAGATCTCGCCGGTGAGCCAGGAACGCTGCCACTGCGCGAAGTCGGCGTATTGCACCGGCAACGGCGACAGCGGCGACGGCTTCCCTGCCCGGAAAGCCTCGTACAACGAGAGAAACTCCCCGTGGAAGATCTTGGCCGACCATTCGTCGGAGATGACGTGATGCATGCACAAGGCCAGGATGTGCAGGTCGTCGGCGAGACGGATCAACGTGCCGCGCAGCAGCGGCCCCATGGCCAGATCGAACGGAATTGCCGCGTCTGTAGCGATGAGGTCTTGCACAGCCCGGTGCGGGCTGGGCCGATCCGATAGATCCGCAAACTGCAGGTCGAAGCTCTTGGGAGGATCGATGATCTGGTACGGGATGCCGTCGGCGTCTGCGACCAGCCGGGTCCGTAAGACCTCATGCCGCTCCACC
>NZ_JBEXCR010000144.1:0-1149 GCF_040605375.1 Nonomuraea sp. NPDC005650
CGGCAGCTTGCGAAGCTCCGCCTCGTCCAGCGCCCAGTCCAGAGCCTGCATCGCGAAATCCGAGCCGTCATAGCCGAGCACGATCTGATCCATGTTCTCGGGCCCCTTTCACGGGCAGGGAAGTCATTACCTTCAGTGTCGGAGCACTACTGGAGCCCGCCGTAGGGTCGGGTGACCCGGCCCGCCAGGACCTTGGTCCCCCGGCAAGTGCCAGGGACCTTCGGCCTTAGCCGGAGAGCCGTCCAGCACTGCCGAGCGCGCCCGCCCTGCGGAATCGTCATGTCTGAAGGCCGAACTTGCGTCTGAACGGGAGCCCAGCATGCCTGACGGGTACGACGTGCTGCTGCGTGACGGCGGCATCGCTCATGTGCGCCCGCTGTGCCCCGCCGACCGCGAGGGCCTGCACCAGTTGGTCGACCGCTCGTCGGAACGCTCGGCGTACCTGCGTTTCTTCACCGGCGGTCGCAACACCGCCCACGCCTACATCGATCGCATCACCAGTGACAGCTACGGCGGCCGCGCGCGGGTGGCCGGCCTGCGCGGCCGGCTGGTCGCGGTCGCCGAGTACATCCCCATGGAGGATGGTCGTGCCGACCTGGGCATCCTTCTGGACGACGCCGTGCACGGGCATGGCCTGGGCACGCTGCTGCTGGAGCACCTCGCCGTGGACGCCGCCGAGCACGGCGTGCGCGAGCTGGTCGCCGACGTGCTGGCCGAGAACCGGCCGATGATCCAGGTGCTGCGCGACCTGGGCCTGAAGCTGGAGCAGTACTTCGAGGGCGGCACGTTGCACGTCAGCATCGCCGCCGAGCCCACCCCCAGGCTGATGGCGGCCATCGAGGCTCGTGACCACGAGGCGGAGCGAGCGTCACTGGCGCGGGTGCTGGCGCCGCGTTCGGTGGCGGTGATCGGCGCGAGCCGTGACGAGCACGCCATCGGGCACAAGGTGCTGCGCAACCTCATCGACGGCGGCTTCTGCGGCCCGATCCATCCCGTCAACCCCAGCGCCGGCGAGATCGCCGGACTGGCCTGCCACCCCAAGGTGCCCGACGGCGTGGATCTGGCGGTGGTGGCGGTGCCCGCCCGGCGGGTGCTGGATGTGGCGCGTGACTGCGCGGCGGCCGGGGTGGCCGGGCTGGTGGTGCTGAC
>NZ_JBEXCR010000145.1:0-1143 GCF_040605375.1 Nonomuraea sp. NPDC005650
GTAGAGGAACGCGATTTTTCCGGGTTTGGCTCGGCCGGTGATGACGTTCACGCTCGTCCGGGTGTTGCTGCCGTTGCCTGAGCCGGGGGTACCGGGGGTCGCCATGCCCACGCCGTTGCTCTCGTTGGTGCCGCTGCCATTGAGGCCGCCGTTGACGGTGGCGCCGTCGGCGCCCGTGCCGTTGCCGCGGCTGCCGATGCCCGCGCCCACGTCGCTGCCGCCGCCCGTGCCGTTGGCGGTGCCGTTGCCGCTGCCGTTGACCGCGCCGACGCCGTTGCCACCTCCAGCGCCCTTGGTGGTGGTGAGGTGGTGGAGGGCTTGGTGGAGGTCGTCGGAAGTGCCGGCGAGGATGACCGCGCGCTGCTCCAGGTGGGCCCGGCTGGCGGTGGACAGGGCGAGGTCGTGGAGCGGGAGGTCCGGGTGGGCGGCGAGGTGGCCGGCCAGGCGGGCGGCCTGGGCGGCCAGGCTGACCTGGTCGCGAGCGGACAGAGTGATCGGGACCAGCGGCAGGGGACGTACGGCCTCGGCACCGGCAGCCGCGCCCGCCCCGGAGCCGGCGGCCGAACCGGCACCGGTGTCGAGGGCGGGGGCCTGTTCGAGGATGAGGTGGGCGTTGGTGCCGCTGATGCCGAAGGAGGAGACGGCGGCGCGGCGCGGCTGGTCGGCTCGGTTGGTCCATTCCCGGGCCTGCTGGAGGAGGCGGATCTGGTCCTGTTCCCAGTCGACGTGGGTAGTGGGGGTGGAGATGTGCAGGGTTTGCGGGAGGAGCCCCTCGCGGGCGGCCAGGACCATCTTGATCACACCCCCCACGCCGGAAGCGGCCTGCGCATGCCCGACGTTGGACTTGAACGACCCCAGCCACAGCGGGTCCGCAGGATCACGATCGCGCCCGTACGTGGCCAGCAGCGCCTGCGCTTCGATGGGGTCGCCGAGTTTGGTGCCGGTGCCGTGGGCCTCGACCGCGTCGATGTCACCCGGGGCCAGGCCCGCGTTGGCCAGCGCCTGGCGGATGACGCGCTCCTGGGAGGGGCCGTTGGGGGCGGACAGGCCGTTGCTGGCGCCGTCCTGGTTGACCGCCGACCCGCGGATCACGCCCAGCACCCGGTGGCCGTTGGCCTGCGCGTCCGACAACCGCTCCAGCAG
>NZ_JBEXCR010000146.1:0-1127 GCF_040605375.1 Nonomuraea sp. NPDC005650
GCGGCCGATTGCGGTGATCCGGTCGGTGACGGACTGCTGGGTGGGGTAATGGCGGCCGCCCAGGCCGCGCTCCAGCCGGGCCAGATCCTCACCGGCCCGCGCCAGCTTCTTGGCCCGGGCGGCCTCGGCCGCCTGAGCGCGGGCGGAGGAGTGCACGAAGATCCTTCGCAGCGTCAGCACCGGGTCCTTCTTGCGCGGCCCGGCCAGCGTCATGACGTCGTCACGCACGTGCCAGACGCCACGCCGCTCGACGGGCTTGCCCTCGTCCCGGGCGGCGACATAGTCCACCCGGGTGGCCGCAGAGATCTTCTGACCGGCCAGGGTCTCGGCGCTGACGTACTGCTTGGAGGCCGGCGCGATGAAGGCCACCTGGCCGGCGAGCATCGCGGCCAGGTTCGCATACGAGACCAGCTTGGAATCACCGATCATGAGCATCTGCTGCGGGCCGGCCAGCTTCTGCAGGGCCTGCATCGCGCCGATGACCTGCCCGACCTCACCGGCCGCGCCGTCATAGGAGCGGTGAAAGACCGGGATCGCGCCGTCACCACTGACCGCGATCCCGGCCTGGAGCTGCTTCAGATCCGGCCGCCGGTCTTTGGGGTGGCCGAAACGCGGGCGCGCGTAGCCGGGCTCGGCATCGTCGTAGTCGCCGTGCAACGAGATCGAGGTCATGTCCCAGTGCAGGCGCGTCACATCGAGGCCGAACGCCTCCACTGCGGCCAGCCCCACCGACCCGGCCAGATGGTCCAGATGCGGGGCGATGGCATCCAGAGCGCGGCCGATGCGGTCATCGTTGAGCAGGCCGGGCTCGACCCCGAACGCCTCGCCCACCGCCCACGCCCGCGCCCACTCCTGCACGTGCACCAGCGGGGCGGGCGAGGTCAGCCGGTTGGCCACCAGCACCTCGATCACCTGTCCATGAGTCAACTCCGCGACATCACGTACCGGGCAGGCCGCATCCACCAACTCCCGGATCCGTAACCGCGCGCAGAACCCGGCGATGACCGGCAACGCTCCGAGCATCTTCTCGACACTGGCCTGGCCCCACTGCGCACGCTGTCTCACCAGCCAGGTCATACCGTGATGACGATCACCACAGCAACCCAGCGATCTTCAAACAACTTCAT
>NZ_JBEXCR010000147.1:0-1075 GCF_040605375.1 Nonomuraea sp. NPDC005650
ACGTTCCCACGGGTGAGGTACTCCCGGACCCTCGTCCGCGTCCCCAGACAGTCGTACGGGAACCACTCAAGGCCAGGCATTGCGACCACGCGGGCTCACTCCTGCTCATGACGTGCTGGTCCCGACGCTTCGCCGAATCGGGCAGGGATGGGTCACGTGGCGGTTCGGGCAGCAGATCACGCCGATGCCGGCGAACCGCGCGCCCTGCAACCACTCGCCCCACTGCACGTCAACGCCACGCGGCAGCGCATCACACGCGTATCCCAGCCGATCCTCAAGAGGGATGCCCTCGGGCAGCAGCAGCGCGCCGCATACCTTGCCGTACTCGGCTGCCAGCCATTCGGCCGCCTCGCTCACCTCGTGGAACGTGGCCGCGATGCGGGATGCGGGCTTGGCCAGCCAATCGCCGGTCCGCATCGGCGGTAGCAGCGAGGTTGGGAAGTCGGGCGATGCCGGGCGGCGCTCCGCCTCGTTGGCGCGGTCCGCGCCGTTGCCCGTCCACTGGTAGGCATGCCAATGCATGGTCAGGGTGCTCCCGTAGAGTGCGGGGGCGGCCCCTGCTTACTGAGACTGAGCAGGGGCCGCGCCTTGTGGTGGTGCTAGATGGTGGTCACACCAGCGGCACGCAGTTCGGAACCGCTGAACCGGAGGGTCCCGGCATCGGGGTTCTTCGAGTCACGCAGCGCGTAGGCGTCGTCAACGCCCGCGATGGGGGCGATCTCCACGCAGGACTCCATCTGGTCGTTGTCCTGGTTGCCGCCGCACAGCCTGCTGAACGGCACGTCGCCGAGCTGCTGCCGGTACAGATCCATGGTGCGGTTCTCCTCTCGTTCGGCCCCTGCGGTCGCGGGGCGGGCTTCCCAGACGCGGACGCGCCTGGGCGCTTGGAACCCCGGCCTGCCGCCTGCCGTACCTGCAACCGGCGGGCCAGGGCGGCTCAGGGTGACCCGAGGCGGGACCGTCTCCCGCTGTGGATCAGGTAGGACTGCCAAGACAGGGCGGACGCGAGCGCAATGGCGTCAGGCTGCCGGACGGTTTGCACGGCCCCCGCCGTCACCATCTCGACCGTGAGCCT
>NZ_JBEXCR010000148.1:0-1074 GCF_040605375.1 Nonomuraea sp. NPDC005650
CCGGTACCCCCGGCTCAGGCAACGGCAGCAACACCCGGACGAGCGTGAACGTCATCACCGGCCGAGCCAAACCCGGAAAAATCGCGTTCCTCTACTCCGGCCAAGGCGCCCAACACCCCGGCATGGGCCGCCAACTCTACGAAACCTTCCCCACCTTCGCCCACGCCCTCAACAACACCTGCGACGCCCTCGACCCCCACCTCGACCACCCCCTCCGCGACATCATGTGGGCCACCCCCCACACCCACCAAGCCACCCTCCTCGACCAAACCGCCTACACCCAACCCGCCCTCTTCGCCCTCCAAACCGCCCTGTTCCACCTCCTGGCCAGCTGGGGCATCCACCCCCACTACCTCGCCGGACACTCCCTCGGCGAAATCACCGCCGCCCACACCGCCGGCATCCTCACCCTCACCGACGCCGCCACCCTCATCACCCAACGCGCCCACCTCATGCAAACCCTCCCCCCAGACGGCGCCATGACCGCCATCCAAGCCACCCCCCAAGAAATCACCCCCCACCTCACCCCCCACACCGCCATCGCCGCCATCAACTCCCCCACCTCCACCGTCATCTCCGGCCACACCGACCACATCAACACCATCACCGCCCACTTCACCCAACAAGGCCGCAAAACCCGCCCCCTGGCCGTCTCCCACGCCTTCCACTCCCCCCTCCTCAACCCCATCCTCCAACCCCTGGACACCCTCGCCCACACCCTCACCCACCACACCGCCCACACCCCCCTCATCACCAACACCACCGCCACCCCCACCCACACCCTCACCCCCACCCACTGGGCCCACCACGCCCGCCAACCCGTCCAATTCGCCAACACCATCACCCACCTCCACCACACCGGCGTCACCACCTACCTCGAACTCGGCCCCGACACCCCCCTCACCAACATCGCCCCCCACAACCTCCCCCCCGACACCCCCCACACCCACGCCACCTTCACCCCCACCCTCCGCAAAAACCACCCCGAACCCCACACCCTCCTGACCGCCATCGCCACCACCCACACCCACACCACCGCCACCCCCATCACCTGGCACAACCACCTCCCCACCA
>NZ_JBEXCR010000149.1:0-1038 GCF_040605375.1 Nonomuraea sp. NPDC005650
GGCACCGGAGGCGACACAGGCACAGGTAACGGCGACGGAGCCGGCAACAGGGCTCAAGGCGGCAACACCGGTACCGGCCAGCGGCTCATCGCCTATCTGGTTCCGGCCGATCCCGCCCTCGGCATCCCCGCCACCGATGATCTGCGGGCGCATCTGGCCGCTGGCCTGCCCGACTACATGATCCCGTCGATCTTCATCGAACTCGCCGCCTTCCCGCTGTCCCCGAACGGGAAGATCGACCGCGCCGCCCTGCCGGTCCCGGACGGCAGCCGTCCCGAACTCGCCGGCGGCTACCAGCCACCCACCACCCCCACCGAACAACTACTGGCCGGCATCTGGGCCAACCTCCTCGGCGTGGACCAGGTCGGTGTCCGGGACAACTTCTTCGATCTGGGCGGGCACTCCCTGCTGGCCACCCAGACCATCACCCGCATACGGGCGGTGCTGGGGGTGGATCTTCCCCTGGCGGCCCTGTTCGATCAGCCGACCGTCGGCGGCCTGGCGCCGCTCGTGGACGGGGCGAACGGCACCAGCAGGCCCCCGATCGTGCCGGTCGACCGTGACCAGCGACTTCCCTTGTCCTTCGCCCAGCAGCGACTGTGGTTCCTGGCCCAGCTCGACCCCGACTCGGCCGAATACAACACCCCGTCGGCGATTCCGCTGCCTGGCGACCTCGACGTCCCCGCCCTGCGCGCCGCGTTGACGGCGCTGGTGGAGCGGCATGAGGTGCTGCGCACCCGGCTGGTCGCCGACGCCGACGGCATCCCGCATCAGGTCATCGACCCGCCTGCCGGCTTCGACCTGCCGGTCATCAGCGTGGCGAGCGAGCAGGAAGTGCAGGCGCTGATCGCGGCCGATGTGGCCACGCCGTTCGACCTGGCGGCCGGTTCGCTGCTGCGCGCCAGCCTGATCCGGCTGGCCGATCAGGAACATATCCTGGCCTTGTGCATGCACCACGTCATCTCCGATGAGTGGTCGGCCAAGATCTTCCACCGGGAGCTCCTCGCTCTCTATGACGCTTTCCGGGCGGGGGAGCCG
>NZ_JBEXCR010000150.1:0-1028 GCF_040605375.1 Nonomuraea sp. NPDC005650
ATACATGCCGACATCGGCCCATTGGGGGCGGCCCAGGTCGCGGTCGATGTAGCAGAACAGCGCGGCGGGCGCGCCGAAGCACTGCCAGTTGTCGGCGGCGGCCCGCTGGCGCGCCTCCCAGTCCTCGCGCGTGATGCTGAGTGCCCTGTAGCGCTCCTTGCCGAAGGCGGATCGGCGTTCGTGGTACGGGGACTTCAGCGCGGGCGGGTACATCTCGTACTCCCGCTCGTCCCAGGGGCCGCCCGCGGCCACGCGCTCGCCGGCGCGCTTCTTGAGCTCGGCCAGCGGCTCGCCGGTCAGCACGTAGGCGTGCCAGGGCTGGAGGTTCGATCCGGACGGCGCCCAGGCCGCGGCGGACAGCACGCGCTCCAGCACCTCCCTCGGAACGGGCCGGTCGGTGAATCCGCGGACCGCCCGCCGGCTCGTCACCGCTTCATAGACATCCAAGATCACCGACCCCCATCCCAATGTTGTTACCTCTGAAACAGTATCATTCGCGACGATATCGCTCAAGACTACTCGATGTGCATTGGGGGCTCGTGCGAGGGGTTGACCGGGCACGACGCCGTCGTTTGCGCGCCGGCCAGCTCTAAGAGCTGTTTCTTAGATCTGCCGACTGATCGTGGTGATGTTGTCACGATAAGTGCATGGGACGTGGTGACTTAACGAACGCCGAGTGGGAGCGGCTCCGGCCGCTGCTGCCCGAGGGCGGCCAACGGGGTGGACGATGGAATGACCATCGCACGACGATCGACGGCGTGCTGTACAGGGCACGGACCGGGCAGCTCCCGCGGCGGCTTCACCACCAAGATCCACCTGTCGGCGGACGGCCGCTGCCGGATGCTGTCACTGGTGCTGACACCTGGCCAGTACGGCGACAGCCCGCAGTTCCGGCGAGTGCTGAGCACCATCAGCATCCCTCGGCTCGGGCCGGGCCGTCCCCGCACCCGACCTGACAGCCTGACCGCGGACAAGGCCTACTCCTCCCGGGCCAATCGCGTCTACCTGCGCCGCCGCAAGATCCGCCA